>CAYMLS010000053.1:0-21270 GCA_964390665.1 uncultured Bacteroidales bacterium | reverse complement strand
AATTCGTGTAAATTTGTGTAAATTTGTGGACAAATACTTTTTTTACTGGACTCATCATTGTTTAGCAAAATGTTATTTTTGCAAACGTTTTACCAAAACATGAAGAAAATATTTTTTCAACTTCACTAATCAGAAAAAACAACACATGTATAAAATATCTTTATCGATCTTTTTTTCCTTCATCTTCTGGATTTCCATGCAGGCCGGAGGATATCAGGTGAGTTTACACAGCCATCGCAATATGGGTATGGGACTGATTGGAACCTCGCTGAATTTTGACGCAAGTACGGTATTTTACAATCCTGGTGCCATGGGCACCCTGCCAGGAAAATTCAGTTTTGCAGGCGGCGCAAGTTTCATCAGAAGCACAACAGCCTTCGGGCTGGAACCCGATTCTCACTATCAATCGATCACCGACAATCCGCTCAGCACACCTTTGTATTTTTACGGCGTTTACAACATCAATGATCAATGGGCTGTGGGGTTGGCTGTAAATACCCCCTATGGCAATTCTCTGAAATGGGAGGAAGGATGGGCCGGCCGTTTTCTGATCAAAGATATCACACTGAGGAATTTTACCTTTCAACCTACGGTTTCATACCAAATCAATGAGAAAATCTCAGCAGGTGCAGGATTGGTTTATGCTACCGGTAATTTTGATCTGACCAGAAAACTGCCTGTACAGGGAGAGCAGAGTGAGGGTGAGATCCAATTGGGTGGTGAAACATCCTCGTGGGGATACAATGCAGGCATTCTGATCTCCTTCAACAATGCTGTAAATGCAGGAATCAGTTACCGCTCGCGCATAGATATGGAAATAGATGATGGGTATGTGGATATCTCGGTGCCGGAAACGCTTGCCGGTTTATTTCCCCGCTCTACAAGTGTATCCACTTCACTTCCTCTTCCGGCCAACCTTGATCTTGGACTATCTTACCAACGGGAAGGAGTATTCATGGCGGGCATCTCATTGAATTATGTTTTCTGGGATGCTTACGAAACGCTCAATTTTGATTTTTCGGAAAACACCTCCTCCCTGACAGATTCAGAAAACCCGAGAGAATACAGCAATACACTTATATTCAGAGCCGGTGCAGAATATTACTTATCAGATAATTTCATGATCCGTGCAGGAGCCTATTATGATCCATCACCCGTAAACAAATCATATTTCTCACCCGAAACACCGGGTTTAAACAACACCGCACTTACAACAGGTTTGTCTTTTTTCCCCATAGAAGGGCTGATGATCGATGCAGGGTTTATATACCTGATGGGGCAACAAACTTCTGCCAGTTATACACCTGCCAACTTTGAAGGTAAATATAAATCCAATGCATATATCTTTGGTTTGGGTATCACTTATCAAATATAACCTTACAAAAAAGACAATGAAACGATCCAACAATCCAACAATCAAGCAATCCAACAATCCAAACCTGGATCTTCCATATACACAATTGAAAAACAAAATATAGATGAAGTTACTTTTTAAAATAATAATTCCTGCCTCTTTTCTGTTTTTGCTTTATGCGTGTGAACCTGAAATAGATGGATTCGAAGCAGACAGCGGAAACGCCGATTTTTCGGCATATGTATCGTTAGGAAATTCACTGACAGCAGGTTTTGCTGATGGTGACTTGTTCCGGTCGGGGCAAATGGTCTCCTATCCCAACATTATCGCCAAGCAGATGCTGCATGCCGGAGGCAGTGAATTCAAACAACCACTCATGAAAGATGAATGGGGATTCGGCAACAGGATCACTATTGCATCCGTTACCGATGAAGAGGGAAACATCAATCCGGCGCCGGGCGGTGCTTCTGAAACCCCAGACCCGGAAAACTTCGATAATATTTATGAGGAAGAGGGTCCTTTTCATAATATGGGTGTACCGGGAGCGAAAACCATAGATCTGTTAAGCGATAATTTTGCTGTTACAAACCCCTATTTTGCAAGATTTGCCAGCAGCCCTGCCACGTCTGTTATAGAAGATGCCCTTGATCTGCAACCCACTTTTTTCTCTTTGTGGATCGGCAATAATGATGTGCTCTCGTATGCCTTATCGGGCGGAGCAGATGCAGAGATCACCCCCACTGCCGGTTTTCGTGATTCTTACGCTCAACTGATCAGTGAGTTAACCAACCCATCGCCAAAAGGTGTTTTGGCAAACATACCTGATATTACCAGTATCCCTTTTTTCAACACAATCCCTTCACGAATCCTGTTTTTAACCGATGAAGACCAGATCAACGCACTTAATGATTACTACGCTGATCAGGGTTTGTCACATATCACATTCCGATCCGGTTTAAATGGTATGGTCATAGAAGATCCTTTGGCACCAGGAGGTTTAAGACAAATTGAATCGGATGAACTGGTATTGATCACGCTGCCTCAGGATAGTTTGAGTCTGGCAGGTTGGGGAACAGAAGTTCCGGTCCCCGACCGTTATTATCTCACCCGTTCCCAGATAAACCTGATCAGACAGGCAACAGAAGAATACAACGATGTGATCGCTGAGATGGCCATTGATCATGACCTTGCCCTTGTGGATATGAATCACCATATGAATGAAGCCAGGGAAGGTTTTATTTTTGATGGATTGACTTTTACAACACAATTCATTACCGGTGGGCTGTTCTCACTTGATGGCGTACATTTATCGGCAAGAGGAAATGCCATCGTGGCGAATTTTTTCATTGATGCCATCAATCAGCAATACAATTCTTCTGTACCGCGGGTAAGTGTAACGCAGTTTCCCGGCATTGTATTCCCATAAGAATTGAAAAGTAGTGCTTGCAGGAAAAGGTCAATTGCGAAGTTGTACCAACAACACAACCATTGCCCTTTAAAGCCAGGATGAAATTTTTCTGACCAGAAAGATGATCAGAGAAATGACAACACTTATCAGCAAGGAAGTAGTAACAGGAATATACAACCTGAAATTTTCTTTTTCAATTCTTATATCACCGGGTAGATTTCCCAATCCGCTCCATTTGGAAGGCCAGAGCCAAAGCAACAGTCCTGCCAAAGCAATGATCAGGCCTATGATGAAAAGGTATTTACCCATACTGTGATTCATAACTTTTGTATTTTTCTGTTCAAAACTTTTATCATCAAGGTTCGGGGCAGACCACCAGGAGATATCTGATTTGTTAATTTTCAGGGTCGCTAATGACGAATTGATCAAACAATTACCTTCAGAAAGCACAACAATTAGTCATGGTTGTTCTATTCAATGATCTTGTATTTTTCTTTTGCCTGTTGGCGTGTAAGTGCATTAAAATGCCACCATTCGGTTTGAATCCCCCAAAATCCGCCATGCCACATCACCCTTCTCAGCAATTTTCTGTTTTCTACATGCGCTGTTTGAAGTTTGCCCGCCAAAAGCATCTCTTCTTCCAGTGCCGGATGCGCCTTTTCGCCAAAATAATCAAAGGGTGTACCCATGTCCAGCAGATCACCCTTTTCGTCAACCAATCCAACATCAACGGCAGCACCAAAGTTGTGCACAGAACCTCTGGCGGGATTCGATAAAAATTTGGTCTTTTCCTTTGGTGAAACCTCCAGGGCATCCCACATTTTTTGTTGAATGCGACGTGGGCGCGCAGCATCAAAAATAACCAATGAATAACCAGGTTTGATCTCTTTCAGATATTGCTGGCTTTTAACCAGCTGCCGTGCCACTGCCTCCTGCAGGTAGGCATAGCGCATGCCCTCATACACATTTTGTCCCATAAAGTTGTCGGTGCCGGCATATTTCAAATCAACCACCAGGGTAGAGTCCAGGTCATGGACATTCACCAAACCCTGTTCGATCAATTCAACCTCTATGGGTTTTAAAGCATATCTGAAATCTTTCATGATCACATATAAATCAGTACGTGGTTCCAAAGCAATCGTGGTGTTTTCTTCAGAAACATTCCCGGCACATGACACCATGGCAGAGAGAATTTTCACAAAGAGGAAAACAATGATAAACGGAGGCAAACCATATTTGCCTTTCACGAAGATATGATAAATCCATCTTCGTAAAAAGGCAATCGGGTTATCATACGCAAAATGTAAATAAAAAAACAACCTTTTATCATTCATCATAGCAAATCAATGCGAACAACCATCATGTAAGTAAACCCCATCATGCTCATAAAAAAACCATCAAACCCAAAAAACAGAAGGAACAAAAATCATTTTTCATTCGTGGTCCTATCGCTCCATGTTATTTTAGAATGATTATAAATTAGAGGAATACAAGGCAAACAGATGCCCGGTAAAAAGAAAATAATATATATTCGCAAGATGGAAACCAGAAATATAAATCAATAAGGTACCTTTTGAAACCATGTTCATAACTTTCAAATCACAAATATAAACCGCAAAGCAATAAAAATTACATTACATCTGAATTATATCCTGACGCTTTCTTTATGAAGCACCATTAAAATCCTGAGTTTTCTTGCTGCCACTAATAAATATAGAAAATACGCGTAACAGAAAACAATCTAAAGACAAGAATATAACGTTGACAATGCCATGGGATTTCTAAGTTGTTATTTTGAAACATTATGAATTAGGTGCATGTGTCGGCTACTTACAAAAAATATTTAATTTAGACGTCGAAAAGTTTGCTATACCTCACTACAGGCGCTCCAAACAAAATTGAATTCTAACATACTCATTTCTAAATACAATCATACCACACAAGACCAAAACCCAAATAACAATTTGCCATTAAAAATACTCTTCACTTGTGAAAATATAAACAACGCATGAAAAAAGTTCCTCGAAAAAAGCAATTCAGCACCATTTTCCGGTTTTTCCAAAAACCATTTTTTTTGGTTTTCCTGATGGGAATCTTCGGAATTTATCTCTTTTCTTCGTTTCAAAACGAAGGTGATGACACAAATGCAGAAGACAGCATTGCTGTTGCTGATGTACAAAACCAACCCGACACCCTTGCCGCTGACACTGCCTCTGTGGAGCAGGCAGATGAACCAGAGCAGGTTGAAGAAGAAGAAACAGAAACTGCACAAAATTTCATAAGGGGTGAATACACCAAACAACAAAAACGCAAAGGAGAAAGATTGTTTAACGGACTGGTTGCTTTTGAAAGTGGTCAGCACGACTGTGCCTCCTGCCACTATACCGAACCCCAGAAAGAGATGAACTGGAATCCGGGCGCCTACGAATTGGCGCTGGTTTGGGAGAAAGACAGCACCTATGATCTGATGGACGTAATGAACAATCCTGTCACACTCAAGATGATGGAAGACCATGCAGGCATGAGAATCACACGCGAAGAGCAACATTTTCTTGAAGGATATTATGCACATGCATTGGAAGCAGGACCCGATAAATTAAAGGCATATCCTGTAAAAGCATTTATTTTCTGGGGACTTGGGTTTTTAATGTTATTGGCAGTTATAGACCTTATTTTCACACAAAAAATAAAATTCAGAGCACTTCATATCTTTATCTTACTAATTGGGTTATCTGTACACGGTCAATTTGCCGTTGTTGAAGCGCAAAACCTGGGACGCACCCCCGGATACGCACCGGATCAGCCCATCAAGTTCTCTCACCAGATACACGCGGGTGAAAATGAAACAGACTGTCAATACTGCCATCATATTTCCGATTACAGTATATCGGGCGGCATTCCTTCCAACAATGTATGTTTGAACTGCCACAATGTAGTGCGCAATGGCACCAACTCGGGCAGATTTGAGATCAACAAAATTCATGAAGCAGAAAAAACAGGAGAACCTGTTGACTGGATCCGCGTCCACAATTTGCCGGATCATAGCTTTTTCAGCCACTCGCAACACGTAAATGCCGGTCAGCTCGACTGCACCGAATGCCATGGTGACGTTGAAACCATGCACATTGTAGAGCAACAGGAAACACTTGCCATGGGTTGGTGTCTTACCTGCCACAGAGATACTGATGTAAATTTCACTGACAATCCCTACTTTGACATGTATGACAAACTGCATGAAAAAATCAAAAACGGTGAAATTGACGGTGTAAAAGCCGCCGATCTGGGTGGTGAAGATTGCATGAGTTGTCATTATTAATCATCTATCAGGCACTTGAAAGTGCCATTGATCACCCAAATAACCAAGAATTAAAAAATTCAATATATACAGAATGGAAAAAAAATACTGGAAAAGCATAGAAGAAACGCACCCTGATCATGTTCCTGAGAAGGAACTTCAGGATCAGTCAGTGAAAGATGTTTTAACCAACGAATCAAAAGAAAACGCAGCATCGCGCAGAGATTTTCTGAAGTGGTGTGGCATTAGTTTTTTTTCCGCAACAGTAGTAGCTGCCTGCGAAAATCCGGTAAAAAAGGCGATCCCTTATGTACAGCAACCCGAAGAACTGGTACCAGGCAAAGCATCGTGGTATGCATCTACTTACACCAAAGGAAATCATTATTGCAGCGTATTGGTGAAAAGCCGCGATGGTCGTCCCATCAAAATTGAAGGCAATGAAATGTCATCTTTTTCGGGAGGCGGAACCACTGCACAGGTACAATCATCGGTACTCAATCTATACGATGATGGTGCAAGATACAAAACCGCACTGAAAAATGGTAACGAGACGGCATGGGAAAAAGCGGATCAGGAAATCATGCAAATGCTCCGGCAGGCAAACACCGCTGAAAAAAAAGTAACCCTGGTTACCCCTACCCTTCTCAGCCCTTCCACACTTAGTGTGATCAACGATTTTAAAAATCAATACAACAACATTGAACATATTCAATGGGATGCCATCTCCTACGAATCCATCAGAAAAGCCCATCAGGAAACCTTTGATGAACCCATCATACCCGATTACCGCTTCGACAAAGCGGATCTGATCGTTGGTTTCAGTGCTGATTTTCTTGCCACCTGGATGGCACCTGCCACCTTCGCCAAACGCTACAGTGAAACACGCAGGGTATCGGAAGGCAACCCCAATATGTCGAAACATATTCAGTTTGAAAGCACCATGTCGGTAACCGGTGCCAATGCCGATGAGAGAATACCGGTAAAACCAAGTGAAGAGATCCGCATCATCATGTCATTGTACAACGAAATGGCAGCCAAAGCAGGGTTTCCTGTCATCAGCTCGCCTTCTGTTGATTACGACACCAGCGTTTTGGCCGACAGGATCCTCAGCAACAAGGAAAAAACGCTTGTGGTAAGCGGACATAACAATGATTATGTACAAATGCTTATCAACGGCATTAACCAAATGGCAGCATCCTACGGCAACACACTCGATGTAAGTCGTCCGCTGAACACAGGAATGGGTGATCAGAAAGCCATGGATGATCTTATCCAATCTTTGGAAGACGGTGAAACAGAGGGTGTCCTTTTCCACGAGTGCAACCCACTCTACAACCATCCGCAGGCAATGCGATTAAAAAAAGCAATGGAAAAGGCGAAATTTACTGTTTCCTTTGCGGTGCAGAAAGATGAGACCGCCGAGGCATGCCAGTATATTCTTCCCGACCATCACTATCTTGAATCCTGGAACGATGCTTCGCCCCGCAACGGAGAATTTTCTCTTGCACAGCCCACCATACATCCTTTGTTTAAAACCCGGCAGTTTCAATCCTCATTGCTCACCTGGATTGAGGCAAACAACAGTTTTTATGCTTACATAAAAAATTACTGGCAACAAAATATGTATGATACTTCAGGGTTTGCTGGCGATTTTGAAAAATTCTGGGTAAACACATTGCAAAAAGGTGTACTGGATTTGGAAACAGGATCTACAGAGATGGGGAGTTTCAACAACAATGCCATCCAAACTGCATTTGCCAGGCTAAAATCTAATTTCAGTGGAAATACCGGCACTGAATATATGTTATACGAAGACGTATCGATGGGCGACGGAAGTCATGCCCACAACCCATGGTTGCAGGAACTTCCCGACCCCGTTACCAAGATCAGCTGGGACAACTTTGCCGCCATATCACCTGCATTTGCAAGTGAGAACAATATCAAAGACGGAGACATTATTAAGATCAACAACATAGAGATACCGGCCATGATTCAACCCGGACAAGCCAGGGATTGCATATCCATGGCGCTCGGGTACGGACGTACCGAGGCAGGTAAAGGGGGAGAAAACATTGGCGTAAATGTGTTTCCGTTGCTTTCGGGAAACCAGCTTAGCGGAAGTGCAACAATGGTGGAGAATACCGGAGCTGTGCATGAATTTGCCCGCTCGCAAACCCACCACAGCATGGAAGGCAGAGCCATTGTAAGAGAGTCGACCCTTGACAAATATCGTGAAAACCCGAAGGCAGGTAACGAGATCAGGGATTATCACAAAAAATATATGAGCACGCTGTATCCTGAGATCGACTTTCCAGGCCCTCACTGGGTGCTGATGGTCGACCTGAACGCCTGCACAGGTTGCAGTAATTGTGTGGTGGCATGCCAGGCAGAAAACAATGTACCTGTAGTAGGCAAGGAAGAGGTTATCAACCGCCGTATCATGCACTGGATGCGCATAGACAGGTACTACACCGGTGACACTGAAAATCCGGGAGTTGTTTTTCAACCGCTCATGTGTCAGCATTGCGACAATGCCCCCTGCGAAAATGTTTGCCCGGTAGCGGCAACCAACCACAGTCAGCAGGGCATCAACCAGATCGCTTACAACCGCTGTATCGGTACCAAATACTGTATCAACAACTGCCCTTACAAAGTAAGAAGGTTCAACTGGTTCCGGTACGCACAAAACAACAAATTTGACTACAACATGAATACCGACCTGGGACGCATGGTACTCAACCCCGATGTAACAGTAAGAGAAAGAGGTGTGGTGGAAAAATGCTCCTTCTGCATCCAACGCATCCAGGAGGGCAAACTCAAGGCAAAAAACGAAAACCGTGCATTAAAAGACAGCGATATCGTACCAGCATGTGCGGCCAGTTGTCCTTCAAATGCCATCGTTTTTGGCGATGTCAACGATAAGAACAGCCGCGTAGCGCAACTGATCAAAGATCCGCGCAATTATCACCTGCTCGAGGAGCTGCACACACTGCCATCGGTAGGTTATCTGACAAAGATCAGGAATGCCTGAAAAATCAAGGTAGCACTCAGATAGCAACACATAATGTTTGCATTCAAAAAGAAAAAGAATAGTGACAAAACACTTATAAATACAGAAGCATGATATCAAGTAGTATAAGATGGCCCATGTTCAGTGGTCAGAAAAGTTACGGGGAGATCACCGATCAGCTCACTTCTCCTAATGAAACCAAACCCGCTATATGGTGGTATATCGGCATGAGCATTGGTACAATTGCCCTTGCTTACGGGCTATGGGCCATGTACATGACAGTAACCGTTGGTATTGGAACATGGGGGTTGACCAACAGCGTAGGCTGGGGATGGGACATTATCAATTTTGTATGGTGGATCGGTATCGGACATGCCGGAACGGCGTTTACGATCTTCTTTCTGGTATTCAGGCAAAAATGGGCTTCATCCATCAACCGTGCAGCAGAAGCCATGACTGTATTTGCAGTAGCTTGCGCCGGTTTGTTTCCAATACTTCACCTGGGTCGTCCATGGTTGGTTTTCTTTATATTACCCTACCCCAATACAAGATTGCTTTGGGTCAACTTTAACTCTCCGCTGCTTTGGGATGTATTTGCTATCAGTACCTACATGCTGATGTCAATCACTTTATGGTATTTTGGGATGCTACCCGATCTGGCAACCATGCGCGACAGAGCCAAGAACAAAGTATCGCGTGCACTGTATGGATTTTTCAGTATGGGTTGGAATGGATCTATGATTACTTACAACCGCTACGAATCACTTACCAAAATACTGGGTGGGCTCGCTGCCCCTCTGGTCATATCGGTTCATACCATTGTAGCGTTAGACTTTGCCGTATCGATCTTGCCCGGATGGCATACAACCATTTTACCACCCTACTTTTTTGTAGGTGCCATTTTCTCGGGGTTTGCCATGGTGCTCACCATCATGATCCTGATGAGGAAGGCATTTAAAATAACCGATTTCATCACCAGGCAACACCTCGACTCTATTGCCAATGTGCTAAAGTTCGGCAGTTTGGTCATCGGTCTGGCATACGTTACGGAAATGTTTGTGGCATGGTATTCCGGTTTTGAGTATGAAATGTTTACCTTTCTGAAAAACCGTGCTACCGGCACCTATGCCCTGCCATTCTGGATCATGGTATTCTGTAATGCCATTGCACCACAAATATTTTGGTTTAAAAAAGCCCGCCGAAATATAGCAACCCTTTTCATTGTTTCCATTATCATAAACATTGGGATGTGGTATGAGAGGTTTATTATTATTGTATCATCGCTGGCGCAAGACTTTTTGCCCTCTAGCTGGACCGGATATTCACCAACACTTGTAGACATTGGTATTTATGTTGGAACATTTGGGATTTTTATTTGTGGAATGCTTATGTTTATCCGTTACATACCCATCATTGCCATCAATGAAGTAAAGGCTTCAAGCAAAGAAGGCAATTAAAGATGATCATCACAAAAGCAATCGAACATTAGAAAACACATCATCATACAAAAATATAAAACACCATGGCAGAAAAAAATATTGTTGCCAGATTCAAGGACGAGCAAAAACTTGAAAAAGCACTTGACAAACTCAAAGAGCATAAGGTAAATCTGTTGGATATATATGGTCCGTTTGCTACTCACAGCATCCTGAAAAAATTCACCAAACCCTCAAAACTGCCCTATGCGGCGGTTGCGTTTGGTTTTATTGCCATTGTAACCATGTTTTCTTTTTTGTATTACACCACGGTGATAGACTATCCCATTGTTTACGGAGGAAAACCCATTTTCAGTTTCCCACCCATGGTGGTTCTGATGTATCTTTTCACCATTTTGCTCACAACTATTTTGGTTACGCTTACCTTTCATGGCAGGGCATTGATCTTTCCGGGGAAACCCACCAGTATTATTGACAAATCGGTAACAGATGATAACTTCTTCCTGGTGCTGGACCAGAACTACAATCCTGAGGAGATCAAAAAATGGCTGGAAGAAAGCGGTGCGGATGAAATTACAGAAAAAGAATTATAAAAGACATAAAATAACTTCTGAAAATGAACGATAAGTCAAACAAAAAGTTACGCAACCTTGCAAGGATAACCCTGGTTCTCACCATGGTTTATTTTTCATCGTGCGACAGAAGCCGGGTTGATAAAGGTTATGAGTATTTTCCTGATATGGCACACGGATATGATTACAAAACCTATTCAGAAAATCCGGCGATGGAAGACGGACGTACCATGCGTGAACCCGTTGAAGGAACCATTCCCCGCCATTTGCAACCTTACAACTACGCAGCAGATTTCGATGGGCGCGAGTTAGCGGGTCAGGAACTTGAAAACCCGCTCGCCATAACCCCCTCTGTTATTGCCGAAGGGAAACATTATTACGGTATTTTTTGCCTGCAGTGTCATGGTGAGAATGGCGATGGGCAAGGTATTCTTTATACCAGTGGCAGATATGCCATACCCCCCACAAGTTTACTGGAAGAAAGGATCGTTAACCAACCCACAGGAGAATCCTACCATGTGATTTCTGCCGGATGGGGTGTGATGGGTGCCCATGCATCTCTGATAACCCCTGAAAGGCGTTGGCAGATCATCAGTTTTATTGAAAATAGTATTCAGAATAAGAAGTAAAAGCAGAGCAATGGAAACAAATTTCACGATCAAGAAAAACACCAACCTACTGTTTGCCATACTCATTGTGGTGGGAATCGCTGCAACAGTTACAGGATTTTTGACCGATAGTTCGCGTACCTGGTCGAATATACTGGTCAACAACTATTATTTCATTACTTTGTCGGTGGGCGCTCTGCTTTTTTATAGCTTGCAGTACGTCACCAATTCGGGATGGTCTGCTCTGATCACCCGGTTACCACTTTCCCTCGGTGCGTTTTTGCCCGTGGGTGCTTTGCTGATGCTGCTGATGTACTTCGGGTTGCCCGATATTTATGAATGGGCCCATGAAGGCATTACCAAAACAGATAAACTGATCGCACACAAGGAACCATTTCTCAATGTGCCCTTTTTCATGATACGCATGGTGATCTACTTCAGTCTTTTTATTGGTATTGGTCTTGTATTGCGCAAATATGCACGACTTCAGGATAAAAACCCCGATCTGGAGTATTATCACAAAAGCAAGTATTACGCTCAGGTTTTCGTTTTTGCGGCTGCCATCTTTTTCTCTTTTGCCAGCAAAGACTGGATCATGACCATCGATTCGCACTGGTACAGCACCCTTTTTGGTTTCCGGAACATGGTTCTGAGTATGTATTATGGCAGTGCCGCCGTCATTTTGTTGTTATTTTACCTACGTTCTCAGGGGTATTTCCAAAAGGTGAACGATGCCCATTTCCATGATCTGGCACGTTATCTTTTCCGCTTCAGCATTGTATTCGGTTATTTATGGTTTATGCAGTTTCTGATCAGTTGGTATGCCAATATTCCTGAGATCACCCAGTATTACAACCCCCGTTTTCTTGGTCAGTGGCAAGTGCTTTTTTATACTGAAATAATCATTAATTTTGCTATCCCATTTCTTGTGGTCATGAGCGATGATTTTGGGAAAAAACCTTCCGTACTCATCAGCATTTCAATATTGTTATTCATTGGGTTATACGTAAGTTTATTTCTACAGGTCATGCCCGGCAGCTATGGTCCACCGAGGTTTGGTTTCATAGAGGCAGGTATGTTTTTAGGGTATTTAGGATTGTATTGCGGAACGGTTTTCACAGCGCTGACCAAACAGTCACTAATCCCGGCAAATCATCCGCATATGGAAGAAAGTTTACACCATCACGTTTAAAAACAACAAAAGATATCTGCGCAAACAGATCATCATGTATCAACATCATTAAAATAAATTTTAAGAACAATATAACGGAAAACAAAAAATGAGAAATTTATCATTCATTTTCATGACAATGCTTATGGTGCTTCTGATGATGAATATAAGTACAAATGCCATAGCACAGTCAGACGAACCGGAAATCGGTATTGTTGAAAGACTTGACGAATATGTACCCGACGATATTATGATTATCAATACCGAAGGTAAAAAGGTAAACATGATGTCGCTGATAGACAAGCCCACCGTACTCTCCATCGTTTATTACCGCTGCCCGGGCATCTGCAGCCCCTTTATGACCTCCATAGCAGAGGTGGTGCAGAACAGCGACCTTGAGTTGGGAGAAGACTATCAGATACTGAACATCAGTTTTGATCCCACAGAAGGCACCACATTGTCGAAGGCCAACGAGAACAGCTATCATATGCTTGTAGAAAAGGACTTTGACCCGGAAGGGTGGCAGTTTTTCACCACCGACAGTCTTAACTCCCGCAAGCTTACCGATGCCGTAGGATTCAAATACCGCCGTCAGGGATTGGATTTTGTGCATTCTTCTGCCATGATCTTTGTAAGCGATGAAGGAAAGATCACGCGTTACCTTCACGGCACCTATTTTCTGCCCATGGATCTGAAACTGGCCGTTGTGGAAACAGCACAGGGAAAGTCAGGGCCTTCTATGAGCAGGGTACTTTCTTATTGCTACTCCTATGATCCCTCGGGGCAGTCTTATGTATTTAACATTACAAAAGTAGCAGGCAGCATCATTCTGTTCTTTGCCATACTGATCTTTTTGTATTTGGTATTAAAACCCAAAAGACAACAGGTAGAAACTGCAAAAAACAATTAACAACACATCGATAATCAACAATTTAGAATATGTCAGAAACATCAGATAATAAACATGTAAGTTTCCTTGAATACAAAGGAAAATACAAAGGAATACTGGGTTGGATCTTATCAACCGACCACAAGCGGGTAGGTTTGCTATATCTGTACACCATCCTGGCATTCTTTTCCATAGCAGCCATCCTGGGTTTGCTGATGAAGATCGAACTTATTGCACCGGGTATCACCATTATGGGGCCGCAAACCTACAATGCCATGTTTACCGTCCACGGTATTATCATGATCTTTGTTATTGTAGTACCCGGATTGCCGGCGGTATTCGGCAATTTTTTCCTTCCGCTGATGATCGGTGCCAAGGATGTGGCCTTCCCAAAACTAAACCTGGCTTCGTGGTGGATCTATGTGATCGGTATCTTAACCGTGCTTTCGTCTCAATTTGTGGGCGGATGGCCCGATACAGGCTGGACTTTCTATGCCCCATACAGTTTCCGTACACCCGTAAACATCATGCCCGCCTTGTTTGGTGCGTTTATTCTGGGTTTCTCGTCCATCCTCACCGGTATCAACTTTATCGTAACGATGCACCGGTTGCGTGCTCCCGGGATGACCTGGTTTAAAATGCCCATTTTCCCCTGGACTCTTTATGCTACTGCCTGGATCCAGGTACTGGCAACACCCGTTATTGGCATCACCCTGTTGCTGACCGTGATGGAAAGATTTTTGGGTATTGGCATTTTTGATCCTACCAAAGGGGGAGATCCTATTTTGTATCAACACCTTTTCTGGATCTATTCACACCCGGCGGTTTATATCATGATATTACCCGGTATGGGCGTGATCAGCGAAATATTGCCCGTATTTTCCCAAAAACGTATTTATGGATACAAAGCCATTGTGTTATCCTCTTTGGCCATTGCTTTTGTTGGTTATTTTGTCTGGGGGCATCATATGTTCACCTCCGGAATGAGCGGCAGAGCATTGTATGCTTTTTCATTCCTCACCTTTTTGGTAGCCATACCCTCCGCTATTAAAGTGTTCAACTGGGTGGCGACCATGTACAAGGGATCCCTCCTTTTGCAAACACCTTTTTACTGGGCCACCTCGTTTATTTTCGTTTTTATGATAGGAGGATTAACAGGGCTTGTCCTGGGTGCTCTTGCCACCAATGTGCATGTTCACGACACCCATTTTGTGGTCGCCCATTTCCATTTTATTGTTTTTGGAGGCACCGGATATGCATTTCTGGCAGCAGTACATTACTGGTTTCCGAAGATGTTTGGAAGGATGTATGATGCCACCTGGGCCAATACCGGATGGGTGGTATTCTTTATCGGATACCTTACTTTATATCTGCCCATGTTTTATCTGGGTATTCAGGGTATGCCACGCAGATATTACGACTATCTTCCCGAATTTCACGGAGGCAACATTATCTCGTCGCTGGGCGCCGTGATGATGATCGCAGGTTTAATGATCGTGTTTATCAACCTGATAAGATCTGCCCGCCACGGTGTAAAAGTGACCGATAAAAACCCCTGGGGAGGCAAAACCCTTGAGTGGCAAACAGATACCCCACCCACCCTTGAAAACTGGGAAGATATACCAGAGGTTAGCGAACGTCCTTATGAATACAAATAAATGAATGTGATCCATGGAAAAAAATGTAAAACATACTGCCGTACATGAGCACCGCGACGATGTGGGTGATAAGCTGGGCATGTGGTTGTTTATCTTTACCGAATTGCTTTTATTCGGCATGTTGTTTATTGTTTACGCTGTTTACCGCTTCCGCAATCCGGTAGCTTTTGAGTTGGGAGGCGAAGAGCTGGATGTGTTTATGGGCACACTGAACACCGTCATCCTGCTGATCAGCAGTGCCACTGTTGCCATGTCCATTTCTGCCATACAGAAAGGGAACAAGAAACAGGCACTACTATTACTAGGTACTACGGTGGTGATCGCCATTGTATTTCTTGTAAACAAATATTTTGAATGGGGTGCCAAGATAGAATACGGTTTTTATCCTGGTGGAGAAGCATTGATAGAACTGGGTCATGGCACCATCCTGTTTTTCGGGTTGTACTATGTAATGTCAGGGATACATGCTTTGCATATCATCATAGGAGTTGGTTTATTTATTTATGTCATTCAGCAGATCCGCCGGGACAAGATCCACAGTACCGATTTTGTATGGTTGGAAAACACCGGTTTGTACTGGCACCTTGTAGACCTGATCTGGATATTCCTGTTTCCCCTGTTTTACCTAATCCATTAAAACCAAACATATGAGTCAACAGCAAGAACATCAGCATCATATTGTAAAATACAAAACCCATTTGTTCGTATTGGCAGCATTGCTGGTACTTACTGCTGCCAGTGTTGCCGTAACCAACATAGAAATGGGCCCCCTCAACACGCTTGTGGCAATGATCATTGCCGGTGTAAAAGCCACCATTGTACTGATATGGTTTATGCACCTGAAATTCGACGACAAGATCTTTGCCATCTTCACCACACTGGTATTTGTCATTTATTTACTGGTACTTTACGTTACATTTTTTGATTATTCATACAGATAGAAGAGGAAGACATGATAAACAACTTAATTTTAGGAGCTTCAACATTTGTGGAAGGCGTTGACAACGCATTCATATTTATTCTTGCGATTTCGTTTTTCTTTTTGATAAGCATCAGCGCAACCATCATCATATTCATTTACCGCTACCACCGCAAAAAGAATCCGAAAGCAAAGCAGATCAAAGACAGTACAACCCTTGAACTCACCTGGACCATTATACCCATATTTCTTGTTCTGGGTATGTTTTACTACGGTTATGTGGGATGGATACCCATGAAAACACCACCGGAAACAGGGGTAAATGTTACAGCTACAGCAAGAATGTGGAGTTTCAACTTTCGTTATGACAACGGACGTACATCCGACAAACTTTACGTACCGGTAGATACCGCCATCATTGTAAAACTAAACTCTCTCGACGTTTTACACTCTTTCTATATACCGGCATTCAGGGTAAAAGAAGATATGGTACCTGGTCTGGAAAACAACCGTACCTGGTTTGAATCCACCAAAACTGGCACCTATTCGGTTTTTTGTACCGAATACTGCGGATTGCAGCACTCCTACATGTTGAGCGAAGTAGTGGTGATGGAGCAGGAAGAATTCTGGGAATGGTACGAAGACACCACGGCCACGGCCATGGCTGTGCCGGAAGGTGCTGACATGGCAATGATGGGCAGACAGGTTCTCGACCGCAACGGATGTATCGCATGCCACTCGCTCGATGGATCTGAACTGGTAGGACCTACCTTCGCCAATGCCTGGGGTACTGAGGTGCCGGTGATCACCGACGGTGAGGAAAGGACGGTACTTTTTGATGAAGAATATGTGAAAAGATCTATTTACGAACCCGAATATGATCTCCATGACGGATACCGCCCCGGACAAATGCTATCTTACCAGGATGAGGTTAGTGAAGAAGAAATTGATATGATCATAGAACTGATCAAATCCATCAGTGAATAAAACCTCCCATCAGGTAAATCTTGAAATTGAATACCTTAACGCCGGCAATCCACCGGCGTTTTTTTATTCACACACAACCAACCCCAAAATTGATGTCTGTTCGCCAATAAAATGATATCTTTGAGTCCACACTTAAAAGTATATTGTCCACAAATTACACGAACCGTTAGCTCGGCGAAGCCAATTAACACTAATTATTATGCCTGATAATCAGATAAATAAAAGCACAGTAATTGCACGAATTTCTCCGAAAACCCATTTTCGGAGTGGACGTTTCTTTGAAACGAAAGAACACATCATTTTTGCTGCCTGAAACTTCTGTGAAAAATAGCATTCATTTTCGCAGACATCCGAACAATCAACACATAAAACACACAAACATCAAAAAACACCCAAAGCAATGTATCCAGATTCATCCTTTTCAAAGCAACTGATCCTCAGCGGATATTTCCTTCTTGTAACTTTTTGGGCGATCGCACAACCCCCGGCCGGATATTACGATGAAGCACAAAACCTGGATGGGGCAGAGCTGAAAACTGCCCTGAAAAACATCATTGACAATCACAATGCTTTAAGTTACGCCGGTATCTGGACTGCCTTTTATGACACAGATGCCAAACCCAACGGAAAAGTATGGGACATGTATTCCGATGTTCCTGAGGGTACCCCGCCCTATGAATACACCTTTGGATCCGACCAGTGCGGCAACTACTCGGGCGAAGGATCGTGCTACAACCGCGAACACTCCTTTCCCAGAAGTTGGTTTGATGATGCAAACCCTATGTATACCGACCTGTTTCATATTGTTCCTACCGACGGATACGTCAACGGACAACGGGGCAACTATCCTTTTGGTGAAGTGGGCAATGCTACCTGGACTTCACAGAATGGTTCCAAAGTTGGCACAAGCAATTATCCGGGATACAACAGCACCGTTTTTGAACCCATTGATGAGTACAAAGGTGATTTTGCCCGTGGTTATTTTTATATGGCCACCCGTTACGAAGATGTGATCACCACCTGGAGCTCTCCCATGCTCGATGGCACAACATTCCCGGTATTTTCAGGATGGGCGTTGAACCTGCTCCTGGAATGGCACGCCGCAGACCCGGTCAGTCAAAAAGAGATCAACCGCAACAATGCCATTTATACACACCAAAACAACCGCAATCCATTTATCGACCACCCTCAGTTTGTCAATCAGATATGGGGCGGAGAAACCTCACCTGTTGCCTTTTCTTCTGATCCCCCTTTGGTTGTGGTGGAAGGCAGCAACTATGAATACAACATCATCGCAAGCGGAGGAAATGGAAGCAACATAACCATCACCTGCCCGCAAAAACCCGAATGGCTGACCTTTACAGGCGGCGAAAACGGAACAGCTGCTCTCACGGGCACTCCCGGCAGTTCTCATGTGGGAATACATGAGATCATCCTGGAAGCAACCGACGGAGAGACCAGTGATCAACAGATTTTCGACCTTGAAGTACTGGAAGATATACCGGAAATATTGTTTATCAGTGCCCCTCCAACAATCGCTATCGTGGGGCAACAATATGCCTATAGTGTTGAGGCGACCGTTGACGGCGAAAACAGCAGTCAACTCATGTTTCTGCCAGTTGCCTTGCCGGAATGGTTAAACCTTGAAGATCAAAACAATGGCACTGCTTTGCTGAGCGGCACTCCGGCAGAAGACAACCTTGGAACCCACCAGGTGGAGATCATGGCTATGTACCTCGATTTTCAGACCACACAAACCTTTACGCTGGAGGTACAGGATAATACTCCTTCCAACAGCTTTACAGAAACCTTTACCCTGATGCCCGCCGACAACAGTGCCTACCTCGACCGCAACTGGACAGGCGACCACGGCATAGCATGGAATGCCACACAAGCGCGCACCGACCTTGACATTGACGGAAGAGCCATCTGTCTGAAGGATGCCGGCGAACCATATCTGCAATCAGCAACCATAGAAGGAGGTGTTTCCGATATTTCTTTCCAACACCAGCAAAAATTTTCCGGATCAGGGGGTACACTTACCCTTCATATCAACGGACAACCCGTGGGAGAACCCGTTCTTGTTACTGATGAGGTGGCTATGGCAGAATTCAATGACATCAGCATACCAGGTAATTTTACCATAGAACTGATATCCAACGGCGCTACCCGCATTGCCATCGACAATGTTACCTGGAGCATCATGGAGCAATCCAATTTGCCACCGGTCATTGAATATGTGACACATCATCCCGTTTCCCCCACACCAGAAGACCTCACGGTATTTCTTGCAACCATTACAGATGCCGACGGAACCATAGAAGAAGCACTGGTGCACTATGGAAATACTGCAGGAAACCAGGATCACACTGCTTCCATGAATGAAATTGAAGATCAACCGGCGGAATATGCCGCGATGTTGTCATTGCCCTTGCTGGAAAACGGGAATGTTTACTATTTTATTGAAGCAACTGACAATGCCGGTGCCACCACACAAAGTGCAGAATTCATCATCGTCCCTGCCCCTGCGCAGGAATATGAACTCAGCATATCCGCCGAGGGAAATGGTTTCACAACGCCGGAAGAGGGAACCTATTACATCCCCGAAAACACCACGGAAACCCTTACCGCCACACCCGCCGAAGGTTGGGTATTCGACAAATGGGTGATCAACGGCACTGAGATCATGGAAAATCCCGTCACCATCATCATGGAAGAAAATACCGATGCAGTGGCCTGGTTTTCGGACCCCACAAATACTTATGCCACCACACAAACAAAACCCAACCTTTACCCCAACCCTTTTCATGATCACCTGTATTTTGCAAACGCACACCGGGTAGAAGAGATCATCATGAACAACACACTGGGACAAACAGTGTTTTCTGTTCAGAATCCGGAAAACATGATCAATACCAATTCTCTCGATGCAGGTGTCTATTTTATAACCATCATCTTTGAAAATGGCAAAAGGACAGTACAAAAAGCGGTGAAAAATAAAAGATAATAAATAACGGGTGAGAAAACCAGAAAAATAACGCCCTGGCATTTGGTATTGCCCCATATTCGCAGGCAGTAATACCACTGGAAAAGATCGCACCCATTCACTTACATCATTTTTTACAATGATTTCAGATAATCGTGTATTTACGCAAAAAAGATAAAAATATTTTCACTATATTGCAATCACTTTTTGCCCCACAGGAAGCGATGAGAAGAGAAACCAAAAGAAACAGCGGCAATCAAAGGTTCATCTCAAAAACATACAGATCATGCAGCACTATATCGACCAACTTACCGGAGACCTGCTCGAAACATGTCAGGCAGCAGAATATCAGAAAAAACTGATGTTTGATGATGAAAACGACCAGGATGCGGAAACAATCATACAGTCGGCAGAAAACTTTGTATTTGGCAAAACAGAACCCATGTCGCACATTACCGGCATCGATCCTGTTGTATTTCCGCCCCCCGGCCGGTTATCAGAAAAGCAGAAAAGCCAACTGGCAGAAGTGATGGAGCACCTGTTGCTCATCAAAAATTTCATTCCCGAATTTCCAACAAAACTGCCCTTGCACCGCAGGTATCAGTTTTTACGGGATATGTGGCACGAAAATTTCGCACCCCCCATTTCAGGCCACGTGCATGTGGAATTCTGCAAATACGAACCCGCAGAATGCCCCTTTCCCGAATATTGCGATTACTGCAATGAGTTCGACGATCTTTCCGACGACATCTACTACCAGGACAGCGAAGGCAACAACGGAGAAGACAACGACCCGTTTGGCAACCATTACCCACCCTTTTAAAATGAGATACACCTTTTCAAAAATTTTGAACTTTTAAAAAGGACTGCATCAGGATTACCAGGGTTGAGGTTGAGGTTGAGGATGAGGATGAGGGTGAGGATGAGGGTGAGGTTGAGGGTGAGGGTGAGGGTGAGGTTGAGGTTGAGGGTGAGGG
>CAYMLS010000052.1:0-21354 GCA_964390665.1 uncultured Bacteroidales bacterium | reverse complement strand
AACGTTTACCCACATTTCATTTTGGGCAGCAATTGGCGTTTTCTTGCAAGCACTAGTTAGGCCACTTTTCAACTGATAAAGGTTTACAAAACTGCCTTTGAAATATTCACTACATTTTCTGCCCTTCCCATCGTGTACATGTGTATCAGGGGCAATCCGTTATCGAATATTTCCTGTATTTGTCTTACAGCCCATTCAATTCCCACTTTATTAACATCTTCGTTGCCTGAGCAGTTTTCAACCTTTTTTATCAGGTCAGTGGGCATGCTCAGGTGAAAAATCCTGGGTAGTATCTGTAAATGCTTTTTGATGCTTATAGGTTTTATGCCGGGAATGATGGGTACACGTATTCCTGCTTTATAACATCTGTCCAGAAAGTCAAAAAATACATTGTTGTCATAAAACATTTGTGTTACAATGTATTCGGCACCAATATCCACCTTTTTTTTCAGATAATCAAGATCTTCCTCTGCATTGGGTGATTCGGCATGCTTTTCGGGATAGCCTGCCACGCCAACACTGAAGTTTGTATGGTTGGGATTATCAACATACTGTTCAAAGTATTTTCCGTTGTTCATATCCATGATCTGTTGCAGCAATTCTGAAGCATATCTGTTTCCCGCAGGATTGGGCTCGAAACGTCCGGTGTTTTTGTCCGCATCTCCTCTGAGTACCAAAAGGTTGTTGATACCCAAAAAGTCAAGTTCAATCAATGCATCTTCTGTTTCCTGTTTCGAAAAACCGCCGCAAATCATGTGGGGTACCACATCTACATCATATCTGGCCTTGATGGCGGCCGACAGACCAACTGTTCCGGGTCTTTTGCGCACAATGACGGCTTTTTCTGTTCCGTCGGGTTGTTTAATGTAACTGGTTTCTTCCCTGTGGTAAGTAATATTGATAAAGGGAGGATGAAATGCCATTAACTGATCAAGGGTATTGAAAATGCTCATAATGCTGCTTCCCTTTACAGGAGGCAGTAACTCGTAACTGATACGGGGGGTTCTGTTCTCTGCTAAATGTTCTGGTACGGTCATTTTTTGAATAGATTGTGTGCTTGTTGTTGAATCATATATGCTGACTTGTTGTTTTTATTTGATGCCGGTTATATAAATAAAGTGTTACAAAAGTATTTTTTCTGTAAGACTTTTGGAGTTGTTTTTATCCGTTTTCAGGGCTTTCAAAAAATGCCAGAAAAACATCCAGGGTATGGATGAGTTTTTTGATGCTCAGCAAATTAGAAACCCTGATATTGCCAATTACATAATTGTAGTTTTT
This sequence comes from uncultured Bacteroidales bacterium, assembly GCA_964390665.1. Lineage (GTDB taxonomy): Bacteria > Bacteroidota > Bacteroidia > Bacteroidales > UBA7960 > SKVR01. The sequence goes on along the minus strand of CAYMLS010000052.1, from coordinate 20,076 downwards.
GGAAGAAAGTTTTTCCTCTATACTTTCAAATTCGAAATGGCTGAAATCTAACAAATTTCTGAACCGGAGATAAACCTTTACCACCACATCGTTGGTATGCTGTGGAGGGGTGAAATATTTTCGTTTTTTGTATTCGTACCGGTAGTTATGCATGCGGGCTGTGATGTCTGACAACACTGAACTTCCTGTGGGCAAAGCACCTGCCCCTTTTCCAAACATAAACTGTTTTTCATAGAAAGATCCGTTGATCACTACTCCATTGTACTCATCTTCAACATTGTAAATGTATTCATCGTTTGTGGTCATTTTGGGCATCACCATCAGATTGAAATTTTTCCCGTTGATCTTGGTTGCCTGTGCCACGAGTTTGATCCGGTACCCTTTTTCTTTGGCAAACCGAATGTCTTCGGGGGCGAGGTTCGATATTCCACAAACAAATATCTGATCAGGTTCGACATAATTGCCAAAGCCGTGAAGTGCCAGTATAACGATTTTATACAACGAATCCCATCCATCCATATCCAGGCTGGGATCTGATTCGGCAAAACCTGATTCCTGTGCTATTTTTACTGATTCAGCATAGGTCAGGTTATCGTTAAATACTTTGGATAGCACAAAATTGGAAGATCCGTTTAAAATTCCGGTTATGGATAGCAAAAGATCATTGTCGTAATATTCTTCCAGATTTCTGATGACCGGTATACTGCCACAGGCAGATGCGTCGTAGAGCAGGGCTGCTCCGGTCTGTTTCTGAATTTCCAACAATTCCGGAAGATTTAATGCAAGCATTTTTTTATTGCCAGAAACCACGCTTTTCCCATTTTGCAGCGCATTTTTCACAATATGAAATGCTTCTACCGAATCATCGATCAATTCCACTACCAGATTGATCTCTTCGTCATTGAGAATATCTTCAGAATTGAGTGTGAAAAATTTTTCGGGTATGCTTCTCTTCTTTTCTGCGTGTTTGATGCATATCTTTTTAATACTCGCCTGGGTAGTATGGCTTTTCTGGAGAACATGGTACAGTCCTTCACCTACTACTCCAAAGCCAAATAATCCTATGATCTGTTTATTATTTTGATGGGGCATTTTTTTTTGTTTATGAAGTTTTTCTTTCTAATATGGCTTTCTTTTTCTTTTTATGGAAGAAGGTTAGTGGAAGATGATTGAGCATCTTTCCACCAACCTTTTCCTTGTTTTTTAACAAAGATCATCTGCGGGTGATCCCTGTATGTTTGTATATCGTTGATTAAAAGCAGTATGCTTCTTTTCAGGATTACCATCTCCTGATCATACTGTTTTCGCATCAATTATTTGTGCAGACTTTATCTCCTGCAAAGCATTGCTGAATCAGGACGTGTTTAACATACTTTGCTTTGCATTGGCAATTAACATTTCAGTAATCAGAATGTTTTTAAAGATTTTGAAACGCCTTCTTAAAGTCTGCTTTGATGTCATCAATATGTTCCAAACCAACCGACACCCTGAGCAGATTGGGTACTACACCACTTTTGATCTGCTCTTCATCAGAAAGTTGCTGGTGTGTGGTGGCTGATGGTTGAATGATCAGCGTTTTTGCATCACCAACATTGGCCAAATGACTTACCAGTTCTAAACTATCCACGAGTTTGATAGCATTTTCCTTGCTTCCTTTGATCAGGAAAGACAATACACCGCCAGAACCTCTTTTCAGGTATTTTTTGGATAATGCATGGTATTGATTGGACTCAAGTCCGGGATAGTTCACCTTTTCTACCTGGGGATGTTTTTCCAGCCATTGTGCCAGGGCGAGAGCATTGTCGGCATGTCTTTGAGCACGCAAGCTGAGCGTTTCAACCCCCTGAAGCAATTGGAATGCATTGAAGGGACTGAGGGCAGGACCGAAATCTCTTAACCCTTCTACCCGGGCCCGTATGCTAAAAGCAATGTTGCCAAAAGGACCACCTTCTCCAAAAACATCCCAGAACACCAGTCCGTGATAACCTTCTGAAGGTTCGGTGAATTGCGGGAACTTGCCATTGCCCCAGTTGTAATTACCACCATCTACAATCACTCCGCCTATGCTTGTTCCATGACCACCGATCCATTTGGTTGCAGATTCTACCACAATGTTGGCTCCATGCTCTAACGGCCGGAAAAGATATCCTCCGCATCCGAATGTATTGTCTACGACAAGCGGCAGATCATGCTTACGCGCAAGCGCTGCAAAAGCATCAAAGTCGGGAATATTGAACTCTGGATTACCGATGGTTTCAATATAAATAGCTTTGGTTTTTTCATCGATGAGTGCCTCGAAGGTAGAAGGGTCATTTCCCCCTGCAAACCTAACATCAATGCCCAATCTTTTAAAAGCCACCTTAAACTGGTTGAAGGTGCCGCCATAAAGAAAGGAGGTGGAAACAAAATTGTCGCCCGCCTGTAAAATGTTGTTTAAGGCAATAAACTGTGCTGCTTGCCCTGATGATACCGCCAATGCAGCAACCCCACCTTCAAGGGCGGCTATGCGCTTTTCAAATACATCGGTGGTAGGATTCATAATACGGGTGTATATATTGCCAAACTCTTTGAGAGCAAAAAGGTTAGCACCATGCTCCGAATTGTTGAAAACATAAGATGTCGTTTGATAAATGGGTACGGCTCTGGAACCTGTTGTGGGGTCAGGAACTTGGCCGGCATGAAGTTGAAGCGTCTCAAAATTTGTGTGTGTACTCATGATAAATGAATGTATTTAAGTTAATAAATTGAAAATTAATTGATTATGTTGTAATCTGATGTCTTGGTAAAGTTTAATATTGAAAAGGCAAGGCACAACAGTTTTTTCTTTACAAACCAGTTTTGCAAAGTGCCTTGTTTGGAATCGCCCGGTTGAGGTCATGAACCCAAAGAGAACTGATCGGAGAATTTTTCTGATCAGCAACCGGGCCGTGGCATAGCCATATGTACTTTAAAAAGGAAAGTATTGGTGGGGGAAATAAAACTTTTTGATTTCAACTTTTGTGTGTTGAATACAGGTGATTTTGTAAGATGAGGGTGATCAGAGATTTTCATTTTTCTGGTTTTAGTTTATAAATCCTTTTTATTGAAGGCAGGTTTTGGCACCTTCCCCCGGGAGGGTGGGTTGCCAGAGCTTCAGCGAGCCTGTTCTCTCCGCTCTTCTTTATAAACACTTTTTTCAAAGAAGCTTTGCTGTTTGTTTTTCAGCGGTGCAAATATAGCACATAATATTTTAAATGATCATTTAAAAGTTGAAATTTTATTTTTTTATGATCTTAAAAAACTGTTTCATCTGCTTCAAGCGCCCATCTGTATTCACTTTCCTGAAGAAATATAAAAAAACGCACATGTTTGAATTTATTTTCCGTGTGCGTACACGAATTCGAAAATTCTTCTTATCTTTGCCCTGATTTTAAAAAATGGTTCAATCTTTAACTTGATTTTTTTTTAGATGAACCGAGCCATGACAAAAATTTTGACACACACGCGCATGATTATCATTCGCGGCATGGTAAAACATGCAGTCAGGGTGTTAGCGAGCTCTCTCGTTGAAAAAACGAGACGAAAGCCTTGTCTTTGACGATTTCTTATCAAAGACACAAAAAGTAGGAGTTTTCTTGCTGACACTATTTAATCAAATTATAACCAGATGAACAAAGAAATCTCACGGGTCAAAATCTCCGACATAGCGAAAAGAGCGAATGTATCTGCCGGTACCGTTGACCGTGTAATTCATAACAGGGGTGAGGTTTCGCAGAAAACACGTGAGAAAGTCCTTCAAATAATTGAGGAACTGGATTATCAACCCGATATCGTTGCCAGCTCACTGGCTTCCAAAAAGTCTTTGCGCTTTGCCGTGCTTCTTCCCAAAGGAGATCCAGACAATCCATTCTGGAAAATTCCTGATGAAGGTTTGCAGGTTGCACTTGACGAGATAAAGCATTTTGGCATTACGCTCGAAAAACACCATTTTGTTTATCACGACCGAAATAATTTCAGTATCCTTTTCAAAGAGATATTGGAAAGTGAACCTGATGGAATGATCGTAACACCATTTTTCAGAAAAGAAACCCGCACCTACGTTGAACAGGCCCATCAAAAGAAAATTCCGGTTGTCTTTTTAAATACTTTTATTGATGGAGCAGACAGTTTTGCTTTTGTTGGTCAGGATTCGAAACAAAGTGGCAGGGTTGCGGCTCAGTTACTTGATTATGGGTTGGATGCGTCAAAAGAAATTTTAATTCTGAATATTATCAGTGAAAAAAGTGGGAACGCCCATATTTTAAGTCGCGAGGAAGGTTTTCGTCATTATTTTCATCAGGAGAATCCTTCGCGACCATTGCGATCAATACAGGTGAAAGCCAGGCATGTTGATGAACTGGGGAAAGAACTGTCGTCTTGTTTTTTATCCGCTCACGATGACCCATGTGCGCACGGAGTATTTGTTACCAATTCAAAGGTCTTTCTGGTAGCAGATTTTTTTGAAAAAAACAGTATTCGTAATGTACACCTCATCGGATATGATCTTTTGCCTTCCAATATCGATCATCTTAAAAAAGGAAATATCCGTTTTTTGATCGGACAGAAACCAATGGATCAGGGATATAAAAGTTTAATGATTTTATTTAATGCCCTTTTTATGAAAAAAAAGATCACCAAAGACCAGTTTCTTCCTATTGATATTATTACCAAAGAAAATATAGATTTTTACACTCATTTTTAAATTATTTATGTATGGATTTTAAACATTTGAAAAATAAAACCTGTGTTATCACCGGAGGTGGTGGCGTATTGGGAACATCTATGGCGCAGGCGCTTGCGGGTGTAGGGGTTAACCTGGTGATTCTGGATCTTAACCTGGAATCTGCCCAAAAGGTTGCACAAAAAATGACGGATGAGCATGGAATAAGATCTCTCGGCATTTCTGCCAATGTATTGGATAAGAGTTCACTCGAAAAAGCAAAAGAGCAGATCAATGATGCTTTCGGACCGATCGATTTTTTGATCAACGGTGCAGGGGGGAATTCTCCCAAAGCGACCACCAAAGTAGAAGAATTGATCCCCGATGCGGATAACATCTGGGAAGACTCTTTTTACGGACTGAAAATGGAAGGCTTCCAGCAGGTTTTCGACCTGAACTTTATGGGAACTTTGCTTCCCACCATGGTACTTACCACCGATATGATCAAAAAAGGAGAGGGTGTGGTGATCAATATATCCTCTATGAATGCGATCAAACCTCTTACCAAGATCCCTGCATATTCTGCAGCCAAATCCGCCATTAATAATTTTACCGAATGGTTAGCCGTGCATCTGGGCAAAACAGGCATCAGAGTCAACGCCATTGCTCCGGGATTCTTCCTTACCAACCAAAACCGGTTTTTGCTTACCGATGAGAAAACAGGTGATCTGACCCCGAGAGGACAAAAAATTATTTCATCCACACCTATGGGTAAATTTGGTGATCCTGAAGATATCTCGGGTACTTTGCTGTTTTTGCTTTCTGATCTTTCTGCTTTTATCACGGGGATTGTTATTCCTGTTGATGGAGGTTTTAGCGCTTATGGAGGGGTTTAACCTCACAAAGGATCATCACAACCACAATACAACTAATTTTTTGTTTGAACAACATTATTATTAAAACCAAAAAAGAAATGACAAAAATGATTGAAACATGGAGATGGTACGGGCCCAAAGACCCTGTGTCACTCTGGGATATAAGGCAGGCGGGAGCCACCGGAATTGTAAATGCTTTGCATGAAGTGCCCATCGGTGACGTTTGGCAACTTGATAAACTTATTGAAAGAAAACGCATTATTGAATGGGATGATTCTGTGCACCCTCCTCGCCAAACCGGTTTGAAATGGGAGGTTGTGGAAAGTATTCCTGTACACGACAGCATAAAACTGGGAAATCCTGACCGTGATCATTACATTGAGAACTACATCAATTCGCTGAAAAATGTTGCTGCCATTGACGTGAAAACGGTTGTGTACAATTTTATGCCCGTTGTTGATTGGACACGCACAAACCTGGACCATGAAATGGATGACAGGGCCAAAGCATTGTCTTTTCAAATGGTTGATTTTATTGCTTTTGATGTTTTTATACTGAAAAGAAAAAATGCCGAAAAAGATTACAGTCCGGCAGAATTGGAAAAAGCTTTTCATACTTTCCAGAAATTTTCCGATGAGCAGAAGGAGATGATTCAGCATAATATTATCGCTGGTTTGCCTGGTTCTCAGGAAGGATACTCACTGGAAGCATTTAAAAACCGCCTTGGTGAGTACGAAAATATCAGCAATGAGCAATACAGGAAAAACCTGCTGTATTTTCTGAAAAGAGTGATTCCGGTGGCAGAAGATCTTGGCATCAGAATGGCCATCCATCCTGATGATCCGCCACGCTCATTGTTTGGTTTGCCCAGAATTGTGAGCACCATAGATGATTTCAGGTATTTGATCAACGCCTGTGAATCCAAAGCAAATGGGTTTACTTTATGCACCGGATCACTGGGGGTAAGGCCTGATAATGATTTGGTGAGGATGATCGAAGAGTTGGGATCGCATATCCACTTTGCTCACTTAAGAAGTGTGAAAAGATATGCCGATGGTAGTTTTCTCGAAACCGGGCATTTAAAAGGTGATGTGGATATGTTTGCCGTAGTGAGTGCCCTGATCAAAGAACAAAACAACCGGAAAGATAATCACAGAGTGGATTACAGGATACCCATGAGAGCGGATCACGGACACGTGATTTTGGATGATCTGAAGAAAAAAACAAATCCCGGATACTCAGCGATCGGTTTGTTGAAAGGTATGGCCGAAATAAGAGGATTGGAAACGGGTATTTTGAGATGTGGAAAACATAACCCCTGATCTGATAGGTTTGTTTTTCCTTTATTGAGTAAAGTCTAAAAACTTGTTTTAGACATTCGTGTAAATTTTGTTTTGTTCTATATTGCTGAATTTCAATAGATTAGATTCGTGTAAATTCGTGTAAATTTATGGACAAATACTTTTTTTACTGGACTCTTTATTGTTGTCCTAATATCAAGGCGAATAAAATAATGTAAGTGTAATCATAATTAATCTGTAACTATATAAAAAAACTTTGTAATATGGGAAAAAATGTAATCATAGCGCAATCAGGAGGCCCCTCACCTGTTATCAACAATTCACTGAGGGGAATAATTGATACTTGTAAAATGTTTCCTGATAAATTTGGTAAGATCTATGGCGGATGGCATGGCATCGAAGGTGTGTTGAAGGAAGAATTGCTTGATTTAACTGCTCAGCCGGAGGAAGAGATCGCCCTTTTGAGAAATACACCTGCTGCCGGCAGTATTGGCACCTGCCGTTACAAATTAAAAGATCACCAGACCAAAGACTTTGAACGTGTAATGGAGGTCATAAAAGCACACGATATTGGTTATTTCTTCTACATTGGTGGTAATGACTCCCAGCATACTGCTTTCAAAGTTAGCCAACTGGCTGCCGAAAAAGGGATAGAACTGGTGGCTACCGGCGTACCCAAAACCATTGATAATGATGTGGGCGATAGTGAATTTCAACTGATCGATCATACACCGGGTTATGGCAGTGTTGCACGCTACTGGTCGCATATTGTGCAAAATGCCAATGAAGAGAACAAAGGTTCCAGTCCGGCGGATCCTGTGCTGATATTGCAGGCCATGGGACGGAAAATAGGATACATCCCTGCTGCTGCACGCCTTGCTGATCCAAACAGGGAAATGCCTTTGCAGATATACCTGACAGAAGCGAATCTTACCCTGGATGAACTGGCAGATAATGTGAACGATCAACTTGTAAAAGACGGAAGGTGCATCGTAGTCATCAGTGAAGGTTTTGACGTGGGTAGCATCGGAGAAGTGAAAGATGCTTTTGGTCATACTTCTTTTGGGTCAAGTAAAATGTCTGTATTTCAGTCGGTTGTTAACTACCTCAACGAAAAAGGACTTAAGGCCAGAGGGGCTGCGAGAGGACAGGTATATGGAACAGACCAGCGCGACACCATGATCTATGCTTCCACCGTAGATCTGGATGAAGCATATAAAGTAGGACAGAAAGCCGTTGACATTGCCCTGCATCATGGCAATGGATGGATGGCAACCATTTTGAGGGAACCTGGCCTTATCTACAATGTTTCCTACGATAAAGTACCCCTGGAGAAAGTGGCACTTTCTGAAAGATTTTTCCCAAAACACTGGATCGCACCCAGCAAAACTGATGTTACCGACGATTTTATCCGCTACGCCAAGCCCTTGTTGGGCGAAGATTGGGTTTCTGTACCTATGGTCAATGGCATTCAGCGTTTCACCCGGTTCCAGCCGGTTTTTGCCGACAAGAAACTGAAAGATTACCAACTGGAAGCGATGTAAAAACCTATTGATTCCAGGTTAAAAGTATTGATAGAGAATAATTTAATGAAAATATCACCCTAAAATTAAGAAAATGGCAGAATTGAATAAATTACAACAGGAATTACAGGATTTGAAACCGTCTAAAGAATTTTTTGTAGGCATAGATTCGGATGGTTGTGTTTTTGATACCATGGAGATCAAACAGAAGGAGTGTTTTTGTCCGAACTTCATCAAGTATTTTGAATTGCAAATGGTTTCTAAATATGCCCGGGAGACCTGGGAATTTGTGAATTTGTATTCAAAAACCAGGGGCATCAATCGTTTTCTTGCTTTGCTCGAAGCGGTTAAATTATTGGGTCAACGACCCGAAGTAAAAGAATTGGGTGCTCCCATGCCCGACCTGAAACCACTTGAAAAATGGATTGAGATAGAAACCAAACTTGGCAATCCGGCTCTGAAGACATATGCAGAGAAAGTGAATGATGAGATGATCACCAAAGTATTGAAATGGTCATTGGCGGTCAATGAAGATATTGCCGAAATGGTTTATGGCATCGTTCCTTTTCCCTTTGCCAGAAAATCTTTTGAGAAAATAGTGGAAAAATCTGATTCGATGGTGATCTCACAAACTCCTGTGGAAGCATTAGAGCGTGAATGGAAAGAAAACGATATTGAAAAGTTTGTGCATATTATTGCAGGTCAGGAGTACGGCACCAAAACCGAACACCTGGCCCTGGGTGCTAAAAATAAATACCCTGATAATAAAATATTGATGATTGGCGATGCACCAGGAGACTTCAAAGCTGCTAATAGCAACGGTGTACTGTTCTACCCCATCAATCCGGGGCATGAAAATGAATCATGGAAGAGGTTTTATGAAGAAGCACTGGATAAATTTTACGCTTTGGAATATGATGGTGATTATCAAAAGTCATTGATTGAAGAATTTAATAGTTTTCTCCCGGAAAAACCTTCCTGGAATGTTTAAAAAAAAATGATATGCTATATTATGCAAGAGGATCAGAAGATACAGAATTAACACCTGAGGAGATAAAGCAGGCGGTTTTTGATGTATACGCCAAACTGGGTGATGTCAAAAAAGTATTGGCATTGCCTCCCGATTTTACAAGATTTCATTCGCAGGCGGGATACCTCACTCAATTGACCTATGAATATTACGGGAAGGCACTTACCGATATTTTACCTGCTTTGGGCACCCATGCTCCCATGACGGAAAAAGAACTCAGTTTGATGTTCCAGGGGGTACCTCATTCTCTGTTTCGTGAGCACAAATGGAGAACAGATATACTTACCCTGGGAGAAGTACCGGCTGATTTTGTAAGTGAAGTTTCCGGGAACAAGGTGAATTATCCCTGGCCTGCCCAGGTAAATAAACTTCTGGTCAGCGGAAACTTCGACCTGATTGTCTCTCCCGGTCAGGTTGTTCCCCATGAAGTAATCGGGATGGCCAATTACAATAAAAATGTTTTTGTTGGAACAGGCGGAGCAGAGGGCATCAATAAAAGCCATTTCCTGGGAGCAGCCTATGGCATTGAAAGAATACTGGGCAGGGCGGATTCCCCCGTGCGGAAAGTTCTCAATTATGCATCCGAAAAATTTGCTTCGGAAATGCCTGTACTTTACATTCTTACCGTAATAGGCAAAAACAGCGAAGGAAAACTTTGCATGAGAGGACTTTACATAGGAGATGACCATGAATGTTATTACAAAGCCGCTGAATTGTCTTTAAAGGTTAATTTTACCTTGCTCGACAAACCCCTTCAAAAGGTTGTTGTATATCTTGATTCCGCTGAGTTTAAAAGTACATGGCTGGGCAACAAAAGTATTTACCGCACGCGCATGGCCATTGCAGATGGTGGGGAGCTGGTGGTTCTGGCACCAGGATTGAAAGAATTTGGTGAAGATAAAGAGATTGATAAACTTATCCGGAAATACGGATATCTTACAACCCCTGAAATCCTTGAATTAACTGCCCGAAATCAGGATCTGAGAGATAATCTCAGTGCCGCTGCCCATCTTATTCACGGTTCTTCGGAAAACAGGTTTACCATTACTTATTGCCCGGGAAATATTTCAGAAAAGGAAATCCGCTCGGTAAACTTTAATTATGCAGATCTTAAAGCAATGAACAATTATTATAATCCTGATCAACTTCAGGACGGACTGAATATCATGCCCGATGGCGAGGAGATCTTTTTTATTTCCAATCCTGCACTCGGGTTATGGTCAAGTAAGGAACGGTTTGGTATCGGGTAAGAGATATCTGAAATTTAAACAAATAGTTTGTTTGGAACAGTACCATTTCTTTTTGAATTTGTATTTTTGGTAAAAATTCATTATTAAGTATTTATGGTATGATTAAAATTGTTGCAGATAGCCAAATTCCGTTTCTGAAAGGTGCCCTGGATGAAATATGCCAAATGGTATACCTGCCGGGATCTGAAATCAGGAAGGAGGATGTGATGGATGCGGATGCCCTCATAGTTCGCACACGTACAAAGTGCAACAAAGATCTTCTGGAAGGTACTGCCGTAAAGTTTATTGCCTCGGCAACCATTGGTTTTGATCATATAGACACGGAATATTGTGATGGAAAAGGTATTGCATGGACCAATGCCCCGGGATGCAACGCCTCCTCGGTAAAACAATATATTTCTTCTGCCCTGGCTGAAATCATTCAACGTGAAAGTTTCAAGTTCAGGGATATCACCCTGGGTATTATCGGGGTTGGAAATGTTGGATCCAAAATAGAACACATGGCCCGTGTGCTGGGTATGAATGTTTTACTTTACGACCCTCCCAGGCAGCGTCGTGAAACAGTAAAAGATTTTACCAGTCTTACTCATTTGCAGCAGGAATCTGATATTATTACCTTGCATGTGCCCCTTAATTTCCATAAAGACAGAACTTATCATTTGGTGGATGAACAGTTTTTATCGCTCATGAAAGAAGGAGCCTGGATCATCAACTCATCAAGAGGCGAAGTGGTAGATACCCATGCCCTAATCAAATATTTAAACAACGGTTATTTGTCTGGTGCAGTGATTGATGTGTGGGAAAACGAACCCAAAATTAACAGGCAGTTGCTTGAGATGGCTTTGGTGACCACACCTCATATTGCAGGATATTCTGTTGATGGAAAAGCAAAAGGAACCTCCATGAGCGTCAATGCTGTGAGTGATTTTTTTCATTTGGGCTTCCATAACTGGTATCCCTCTAAACTGCCCAAATCCTCTGTAAAATCCATGGTGCTGGATTGTGCTGAAACATATGAAGAAGAGATTTTTATCAAAGTAAGCCGCTTTGCTTACGATATCATCAAAGATTCTGTTCTTTTAAAAACGGAACCTGATAAATTTGAAAAACATAGAAGTAATTACCCTGTCAGAAGGGAACCGGAAGCACTCAGGGTAACAATGGAGCATAAAACAGATCAATGCGCCGGATTGCTCAGAGCATTGGGGTTCTGGATCGACTAACTACTGATGTGTACACAGAATACATATTAATATTTATTTTTTTACTAAAGTTTAATTTAAGAAACAAAAGTTTATGGAAAAGAAAGCTGATATTGGATTGATAGGACTTGCCGTAATGGGCGAGAACCTTGTTTTGAATATGGAAAGTAAAGGTTTTACTGTAGCTGTTTACAACAGATCAGTTGAAAAGGTTGATAATTTTGTTTCGGGAAGAGCAAAAGGGAAAAATATTATCGGAACCCAAAACATCGAAGAACTGGTCAATTCTCTCAAATCGCCAAGAAAAGTAATGTTGATGGTAAAGGCTGGAAAACCGGTTGATGACTTTATTGAGACACTGCTTCCTTATCTCGACAAGGGAGATATTATTATTGATGGAGGTAATACGCATTATCCTGATACAAACCGCCGTGCAGCTTATCTGGAGGAAAAGGGGTTGTTGTTTATCGGTACCGGCGTTTCCGGTGGTGAGGAAGGTGCTCTGAAAGGACCATCTATTATGCCGGGAGGATCACCTGACGCATGGCCACACGTGAAGGATATTTTTCAGGGAATTGCTGCCAAAGTAGATGATGGAACACCTTGCTGCGACTGGGTGGGTGAAAATGGTGCCGGACATTTTGTAAAAATGGTACACAATGGTATTGAGTATGGCGATATGCAGGTGATCTGTGAAGCGTATCAACTGATGAAAGACCTGCTGGGTATGGAATATGATGAGATGCATGATGTTTTTGATCAGTGGAACGAAGGAGAATTAGATAGTTATCTCATTGAAATCACCCGCGATATACTTGGTTTTAAAGATGAAGATGGTGAACCCATGGTGGAAAAGATTCTGGATACTGCCGGACAAAAAGGCACCGGCAAATGGACTGGCATAACGGCACTTGACCTGGGTATTCCGCTTACCCTCATCGGAGAATCGGTATTTTCAAGGTGCCTCTCGGCACAAAAGGAGGAAAGGGTAGAAGCCTCCAAAATTTTGTCAGGACCCGATACAAATTTCAAAGGTGATAAGCAGGAATTCATTGAAGATATCAGAAAAGCATTGCTGGCCTCCAAGATCGTTTCTTATGCACAGGGATATGTGCTGATGCGCGAAGCAGCCAAAGAATTTGGATGGAATCTGAATTATGGTGGCATTGCTTTGATGTGGCGTGGAGGATGTATTATCAGATCGGCATTTCTTGAAAAAATAAAGGCGGCCTTTGATGAAAATCCTGATTTACCCAATCTCCTGCTCAATAACTACTTCAAACAGAAAATAAAAGAAACGGATACTTCCTGGCGTCGTGTGGTTGCCACTGCCGCTACTTATGGAATCCCCGTTCCTGCATTCTCTACTGCATTGGCGTATTACGACGGATATCGCTGCGGAAGACTTCCTGCCAATCTGCTACAAGCGCAGCGCGACTATTTTGGTGCTCATACCTACGAACGGGTTGACAAACCCCGCGGAGAATTTTTCCATACCAACTGGACAGGCAGAGGAGGAACCACTGCTTCTTCAAGTTACAATGCCTGATCAGATAGGTTTGTCTTAAAAATTAAAAGGTCTGGTGACAATGGTCATCAGACCTTTTTTGATAGTTGAAGATCCGATCGGATGACCTGAGAAATGACCAACCATTTCATCCACCCGGATGAGTATATGATATTTCTATGGCAGGTTGCAATTAAATTTTACCCACGAGATCGATCCTGGAAAATGACAAAGAAGTTATCTGGTTTCTTTTATCAAACGATCAAGGTTGAAAAAATATTCAGGGAGTATCCAAAATGATAAAACCTAACCTGCGGTCAATGGTTACCAAACGGTCAGTATCTTTGCGGTAACGAAACCTGGCTGGTTGTGATAGCAGGGGGTCTGAGTTTTTACGGATATAATTATTGAGCAAAAATTCAAAAATAAAACGGGCATTTTCTTTCCCTGAAAAATGGACATGCTGATAAAGATCTTCTTTTTTAAGCATTTCAGATGAGTATTCATAATACACATTTCCAGTGAGGGGGCGGTATCTGAACCTGCCATTTACTTCATCGGTACGGGTAAAAGTACTGAACAATACCTGCATACCTGCGGGGGGGGTAGCTGAACTTTCATCCACCTTCACAAATTCAAACCATGTGTTTTGCTCCAGGTGCCTGATCAGAAAATCCTGACTGTAAAGCATATCGTCAATCAGTGCCCTTTCTGTTTTCAAGTCGTCATATTCAATCAATTCTGATTGAGCAATGGTGAAGATGTATTTTTCACCTGTACGGTTCAGAAACAGATCAAAAGATTCAGATGTAAATGTGTTTAGCCCAAAGGCGTTGAGTTCATTTACAAGCGAACGCATGCAGATTTCCTGAATAAGTGAATCGTTTTTTTCCTTAAAAAAGAAGCTTTCCTCCAGGTCTTTGGGATTGTGATCTGGAAATTCATCAGCAAAATCAGGATTGAAAGGATAATAAGAATAAAAAGTGAGCGGAGGGGGTACGATCATAACCGAGATATCGCTTCTTTTTTCTATAAATTGAGTTGCTGCTTTTTTTCCGGGCATGCAGGATGACATGGCCAGAAGCAAAATGAGAAATGAGAAGAGATGAATTCGGTTTAAAGTCATAGTTCACTTTAAGTAACGCTGAAATATGGCATTTGGTATATGTCAGTTTAGCTGACTTGCCAGTTTCAACCCTATTTCTTTGCCATAATCGATACATTGCTGGTATTCATTTTCGTGGGGTGTGAATTTTACAAAAACGCCCTCACCATGCAGATCGAGTTTCAGGTTAGACAGGGTTGTGTTGATGATCTTGGCGGCTTCGCCGCTCCATCCATAAGAACCAAAAGATCCGGCAATTTTTCCTTTATCTCTGATGGGGCTGATCACAGCAAACAATTTGTATACCGGTAATAAAATGTTTTGGTTGATGGTGGGGCAGCCGATCACGATACCGCTGCTTTGTGCCACTCTTTCATCAATATCGCCCAGGTTCATAGTTTCAATATCTGCTACTTCCACATCAAAATCACCCGCCTGTTTGATGCCTTCGGCAATTTTTTCTGCCAGTTTTCCGGTGTTGGCATAAGCGGATACATAAGGTACAAAAACTTTGTTTTTCTGGTTGGTTTGCAAGGCTTCGCGGGCGTATTGCTCTGAAAGGTCCACCCATTTTTTCCATTGGGTGAGCAGCAAAGGACCATGACCCGTAAGAACCGCTTCAATTTCCAGGGGGCGTATCTTTTCAATGGCTTTGAGCATAAATTTGCTGAAAGGTTTCAGGATCACATCAAAATAGTACTTAAAAGCTTCTTCAAATTCTTCTACCTGGTCATCATACATCTTTGGATTGCAATAGTGGCATCCAAAAGAGTCACATGTGAAAAGCAGTTTTTCTTCTTCCAGATATGTATACATGGTATCGGGCCAGTGAAGGTTGGGTGCGGAAATAAATCTCAGCGTTTTGTTACCCAGATCCAGGGTATCTCCGTCCTTTACGACCCTATGTTTAAAATCACGCCCCAGAAAATCTTTCAGATAATTGATTGCCAAACGACTGGCTACAACAGTGGCATTGGGTGCCAATTCAAGCAGATGTGCCAGATTACCACTATGGTCCGGCTCTGTATGATTCATGATGATGTACTCGATATCAGCAGGGTTGGTTACCTGTTTGATTTTCTCCAGGTAGGTATCCCGGAATTTGAGTTTGCTGGTTTCCACAATCGCTTTTTTATCGGCATTGATAAAATAACTGTTGTAGGTTGTTCCGTATTTGGTCTCCATCACCACGTCAAAAGTAACAATATCGTAGTCAAGGATACCGATCCATTTTACATCATTTGTTATGTCAAGTACTTTGTTGTCAGGGGCTTTTGTTTGTTCCATTATTTCAATTGCTTTTTTATGAATCAAAATCAAGTGTGATCTGCTGAGGGCCTTCTGTGTCGTATCCGTCGTGTTTTTTTACAGGTCCTTCATTTGAAGTGTTTTTGTTTTCACTTTCTTTGTTGTTTTGTTTATGACCGTTTTCAGCATCATCAGTATAAACCTCTTCCTTGATCGGTTGTTCATCAATAAGAGGTTCCATCCATTCCATATCTTCTATTTCATGGGTGCTGACTCTTTTCCCTTTTGCCTTAAATCCCTTGATGCCAATAAATTCGTCAATGTTAATTTCTTCCTCTGTTTTTTGTTTTTTTCCTGAAGAGGCAAATTTTACCTTCAGCATGGGATATTTGGCAGTTGAAATGGTAATGAGTTTGCTTTTTCATTTTCGCTGATAAAAGTCTGAAATTTCTCATACTGCTCAGGATGAAATCTTTTGATATAATAATGACCTGATTCTCCATCAAGGTAAATGGCTGTAATGATTCTGTCAGGATTGAATTTTTCTATGAGCAGGGGTTTCTCCGCAAAATGTGTTGACAAGTCGAAACTGGTGGTACGGAAAGTTCCTGAGGGGAAAACGCTCAGTATCTTATTTTCTCCCTCGAATGCACCAATGTATTTCCCTCTTTTGTCGGCATTGAGTCTAAGTACATTTTCATCGAACCATATGTTCAATGCGCTAAGGGTTGACACGCCCTGATCTTTCAACACAATTTTTCTGATCTGATGCTTTGTCAGCTGGTTTCCACCCGCATTTCTTCCTTTAATGGTCAGATCACTGAAATCCACCTCTAGTAAAGATTTTCTGAGCTTGGGTTTATGTCTCAGGTGCACTGCAACAACCTCTGCCTCTCCATTGGGGTTTGCTGTAAAATATAGTACTTTAGATCCTTTGGTGCCTTTGGTAAGATCATATTCCTTGTCGCGTGTAACCCCTTTTACATAGAATCTTTTCATGTAGGCAGCACCCCTGGGACCATCCTGATAGATCATGTTGTATATGGTGCGGTCGTCATTTCTTTCAAAAATACCGATATGGATGATATTTTTACCAACAAACGACTTTTCTGAAACTTTTGTTACTATAAAAGTGCCATCTTCCCTGAATACGATCATATCATCTATGTCGGAGCATTCGCAAACAAACTCGTCTTTTTTCAGAGAAGTGCCTGCAAAACCCTCGGTTCTGTTTACATAGAGTTTTTCGTTGGCTACGGCCACTTTAGTGGCTTCAATATTTTCAAAACTCCGGATTTCTGTTTTTCTTTCTCTTCCTTTGCCGTATTTTTCTTTGATCTTCAGAAAGTAATGAATGGCAAATTCTGTCAGGTTGTCCAGATGGTGATTAACTTTAGCGAGTTTGTCATCCAAACCTTTCAGCACTTCATCAGCCTTGAAGGAGTCAAATTTGGAGATCCTTTTAATTTTGATCTCCGTTAATTTTATGATGTCGTCGCGGGTAATGGTACGATAAAACTGCTCTTTGAAAGGTTCCAGTCCATGATCGATGGTTTCCAGAACCGATTCCCATGTTTCGCACTCTTCTATATCGCGGTATATTCTGTTTTCAATAAATATTTTTTCCAGGCCCGAAAACAAAATGTGCTCCAACAGTTCATCTCTTTCTATTTCCAGTTCTCTTTTGAGGAGGGCAAGTGTTTTTTCAGTACTGATTTTGAGTACTTCACTTACACCCAAAAACCTGGGTTTGTTTCCTTCAATAACACAGCAGTTGGGCGATATGCTTATTTCACAATCAGTAAAAGCATACAGGGCATCAATGGCCTGGTCGGGGGAGATGTTGGGAGCCAGATGCACAAGAATCTCGACATTTTGTGCTGTATTGTCTTCAATCTTTTTGATCTTGATTTTACCCTTGTCGTTGGCCGTTACAATACTGTCTATCAGACTTACTGTTGTGGTGGAGTAAGGGATCTCGCTTATAACAAGGGTTTTTTTATCCTGAATACTGATTTTTGCCCTTATCCTTACCTTTCCGCCCCTGAGTCCGTCATTGTATCTTGAAAAATCTGCCTGACCGGCAGTCAGGAAATCAGGAAATATTTCTGCTTCTTCTCCTTTGAGGATGCGTATGGAAGCATCTATCAATTCAATAAAGTTGTGTGGAAGGATCTTGGATGCCAGCCCTACGGCAATACCTTCAACCCCCTGTGCCAGGAGAAGTGGAAATTTTACCGGTAATGTAACGGGTTCCTTGTTTCTGCCATCGTAAGAGTTTTTCCAGAAGGTGGTTTTGTGATTGAATACCACATCCAGTGCAAACTTAGACAGGCGGGCTTCAATGTACCGTGGAGCTGCTGAGCTATCACCGGTCAATATATTCCCCCAGTTGCCCTGGGTGTCAATCAAAAGGTCTTTCTGACCCAGTTGCACCAGTGCATCTCCAATGGCGGCATCACCGTGAGGATGATATTTCATGGTATGACCAATGATGTTGGCTACCTTATTGTATCTGCCGTCATCAAGGTCTTTCATAGAATGGAGTATGCGGCGCTGAACAGGTTTTAGTCCATCGATAATCTCAGGTACTGCACGTTCAAGAATTACATAAGATGCATAATCCAAAAACCAATCCTGGTACATTCCGGATATCTTGGTGACAGTTTCGGTGGGTTTTGGTTCATCTCCCCCTTCGGGCATATCAGGGATGTTGTCCTGATTTTTGTCCGGTTCATTCTCTGGTGGTATGTGATTATCTTTTTCGCTCATCAATTATTTTCAGGATTGTCTGTTTTTTTGGGTTTTGGTTTTGGGAAAAACTTTGCAAAGGTAATAAATAATTGCTGTAATCCTTATCGCCTGCTGGTATGATTATGTTCTGATTTGCAAGCAGAATTACCCTCAGCAATTTTGTTATCACCCACAGGGAGTTCAGATCTGGAATAGGATATAGATGATCACCACAATGGAGAAAATAAATTTAAAACCCACCCCGGCCAACAAACCAATAAAACTTCCCAATGCCGACATTAGTGCCTTTTTATGGGTTGTTCCGTTTACGATCTCTGCCAAAAGGGCACCTAAAAAGGGGCCTATGATAATTCCCAGTGGCGGAAAAAATAAGCCTGCCAGCATCCCGAGGGTAGCACCCGAAACACCAAATTTTGTCCCTTTTACATATTTGGTGCCCCAGATGGGTAGAAAATAATCAAGAATGGTGATGATCAGAGCGCTAACACCAATGACGATGAGTGCACGGTTGCTGAAATGAAAATGATGGGTAAAATGAAAAATCAACATGCCGGCAAAACTGATGGGGGGCCCTGGCAGTGCGGGCAAAAAGGCACCCCAGATTCCCAGAATCAGCAATATTGATCCTAAAATTATCAATAAAAATTCCATACTGAAAATTAATTTTAATTCGTGTTTGCAGGAAAATGCCCATTGCTGCGTTGGATTCGCCTTCAAAACAATTATCTCGTTAATTTTAACGAATCTCCTGTTTTTTAGTCATCACCCGCCTATTGCCTGGCGCTTACTTTAACAAGCACCGATAAAACCGTGAGTTTTTTCTTGCAAAGATTATTTAGATGGCATTACAATAGCCAAAATCAGGTACAGAAGCAAACCGGATCCGAAAATGATAATTGAAACCAAAAAGGCAATACGGATAAGGGTGGGGTCTATGTCAAAATACTCTCCCAAACCACCACAAACACCAAATATTTTACGGTCATCACTTTTTCTGAGTCTCTTCATCTCTCTTTTGTTCATTTGAATATGATTTATACTTTTTCGCTTTCGTTATATTCAGTTCTTTACTTTGGCTATTGTCTGCAGGAAAACTACCTTTTTGCAAATCTTTGAGAAAGTCATATTCTCAAAGGTGTCTTGCCCGAATTTTCTGTTGCCAATACGTTGACAGAACTTTCTGATTGGAAAATCTTTAAAATTACGAATAATTGTGCTTTTATTTTAAGTGGTCGATGAAAATTTTAGTTTCAGGATGATTATTATAAGGTAAAACAAAATGATGAATTTGCTCATATTACCGTTGCACCAAATGTATTGTGCTGACAATACGGGTAGTTTTTGTTGCACACAAATAATTTCAGTTATTTGTTGGAGGTTCATTTGCTTTTTGTATATTGAACTTTTTTTTGAAAATCACCTTAACATGATATATTGAATTAGTTTTGTGATTTAAAACCATGAAGCACGCAGAAAGTCGAGGAAAGTAAAAGTTATCATTAACATATCAATTTAAATTGCAATGGAATATATAAAGAACAGATTTTATGAAGCAGCACTTAAGAAATATGCTGAATATAAGCAGTTGAGAGAAGAGCATTCT
>CAYMLS010000051.1:0-21557 GCA_964390665.1 uncultured Bacteroidales bacterium | reverse complement strand
AGGATTAGTTTTATAATTGTATTTAAAGAAATACCTCTTTATGATTCTCCAGTTATAATTGCAGAAAACAGTTTAATTCCTAAAAAATAAATTATGATTATAAGAAGCATTGTTAAACCTAACTTATTGATATTTATTACTTTGATCTTGTTGATGGGATGCAACAAAATGCCAGAAGAACAAGCAATTCGTGAAAAATTATGGTATAAGCAACCTGCCGCTCATTGGAAAGAGGCATTACCGCTTGGAAATGGACGATTGGGAGCAATGGTTCATGGATATTTAAACGTAGAAAGAATACAATTGAACGAAGAAAGTTTATGGGCGGGAAAACCTGAAAATCCTTATCCGGAGGATGTACGTAAGCATTTTGAAATATTTCAAAAACTCAATCTTGAACGTAAATATGATGAAGCACATGAATATGCTATGAAAAATCTGGCCGTGCGACCCACCTCCTTTCGCTCTTACGAACCCCTGGGTGATTTATACCTCAAATTTGGACACGAAAATGCTACAAATTATAAGAGAAGCCTTAACCTGGAAACAGGAGTAAGCAATGTTGAGTATGATATTGAAGGTAAAAGGTATAAAAGAGAATCTTTTATTTCTGAAGAATATGATGCATTGTTTTTACATGTTTCGGCAATAGACAGCCAGGCTTTGAATTGCAGTGTATGGTTTAATCGGAAGAAAGATTTCCAGGTGAAAATAATTGATGAAAATATGTTACATGTCGACGGACAGATTTTTGACGACCCCGATGGCTATGATGACAATCCCGGAGGATCCGGTGAAGGAGGATATCATATGAACTTTGATGCCCATTTTGCAGTAAAAGTCGAGGATGGTAAAGTTACAACGACAGACAACTTTATTGTGGTTTCAGGAGCAAAGGAGTTTACCCTTGTTTTTACCGGAGCTACAGATTATAATTTGGATAGGCTTAATTTCGACAGATCCGTTAATTCGGAACAAATATCAAAGGAAATATTGAATAAAGCGCTTAAGGCATCCTATAAAGAAGCAAAAGATGAACATATTGAAAGGCATTCCTCGGTTTATAACAGGGTAAATTTCAATATCTCTAATCTCAAAAACGATACGATTCCTACAGATCAGCGACTGAGAAATTTGCAACATAAACCTAACGACAACTACCTTACCCAAGTTATGTTTCAATATGGAAGATATTTGCTTATGAACGGCTCTGGCTTTAATGCTGTACTACCTGTTAATCTTCAAGGCATATGGAATGAAGAAATGTGGGCTCCCTGGGAATCCGATTACCATCTCAATATCAATCTTCAAATGAATTACTGGCCGGCAGATGTCTGCCATTTACATGAAACGATGGAACCTCTCTCTAATTTCATGAATCTGCTGTCAGAAAAAGGCCGCGAATCTGCCCAAAAGTATATTGGTTCTGAGGGATGGGTCGCCTTTCATGCCACGAATCCTTTTGGTAGGGTAACACCATCAGGTTCAAATGAATACTCACAAGTTGCAAATGGCTATAGTTTTCCACTAGCAGGAGCCTGGATGTCGCTTACACTATGGAGACATTTCCAGTTTACCCAGAACACAACGTATCTGAAAGAAACGGCATATCCTGTGATCAGGGGGGCAGCCAGGTTTATTTTGGATTTCATGAAAGAAGATAAGGATGGATTATTGGTAACAGCTCCTTCCTATTCTCCTGAAAACACCTATATTGATCCGGAAACAGGTAAGTCAGTGCGAAACACTGTGGCATCAGCCATTGATATCCAGATTGTACGGGATGTTTTAAATGCTGTTCTCCAAGCAGAAAATATCCTCCAGGAAAATGAACTGACCGATGAGGCCAGTGTGGCGCTTGATAAATTACCGCCTATAAAAATCGGGGCCAATGGCACCATTCAGGAATGGAATGAGGATTATAAGGAAGAAGAAAAAGGTCATCGTCACATATCGCATTTATATGCACTATACCCTTCAAATCAGATAACTGTATCTACACCAGACTTGTTTGAAGCAGCCGAAAAAACCCTCGAACGACGCTTGTCAGAGGGTGGGGCTCAGACCGGATGGAGCCGCGCATGGGTAGTGAACTTCTATGCTCGATTATTAAAAGGGAATAAGGCACTGGAACATGTAAATGCACTGCTAAAAGGGCAGGTGTCTAACAACCTCTTTGATATCCATCCTCCGGATAGGTTTCAAATTGATGGGAATTACGGTGTTACAGCTGGCATTGCTGAAATGCTACTGCAATCACATGAAGATGGATTCATACGTTTATTGCCGGCATTGCCTGATGAATGGAAATCTGGCAGTGTGAAAGGATTGAAGGCAAGAGGGAATTACCTGGTAGATATATACTGGGAAGATGGGAAACTGAAAAAAGCCGTGATCAAAGCATTGTCTGGTGGGAGTTTTAAATTGATCTATAAAGACGAAATTTTACCCCTCACCCTTGATAAGGATGAACGATATAATTATGTAATTCAATAAATACTGAATATTTCCCAAAATTCTGGACGGCAAGTTAATCTACAATATAAGTAGTAAATTGCCATGACGACAAAACAAAGAACTTATTACGATCGGGAGTTTAAGCAAAAGGCAATGGAACTCTTGTATGCAAGAGGCAATGCAAAAGAAATTGCCGAAGAGTTAGGGATCCGTTCGGAGTTATTATACGTGCTGCGAATCTTCGTCCCGGGAGAAGGAAGAAAATTCAAGGTAACCAAGAATTTGCAATATAATTATCCGGTTGCTCCCAACTTACTGGATCAGGAGTTTACAGATTCCTGGTCAGGTGAGGTCTGGGTCAGAGAATTGACCTAATTGGTGTTAGCAAGAAAACTCAAGATTTTATCTGTGCTTGATAAAGAAATCGTCAAGTGCAAGGCGGGCGATGACTGAAAAAACAGGAGTTTATTTTTCGTAATCGACTGTTTTGATGGCGGGTCCAACGCAGCAATTGGCATTTTCTTGCAAGCACTATTTATTCACCTTCAGTCATCTTTACCATCTCACTGCCCGCCATGATAAAAGCGCCCGATGCATACACATGCCATTCGTGCTCATAAAACGGATAAGGATCGCCGGCCACCTGCTGCACGAAACCCAGGCGCCCTTCTCTATTTACATTGTTGGTGAGGGCCAACCATGCTTTTTCCACGGATGGACGATGTTTGGCATCAATGAGCCCATTGTTGATGCCCCACGCCAGTGCAAATGTGAAAAAAGCGCTGCCACTCGATTCGCCCATATCTAAGTAATCCGGGTCGATAAGACTAACACGCCACAAACCGTCTTCATCCTGAAGCGATAAAAGTTTGTGTGCCATTTCCTGGTATTGCTGAACGAACTTTTCGCGATGTGGGTATTCGGCAGGCAGATCTTCCAGGACTCTTGCCAGACCGGCCAACACCCATCCGTTTCCTCTCGACCAGAATATTTTGGTGCCGTTTTCTGATCGTTTATCAAAAAATCTGTCGTCGCGAAAATAAAGGGAATCTGCAGGTGAATACAAATAATCGGATGTTTCCCACCATTGCCGGTTCATGTAATCAAGATATTTCTCTTCTGCGGTGATCTTCCACATTTCTACAAATGAAGGCGGTGCCATATACAAGGCATCGCACCATGTCCACCACTCAAACCGGTATGGGTTATCTGTAAAACGTACATCGGTGGCCTGCTCATAGCGGCGTGCCAGGTGTATATCCAGTGCCCATTTTGATTTATCGATCATTTCCGGATGTTTCTCCATTTGGTACAGCCACGACCAGATGTCGATGATCAAAAGTCTGTCGGCATGGAAAATATCGTCCCTGGGTTTCCATTCATAGGCCTCACCCATGTTGATGAGCTCTTCCTTGTAGCGGGCGGCAGCGGTTGTTTCGTATAGCGTTCTTACACCGGTATAAAATGCACCATAGTGCCAGTCGAGTTCATGAATATTCCACTTTTTGTTGGCAAACTGCCAGTCGGCAACCCGGTGCATGATATTAACAATATCGGTTTGATTAAGTCCATCGGTAATTTTGGGCGACCGGATATCCATTTTGATGGAGGTTTGGAAACGGTCGAAAAAAGGTCTTGCAAGTTCACTGAGGCGACGGGCATCGGCAAAGTGAATGTATTTGGTGTTTTGCATCCATAGCACCTGTATGGGATTTTCTTCTCCGGCGCCTCTTATCGCAAAAGGACGTATGTTGTCTTTCGCAGAACCTTGTGTGATGGCTTCCACGCTCCATCTTCTACCGCTATTGCGGGTGGTCCATTTTTCTATTTCAAAAACAGAATCACGTTTTACGGAAAGGTACAGGGTATTCGGATCTTCCTTGTCGATATTCATACCGCCTGAGTAATTGGGTTCTGGTTCGGTTTTGCCTTCGGGGGTTTCAGGAAACCATCCACCAGCGTTGACAAGGTCGTGGTTTTGCCATTTTTTGCCATCCCAGCGGGCGTAGCAGTATATATGGTTTTCATCATCGGGAAACCGGGCGTAGGCTATCACCGGGTATCCCTCTTCATCCTGAGCGATATCCCAGTTCCAGGCTTTGGCATCTCCTTTGGCAGCATCGTACACCAGGTCGGCTTCTGCCGGTTGAATGGGCAGTTGGCTAACATCTTTTATTTTGGCGCCGTTGGCTTTGTAAAAACTGCCATCCTGATAGTACATATAATAGATGTTGTTGTTTTCTTCTTTGCGCGGATGCCCATCGGTAACCGTAATGTGAATCTTATCCGTGCCATCGGAATACACTTTTGTATAGGGACGGCGGAAACCATAGATAGGATCGGGCATGAAGAAAATGTCTCCTTTTGTCCAGGTTCGACCGTTGTCGTCGGAGTGCGACCAGGAGGGTTTGCCATCAACACCGCGCCAGAAATTGTAGATCCGCCCATTTTCTGCCGATAATTTTTGAGGGTTGGTGTAGGTGTGGTTCATGGAACCCATGTGGCTCAGGTTTTCATCGTTCAGATGCATCTCCTGAATTTCCTCCCATTGGTCAATGCTTTCCGGTTTGACCGAGCGGGTCATATACAAGGGTTGTACCCCCTGCATGTGTTTGTTGTAAAAAATCAGCAGATATCCTTCTTCATCAAAAAGGAGTGATGGGTTTACATGATCGTTGGCTTCCACCTTTTCGGCAATTACTTTTGTGTGCGTTTCCAGCGCTTCATGATCAAAATACCCGATGTGGATATCGCCATAATTGTCCACCCAACCTGCATAGGTTCTTTTGTGCGTGCCTTCGTAATACACTGCCCGTGGATCTGAAAACCAGCACCAGGCACCATTGAAGGTGAAGGATTGGTAGCTTTCCGATGTGGGAGCATCGTTTTTCTGGATGGAAGTGCGGGCTTGTTCTTGGGCAATGACCAGGCTTGCCGGGAATAAAAATAGCAGTGCTGCGATGAAGTTTTTTTTCATTGTGATGGGCGTTTTTCAGTTGTCAATAGAATTTCTGCCTGAATCTAACGGTCATCTCCATTTGATCAGGTGTTAGATGTTGCTTTGAGTGTTAAAGTTAAGAAGATATTTGATCATTGATCAAAGAAAGAAAGAGCCACCGCGTTAGTGGCGGCTCTTCACCATCATCTATCAACGAAACCAAACTTATATGAAGAGTCCTTTTTGTCCTGTTAAAAACTGAATTTGATGATCTCACTTCCAGCCAGCAGAAAAGCTCCTGCACCGTATACCTCCGACATATTTTCGTGAATATCATCGGGTGCATACCCGATCTGTTGTGTCCATCCCAGTTTGCCGGAAGGTTTTACAATGTTTGTTAATCCATGCCATCCTCTGAGGGCATAAGGCATATAGGTCTCTTTATCGAGTAGTCCCTGGTTTACGCCCCAGGCCAGTGCGTAAGTATAAAATGCTGATCCGCTGGATTCGCCATGTCCCTGTGGGTTGAGCAGGCTGGTGTGCCAAAGTCCGTCGCCACCCTGAAATTCAACAATGCGGGCGGCCATTTCCTTAAAAAGGTCTTCGTATTTTTGCCTTGTTGGATAGTCTTGTGGCAAATCCTGCAATAGCCTTGCCAGTCCGCCCATTACCCAACCGTTGCCGCGGCTCCAGAAAACTTTCTCCCCGTTTTTTTCTCTTCTTCCCGATCCGTCGGCTTTTATTTTAAAGCGGTCATCACGGTAATAGAGTTGTTCTTCCGGGTCGTAAAGATGCGCTGTTGATTCCCACCACATCTTATCCATAAAATCAAGATATTTTTGATCACCGGTAATACGGTAAAACCGGGTAAGTGCAGGAGGTGCCATGTACAAGGCATCGCACCAATCCCACAATTCTTCGCCGTTTAAGGGCATATCCATAATGGTATCAAAGGTGGCGATAAAAGGGTCGATGTTGGCTTTGTTTTCATCATGAAGATAGATCTCGGCATATACCTGTCCTATCACGTGGTCATCGGCATGGAGGAGTCTTTTTCCTGGCATCCAGTCAGATTTTTCGGCAAACTGTATCATGGTTTCCAGGTATTTTTCTTCGCCGGTTGTTTGCCAGTGTGCCATGACGCCTGTATAGAAAGCGGCATTGGTCCAGTCGTAATGTTCGTACCATGCCAGGTTGCCTCCCGGGCGCATTTTGGGTTCAGGCAGACTGTCGAGTTGCCAGTCGGCCACGCGGGTCATGATCTCCTTCACTTCTTTTTCAGTTGGCACTTCAAACAGGTTGGATGTACCCAGTTGTTCGGGTTGCCTGTTATGAGCGGGTTGTTGGCCGGAAAGGGAGAGCAGGTCGGTTTCCAATCCATCGCTTTTCACTGAAATGGTTGATTCGCCTTCATTGAGTTTTACGCGTATAGATGCCCTTCCGTTGGCCAGTTGTACCGTGCGCGATTCTTTGGCGGTGCCCAAATTGTCAATCAGTTGTCCATCGCCGGTAAGGTGAAAGTTGACGATCTGGGCTGCATCGAGACATAATACAGCGTTTTCATCCAACATCAAAACCCGTACGAGGGCAGTATCATTTTTTTGGGAAACCTTTTCCAGCAGTAGTTTTGCCGGTTCGCCCCAGGGTTCGGTCTGATAATTAACGTTGATCTGGTCTTCAACAACCACATTATCTTTTTTGGCAACTACCCTGAGATGGTTTTCTCCTTCTTTGTAGTTCACCATCCAGCGCAGTCCTGCCGCTGGAAAATCCTGACTGTTACGTTGTTTTGTTCCTTTAGATTCTCCGTTCACAAATAGTTCAGCTTCCTCGCAGTTAGAGAATACTTTCACCAGTTTGCTTTCATTTTTTTCACCCCAGCGTGTTGTCCAGGTATGGCCGTATATGTGCACCATGGGTTTTTCTGTCCAGTAGGATTGAAAAACATAGAAACTCTCTTTGGGAGTGAGATCGCGTTGCACCACCCCTTTTTGGTTAACATAGGGAACAGGGTTTTCCGGTCGCAGGGGCGTGGAAAAATCCTTGAAAGGCCATTGCGCTGCCCCGATAAGATCGGGCATGGTTTCCATCTCTTTCAGATGCCAGTCGAAAAGATTGACCATGTATGATTCAGACCAGTCGCCATCTTTTGATGCCCGGGGCAGTCCGCCGGTCATTTGGTAGTCGCCGTGGCGTTCATCTACATCGCCGGGGGTTATGTGTCCGAGATCCTTTTCAGGATTTTCGCTAAACCGGCCCGGGTGGCTGTCACCACCCCATTCCATGTGGAAAAAATGGTCTACAGTTTGAATCCAGTCGAGGGCGGCTGGTTTGTA
Organism: uncultured Bacteroidales bacterium; assembly: GCA_964390665.1. Taxonomy (GTDB): domain Bacteria; phylum Bacteroidota; class Bacteroidia; order Bacteroidales; family UBA7960; genus SKVR01. Next base: position 13,826 of record CAYMLS010000051.1, on the reverse strand, counting down.
GTCCTGGTAAATGCCGCGATACCATCCTGCCCAAACAGACGGGGAATAAACATCGATCACGTCCATCAGGAAGTCGGCACGACGGATTCCTGTTTTCCTGCTGTTGTCAAGGTCATGGGAAAGATCGTGCAGCTCTTTCATAAAGGCGCGTATTTCATGTTCATCAAAAGTTTCAAAATCGCCGGGCCAGTCATTTTCATTGCCCAACCCCCAGATGATCACCGAGGGGTGGTTGTAGTGCTGTTCAATCATATTGGTGAGCATCCTTTTGCCCTGTTTACGAAAAATTTCACCGCCAAGGCCACCTCTGCACCAGGGGATCTCTTCCCAAACCATTATACCTAACTCATCGCACAGATCCAAAATGATTCCCGATTGCTGATAGTGGCCAAGGCGAATGAAATTTACACCCATCTCTTTCATCATCTGCATCTCCTGCCGCATAAGGTCTTCTGTCATAGCAGGTCCTACGCCGGCATGGTCTTCGTGTCGATGGGTTCCTTTGATGAACAAACGCTCTCCGTTCAAATAAAAAGGTCCGTTTTTAATAAATTCAAAATCACGTATTCCAAAACTTTGGTTTACGGAATGTTTTATGTCATCCATAGAGATGCTTACCTCGCAATTGTATAAGACCGGGTTTTTTGTTGACCAGAGTGCTGGATCATCAAGCATTATATCCCCGATCTCTGCAAAACCATTCCATGCAAGGTGGGTACTTTTGCCCGAAGAAACTATTTCCCCTTCGGGGTCTGTTATCTCAAAATTCACCTCTACAGGTACTGTATGTTTGTAGGGGTTATAGATGCGGGTTTTAATTTTTACGTCGGCGCTTTCATAGGGCTGATCTGTGTTGGAACTGATGTGCACCATGTCAATGGATACCGCCGGCACATAGTTCAGGTTCAGATAGCGGTATATGCCACCATACAAGTTAAAGTCGCTCAGGTCGGAAGGGATCATCTCCACATCACGGGAATTATCCGTTCTTATCACGATGGGGACTTTTCCCTCATACATATCTGCAAAGTCTGAGTTGCGAAAATCCTCCACTGCACCGGTAATGTCGAACCAAAACTCATCATAGCCACCCACGTGACGTCCAATGTGGGTTTGAAAAACATATAAATCGGTTTTTTGCCCTGCACCTTCAAAATGGAGAATAATGCGTCCATCGGGGTAAGGGTTTTGCAGGTCGAGCAGGGTACGGTACCATCCGGGCCCCTGGTAATATGGAACATCCGGATCAACAGCATCCGACGCATTGTAACTGTGAGGTAGTGTTACCTCATTCCAAACAGGCAGGTTGGAACTGTTTTCGATACGCAGCGCTTCCCAGACACCTCCAAGGTCGCCTTTTACAAATTCCCATCCCTGATCAAGCCTTTCTGACTGAGATTCATCAGACCAGGCATTGAACACAGATATTTGAAAGACTGCAAAAAACAAGAAGTAATAAGAGATTGATCTCATGTTAATGGATTTTATATTAAAAATAATCATTGACGATTTTGAAACAATTTTCGTTAGTGAGCTGAACGATGTAAAAATAGCGAGAAACTATTTTTTTTTGTTTTTATACTGGATCATTTAATGTGATATTCGTTTCATCAAATATTAAAAGCGTCCGGAAAAATATAATACAGGTTGTAAAAACAATCTTTTGTTTCTGCGTAATATATTGACAGTTAGTTTGTTATATGCATTGGAAAGGTGATCTTTATAAAAAGGTTAAGTTGTGGTTTTTATGGGTTAAGAATTTATTTTTTTCCTGTATAGAATTTGTTCACTTCCGGGATTTAGGGATATGCCTCTTAGAATGCGTATCCAATTTGCATCATGAAAGTCCAGAATGATGTCAATGAGGTTGCATTGTGTTTTTTTGTCAATTTTAGTCTATTCAAATCTTTATATTAGCTAACAACATATTGTATCATTTTTTAAAAGACTGATCAATTGTTTGTATTTTTAACAACATGAAACGTCTTGTTTTTAGTCCTATTCTATGTTCTTTCAGGCAAAATTTGTATTTAGCTTATGCGTACTATATTATTGCAAATCATATGCATCATTCTGTCCCGAATAAGTTTTTCGATCATCCGTCGAATGTTTTTTATCGGGGTACTAATGTTAAACCTTGTTAATCTAACAGCGCAGCCACATCATCAGTTTCTTTATTTTGATCACCTGACCAACAATGAAGGATTATCATCTAATCATATAACCTGTATTTATGAGGATGATGAAGGTTTTATCTGGTTCGGTACCGATGATGGGTTAAATCTGTATAATGGTGAAGAAGTTATTGTTTTCAGGAATGATCCTGATGATTCCACCAGTTTACATTACAATACCATTCGCTCAATCATAAGTGATCCGGTCACCGGCAATTTATGGATAGGAACCCAACATGGGATGAGTTATTTTGACAAATCCACCTATCGTTTTACCCGTAAATTCAAGGATCAACCAAATGCCATTGACAATAATGTTTTCACCCTTGCCTTTGATGATGATAACCGTCTTTGGATGGGTACTTACATTGGGTTGTTCTGTTATGATCAAAAAAGCGGACGTTTAGAACAAATAAGAAACCTTCCGGGAGAACCCGAATCCTTGATTTCTGATCGTGTAAGTCATCTGCTTTTTGATCCGGATTTTGGAGTTATTATAAGTACCAATGAAGGAGTGGATCTGCTTGATCCGGATAATAAAACGATTAAACATCTGTTTCGGGACAATCCAATAAAAGATGTGAACAGTGTATTCAAAGATTCAGGAGGTACTTACTGGATAAGCACCGAGCATATGGGGCTTTTCCAGGCTGATCTGAAAACAGAAAAGTTGCTGAATTTTACGGATCAATTTGAATCTATGGAATATTCTGATCGTATTCATACGGTTTTGGAAGATCATGCTCAAAATTTTTATTTTCTTGCCCGCGACAAAGGGTTATACATATACAACGACAAAGATGAAGTACTATCTTTAATTCAGCCGGATATTTACGACCAACAGGGATTAAACAGCAAAGGGATCATATCAGGCATCTTTGGTTCCAATAACATCATTTGGTTAGGTACCTACAATAAAGGTGTTAATTATATCAATCACAACCGTAACCCCTTCCATCATTATAAGGTAAATTACAGATCTGATGGATTGCTGAGCAACGATATTAAATCTTTTTTTCAGGATGATGAGGGGGAGATATGGGTTGGAACAAAAGAGGGGGGAGGTTTGAGTAAATTTAACCCGGAAACTGGCACGTTTATCAATTATAAAAGACAGGAAGGACTTCCTTCCATTAGCAGCGATTATGTTTTTGCCATCAATCAGTTAAATGAACATACGCTTATGATTGGTACATTTGGTGAAGGAATTGATTTGTTTGACAAGAGAACCGAGACTTTCATAAATATCAAAATAAGCGTTGACGGAGAAATCAACCCGGAGCATAATCGTATTTATTCCATTTTCGAAGATCATTCGGGTGAAATTTGGGTGGCAAGCCTTCGCCAGATATTCCGGTTTAACAAAAATGACTTCACTTTCACGCCAATGGAGGGTAATTGGGCTGTAAAATGTTTTGTTCAGGATAAAAACAGTGATGATTTCTGGATGTGTAGCAAATTCAGTGGTTTAGTGAAATTTTCAGATGGTGGATTTGATGTGATCAACGTTGAAAATACCAACGGGAAATTATCAAGTAACAACATTACCGCACTTCGTTTTGATGTACAGGGCCATATGTGGATAGGGACAGATGAAGGACTTAACCGACTGAATGTTAATGATCAGACCATACAATCATGGACGGAATCTGATGGTTTGCCAGGCAATAAGGTAAGTGCTCTCGAAATAGATGATAACGGAAGAATATGGATCAGCACCTCCAATGGACTTTCCAGGTTTGACCCTGCTACCGGAAACTTCAGGAATTATTACATGGAAGATGGCCTTCAGGGAAATCAATTTGAGAATTACGTTTCTTTGAAAACCGATGACGGAAAACTGCTGTTTGGTGGAACCAATGGTTTTAATATTTTCAATCCTGACCATATCATCGATCAACATGTTAGCCAACCTATTCATTTTGTTGATTTTAAGATCGCAAATAAGTCTGTTTCCCTTGGTGAAAAAGAATCACCTCTTCGAGAACATATCAATCGAACCAGCCACATTGATTTAAAATATAACCAGGCTGACTTTACCTTTGAATTTGTAGGGTTAAATTATAACTCAACCAACAGAAAGAATTATCGCTACAAACTGACTGGTTATGACGAAGACTGGATTGAAGCCGGTTCAAAATCTGTTGCTACCTATACCAACATCAATCCCGGTGATTATGTGTTTCAGGTAGAAGTGATGAATGATCACGAAACAGGTAACCCTGAAAGCAGATCTGTTCAATTATCCATTGCCCCCCCACCATGGAAATCAAACTGGGCGTATGCCCTTTACATTGTTTTCATTGGTACGCTGGTATTAAGTATGTATTATTTTATTGTTAAACGTATAGAACAGGAAAGACTTCTTGAGCAGGAGCGAAGAGAACATGAAAGATCCGAACAGATCAATCAGATGAAATTGCGGTTTTTTACCAATATTTCGCATGAGTTCAGAACCCCGCTTACTTTGATCGCAGCACCTCTGGATAAACTGATCAGAGAAACAAAGCTGGATAACAGGCAAAGAAAGGACTTATTTAAAGGTATGAATAAGAACGTAATACGATTGCTGCGCCTGATCAGGCAGTTGATGGATTTTACAAAGATAGAGAACCAGCAATACAATCTAAAGATCAGGCAGGACGATCTTGCCTTGTTTATTCAGGAAATCGTCAATGGTTTTGAGGATTATGCCAAAGAAAAATCTATTCACATCGATTATCAGGTTCGTGCTGATCGCCAGGGTAAACTGCAATGGTTTGATCAGGACGTTATCGATAGCGTTGTTTTTAACCTTTTGTCAAATGCCATTAAATTCTCTCACTCCCGGTCAACAATAGAAGTATTGCTGGAACTGAACAACAAAGCCATCATTAAAGTGATCGATCATGGCGTAGGAATTAAGCAGGAAAAAATTCATAAAATATTTGAACGTTTTTACACGGATAACCATGATTTTGGTGAGTATAATGGTACAGGTATTGGACTGGCATTTTCGCAAAGCCTTATTAAATTGCATGGTGGAGAGATAAGTGTGAAAAGCGACCCCGGAATTGAAACGGTTTTTACCGTTACTGTGCCCGTTAGCAAAGAAGCCTTCCCTGAAGATTCTTTGCGTGAATTTGATGGTTTCCATTATGCCATAAAATCTTCATCCGAAAAGACTGACATTGATCAGCAGGAAGCAGAAGAAAATACCGAAAAGGTAAAAACGAAAAAGACCAAAGTATTGTTGGTGGAGGATAATATTGAATTAAGAAAATTTTTAAAAACCCACCTTGACGATTATCAGATTTTAGAAGCCGGTGATGGACTTGAAGCACTTGATATCATCAATGAATCGATGCCCGATCTGATTATTTCAGATATCATGATGCCACGCATGGATGGTGTATCCCTGTGTAAAACCGTTAAATCCGGTTTTATAACAAGTCATATCCCTGTAATATTGCTTACCGCCAGGACCGCAGTAGAACACAAAATAGAAGGAATGGAAAACGGTGCTGATGCCTATGTTGAGAAACCGTTTGATTTGCATTTTATTGATGCACAAATACAAAACCTGTTGAAACAGCGAAATCTGCTGCGTAAAAGGTTTGCCAATAACTTTGACACACAGCCCTCAGAAGTTGCTGTAAACAAATCTGATAAAATTTTCTTCGAAAGGGTTGAAAAAACAGTTCTGGAAAACATCTCTGATTACCAGTTTTCTGTAGAAGATCTGGGAAATTCACTGGGAATGAGCAGGTGCCAGTTGTTTCGGAAATTTAAAGCCATTACAGATAATACGCCCAGCGATTACATCAGAGCAGAAAGAATTAAGTTGGCCAAAAAGTTATTAATAGAGGGTGAGTTCAATGTTAATGAAGTAAGCTTAAGAGCAGGATTCAACAGCAATTCTCATTTCATATCCACCTTTAAAAAATTTACCGGATATACCCCGAAAGAATTCAGCAAAAAAGCAACTTCAAAATCTCTTTCCTGACTTTTCATGCAACCTGCGTGAAATTTTGCAACCGATTTTACATCATTTGCAGCCGTAACGGTATTTTTTGCAACGTGTTTTATTGTATCCCCTTAGCATTGGGTTTATATTTGACTTGTCAACACGAAAAAAATAAATGATGTTCAATCGATTGAAATTAAAAAATTATAATCTAAAAGTATTACCCGAAGTGATCATTGGTATCATACTGATCATATCACTGATTATCTTTTTGTTTTTATTAATCGCCTAGCACACCTTAAATCTTTAGTAGTTATGAGTAATATTATCATGCGATCTGTTTTTTTACAACTTGTTTTCTTATTAATATTTGGCTTTGCTGGTTTTTCGCAAGGCACTGGTTCTGTTTTTGGTGTTATTACCGACGAATCTAACAATGAACCCCTGCCGGGTGCTACAATTGTTATTGATGGAAAGTCTACAGGTACTGTTACCGGTATTGATGGTTCATTTCGCATCATGAATATTCCTTCCGGAGAGTATACATTCATTGTTTCTTACATTGGTTATAAAAGCAAAAGTGTTGAATCCGCAATCGTTGCCGGAAGCGAAACTGAATTGAATGTATCCATCAATGTTGATGCTGTTGGATTGTCTGAAGTGATTGTTTCAGCACAGATGATGGGGCAGCGGGCGGCTATTAACCGGCAATTGAATTCTGATGCTTTGACCAATGTTGTTTCATTGGATAAAATAAGAGAGTTGCCCGATGTAAATGCTGCCGAGGCGATCGGACGCCTGCCGGGTGTGAGTGTGCAGCGCAGTGGGGGAGAAGCTTCCAAAGTGGTTGTGCGTGGTTTAAGTCCTGACCTTACCTCGGTAACCATCAATGGTGTTAAACTGCCTTCCAGCTCTTCAGGAGACAGATCCGTGGATTTGAGTATGTTGTCTCCCGAATTACTTTCCAATATCGAGTTATTTAAATCGCCAACTGCCGATATGGATGGTGATTTTATCGGCGGTGTGATCAATTTAGGTGTGATCAAAGCATCCGATATTCCGGTAACAGAGGTCAGGATGTATGGTGGATACAACAGTCTGAAATCAGAACTGGGTAATTATAAAGGATCATTGAATTTTAGCAGGCGGTTTTTTGATCAAAAACTGGGTGTGATCTTCAAAGCCAATTATGAAAATACCAACAGGAGTTCTGAACGGATCAATGTTGGATGGAATAAAAATAATATTGATGTGGGAGAGGTATTGGTATCCCGCCTGAATATTACCGATGAGAATAAAATGATACAACGCTATGGGGGGAGTGCACAGTTTGACTATGATTATTCAAGCGGATATATCATGGCACAAGGACTATATAGTGGGCGCGGCACAGATAGATTCTTATCCGTTAATTCCCTTGAGAATGCCGGCAGGATCATGCATCGCCCTACCTCCAGCAATGGTACCATGTCAGTTCTGCAGGGTCTTTTATCAGGTCAGCAAAGGTTTGCCGGAATTGAGGCAGAGTGGCGCTTATCCCGCAGCAGAACGGTCAATGATAAACCTTATGATGTATCCCTCGATATTGTTCAGTATGATGGGGTTGAGAGTTCTCCGATGGAAGACAACCCCGAAGCACTCAATGCAAAGCGGATTGAGAATTTTGCTGATGCCCAATTGGAAAAATACTATTTCTCACCTGCATGGAATGAACATAATAATTTGCAGGCTGCACTCGATCTGAAATACGACTTCACGCTGGGCAACTCAACTTCTGGATTTTTAAAAATCGGAGGTAAACTGACTACCGATGATCGTATTTATGATCATAATCACCAATTGGTTTTTTGGTATTATCTCGATCAGAACTATATCAACAGAGCTGTTGATAACTGGCCTTATGACATGCAATATACCATTTACGACAAAATAAGTCTTAGTAACTTTGTTCAGGTTGGTAGTGGAAATGAAATTTGGAATGGAGATTATGATATATACCCGGCATTTGATTTCGACAAGGTAGATCAATGGCAGACCCACCAGCAAGACGAGTTAAATCCTGTTTACAATGAAGAATATCTGAAATACAAGGCACATGAAAAAGTTTACGCCGGATATGTGATGACCAAACTGAATTTTGGGCGCATCATTACTTTTATTCCGGGTATCCGTTATGAGCAATCCGATAATACGTATTCGGGTTTTTATTCAGATATTGATTTACATGGGGAGTCAGGACAGGTAAAAGACCAGTCTTCTGAACAAAATTACGGAGAGCTTTTGCCCAGCGCACACCTGAAGATCAAACCCTTTGAATGGTTTGATATAAGAATGTCTGCTGCCCGCACCATTGCCCGTCCTGCTTATAACATGCTTGCCCCACGTGTAAATCTCAATATTCAGGATGCGGTTATCAATAAAAGCAATACCCGGTTGCATCATGCCGTAGCATGGAACTACGACTACAATATGTCGTTTTTTACCAACAAACTCGGATTGCTTACAGTGGGTGCCTTTTATAAAGAGTTTGACAACTATTTCACCAAAACCACCCGAAGGATGGGTAAAGAAGAAGCGGTAGAATTGGGATATCCCGAACAGGTTTATGACGTTAATGAAGACTACCTCAATTTTGATGATTCAAAAGTATTCGGGATTGAAATGGATTTGCAAACCAACTTTAGCTACCTGCCAGCACCTTTCAATGGGATTGTCCTCAATCTGAATGCAACCAGGCTATGGTCGGAAACGTTTTCTTTTACTTATCAACCTTATGAGTACTATGATCCTGTTCTCCGTCGCAATGTTTTCCTGCCCGATTCATCCTTCTATGAAAGTAATGCCACCAGTTTACCCAATCAGGTAGACTGGATCAGTAACCTTTCCCTTGGTTATGATATCGGAGGATTTTCAATCAGGGTATCCACTGTCTACCAGGCCGCTTATCTTACCGGTTTCAGTAGCCGTGGAAACTCAGAAACTACAGAATATTTCTATTCATATGTGGATGATCATCTTCGGTTTGATGCCAGTATTTCCCAGAAAATTGGAGATAACCTTATGCTCATGGCAACTTTTGCCAATATAACTGCAGAAAGCGAACGCAGGTATACCTGGAAACCTCAATATGTTACATCAGAAAACCGGTATGGAAGAACGATAGATCTCGGCCTCCGGTATACATTTTAATTAAATCAAATCAATTATTTACTTTCTAAACCATTTTACGATGAAAAATTATTACACATCTTTCATGACCCTGGTAGTGATGATGATCACTCTCGGTGCTTTTTCACAAGAACCCCGTATTGTGCAGGTAGACGGTTATGATCCCACTTCAGGTGAAGATCCGGCACAGTATGAAAATGCTCTTTATTATACCATTCTGGCAGATTCTACAGAAAGACAGACCAATCCAAACGTAATTTTTGAACTGAAGAGGAATCATATCTATTATCTCGGAAAACAAATTGAAAATTATGATTTCAAACTGCACATCAGAGGAGAAGAAGGTGAAGGCTTGCTTCCTGAAATACAGGCATCGCAAAAGTCTGACGGAACATATGGTCTTGACTATATCAGGTCTTATTATGATATGACGCTTGAAAATATTGCCGTGAATAATTATTTGCCTGATGGCGGCTACCAGCATTGGGTGATAGAATTGCGGGGAACAGGTAGCAAATACGAATTTATCAATTGTACATTTGATGGCGATCGCGCTTCTTCCGTTTGTGCCCGTGCCGATTCCCTGAACATACAAATCAGGAATTGTACCGCCGGTAACCTCGGGTATCGCACCGCCTTTGGTGGAAACGGCAGATTTATCGACCTCCGGCCTGAAGCAATGTATCTTGATACGTTGATCATTGAAAATTCAACAACTTACAATTCTTCCGACAGGATCATCCGGAATATGAATACCCATGTAAACTATTTGTACATCGACCACCTGACAGCAGTGAATACTGTTGGCCGCCACGGTGGAATTCAACTGGGTGATGCTAAAAATGCCACCGTCAAAAATTCCGTTTTCGCCAATGTGATCATGCTCGGGCATACCGATGCACATACATCAGAGCAAACTCAACCCGAAAACCCACCGAAGTTTTCAGTTATCACCCTGGATACTATTTACGACGATGGTAATTATGTAATTAAGAATAATAATATTTACTGGGATGAATCTGTACACAATTTATGGAATCAGATTGATTCTGTTAGTCAACCTGATTTTGTAAATCCTCTTCTTGTGGAAGCTGTTGGAGAAGGGAATGAAGATAACATGTACTTCACCGAACCTTTATCTTTTGAAGCAATGTGTGACCCGCAGATCTCTTATGTCGCTCTTTACTATGCTGACCCCAATGCAGGTACATATCCCGACAGTTGGTGTGTTGGTGGTGACGGTGGCTTTTTCCCCGACCAAATTGACCTTTCCTACTCCACATCATCACAATCTTATACTGCTGCCGATGGTGGACTTCCTGTTGGTAACCTGAATTACTTCCCTGATATTGAAACCAATACAGAGGAGGTACTCTTGCCTGAGGTTTTGGTGGATGCTTATCCAAATCCCTTCAACCAGGAAATAAACATCAATTATCATGTGAAGCAAAAAGGTTTGGTGAACATTACAATTTTCGATGTAAGTGGAAGGAAGATCAAAGATCTGGTAAGCACAGAACAATCAACCGGAGAATATACCATTACATGGAATATGACCAGCCATACCGGAGCAAAAGTAAATGACCATGTTTTGATCTATCGTATTGAAACGCCTACATATGTTAAGAGTGGTAAATTACTGCGCACGCATTGATCTGGTCGGTTATCTGATGAGGTTTCGCTTATTTTTCGTTTTTACAAAGTGTTGAAAATCATATATTATGAAGTATATTTTAAATTATGTTTTGGTTTTGTTACTTGGATGTATGTTTCATACATCCAGGTCACAGAACCAGTGGTCGTCTGAACTTGTCTATTTTGGCAACGGCGGTACACTGCAATATACCCCTGATGAAGAAGGAAACATCATTCCGGATTTTAGCCATGTGGGGTATAAATATGGTGATGAAGAAATTCCTGATATTGCTGTTGTGGTGGAAGTTTCGCCTGTTGAGGGCGATGATGGAGATCATATTCAGGCAGCCATTGAATCTCTTTATGACCTTGAGCCCGACGCCAATGGTTTCAGAGGGGCTGTTTTGCTGAAAGCTGGTGAATATCAGATAGCAGGCCAGTTATCCATTACCCAGTCAGGAATTGTTTTAAAAGGTGAGGGAAACAATGACCAGGGAACAGTTTTATGGGCCACAGGAACCGATGATCGCTCACTGCTTGTTGCCGGAAACAATTCTTCTTTGCAGATACAATCAAACACCGGTGTTGATGTGGCAGAAGATTTTGTTCCTGTTGGCAGACAGCATCTGGTCGTTGAGAATGCTTCCGGTTTTCAGCCAGGAAATCTGATTGCTATCTACCGTCCGGGAACACAGGAATGGATATCTGCCATTAAAATGGATGAGATCCCACCCCCGCCAGATAATAATCCAGTTTACCAATGGACCCCGGCGAGTTATAACTTCTATTTTGAACGAACATTGACGCATATCAGTGGCGACACTTTATTTTTCAGAAATCCAGTCGTCATGGCCCTGGATGAAAACTTTGGTGGCGGTAAGGTTTACAAGGCATCTTTCGATCGGATAGAAAATATTGGTGTTGAAAACATGGCATTTAAATCTGAATATACCTCTGAAACAGATGAAGATCATGCATGGACCGCTGTAGAATTCAACGCAGTACAAAACGGATGGGTCCGCGATGTGAAATCATGGTATTTTGCCTATGCCTGTGTAGCTGTAAAGCGCAATGCCAAACTGATCTCAGTTCTCAATTGCGGAAGTTATGAACCAAAATCCATTATCACAGGAGGTCGCAGATACTCTTTTTATATCGAGGGGCAGCTCAATTTATTTAAAAACTGTGAAACCACTGAAGGAAGGCATGATTATGTGCTTGGCTCGCGTGTATGCGGACCCAATGTTTTTACCCAAAGTACCGCCAGCAATGCACATAGTGATATCGGACCTCATCATCGATGGGCCATGGGTGCGTTGTTCGATCAAATCACCACCGACAATCAGATCAATGTTCAAGACCGCGACAATATGGGTTCAGGACACGGATGGGCCGGCGCCAACCAGGTTTTCTGGAACTGTCAGGGTAGTGGTTCTGTTTGTCAAAGTCCGTGGGCATCGGCCAAAAACTACAACTTTGGGTTTATGGGCGAAAAACTGCCCGGAGCTAGACCAGGACGGCCAGATGGCGTTTGGGTGGGACATAACGAACCCGGTATTTTCCCGGAATCGCTCTACGAAACACAACTCGATCAACGATTGAATGGTACCATCGTTTTTTCTACTTTTCCCAAACTTGAACAACAAAATGATTCTGTTTTTCTGATCAGGTTCAATCTTCCACCAGATCCTGCCACCCTCATTACAGATAATTTTGATGTTGCCGGCACAGCAGGGATCAACGATGAACCTTTTGAAGTTCAATTGCATGATAACCATACTGTAAAAATCATTTTTCCTGATCTGGGAATACTTCCTGCGCTATCTGCCATCACGATTGTTGCCGGTAATATTCTTTCAGAAGGTGGATTGCCGCTAACCGGATTGAACAGCAGTTCTTTTATTGTACCCGATGAACGCCCTTTGGTGGAGGGGGTGGAAATAGTTACCAATAATGATGCGGGTGGATTTGGCGTGGCCAAAAGTACAAAAGAAGGGTATGTTTATCTGATCAGAATGGGCGAAGAGGTTGCCAATCTTGTTGAAATAGAACAAGCCATATCGAATCATGTTGCAGCAAGATCTGAAGTAACGCAACCCGGTTCATCGGTTCCCATTTATACCGAAGGTATTTATGGCGGGGTGTATCGGTATTATGCCAGCGATACAGATGGACGAATTTCTGAACCTGATGATGTTGTGGTAATTGTAAATGAAACAGTACCTGTTCATACCAATGGAAATCAAACAGAAATAAATTTTAACTGGTACGTCAGCAATGGAGCGTTAAATATCCAACCTCAGAATGTAAGCCAGCAATACCATTTTCAACTTATCGATACCTCCGGACGCATCATCATGGAGCAATACAATGTTACGGGTGATTTTTCCAACTCCTTACCGGCCAATGAAAATGGTCTTTTCATTTTTCGCCTCATGAATGAGGATGGGATTAGCACTTCTAAAATTTTCTATTAAATCATGATGCCCTCTTTGCGCATTATCATCCATGGGTAATACAGAAAACCTGAATTTGCAAAGGTTCAGGATTTATAGAATCAAATACCGGATGGGTTTATAACCCTGCTACCATGAAAGTTGAAACTCTTGTGGTATCCGTTTGCTCAGAGAATAAAAATTGGTTTTACAAAACCACAATATTAATTTCTTCACTCTAAAATCAAATATTATGAATCTAATTTCTACAAAACGAAAAAACGTCATTTTATACATGACTTTTTTGGTAACGGGGTTTTTGTTCACAAATCTTGTTTCCCATGCGCAAACCTCCAATGAATACACGGTTGATCAGGTTGCTGATTTGATAACCGATGTAGGAGATAGTGCTTACGATGAATATATTTTAACGACTGACGGGGGTGTTTATGACATTACCCAGGCGCT
>CAYMLS010000050.1:0-21718 GCA_964390665.1 uncultured Bacteroidales bacterium | reverse complement strand
GCATTTGAACCAGTGCTTATTGATTCATCTGTAAAGAGAGAAATATTTCTTGATTTCGCATCCTTAAAAAGAAGTTTCTTTAATTCAGATGGCATCCTTCTTTTCCCAAAAGAATCCTTTACATCAGGTACAAAATTTAAGAACTGCAGGAAAAAGGAAACTTTTCTTGTATAGTAAATTACAAAGTCGGCACCATCCCTTAGCAATGAAAAAGCAACAGACTTATGATGTTTAATTTTTTTGACAAGACCTAACTCTATGGAACTACCAAGTTTCATGATAGATGAGTCAAAAAATCTTATACTAGCATCATTTGGTTGATATATTATTTTAGCTTTAAAAAGAATTTGTCTTTCCTCTGCGTACCATTTTATGTATTTTGTCACAAAGATATTTGCCTGTGAGTTTTGATTAATATTACTTCTTTGGCTAATAATAATATGTAGTCTCTTATCAACACCTTCAAAAAGTTTGGCTGGATGTGCATCTCCAGACCAGTTACTTATATGGATTGAGCTATAGTTTTCCAGCAAGCAGTTCTGGATACTTTTGAAACCATCAACTGTAAAGCAACTCATTGGAATTATAAAACTTGATTTGCCTTCCAGACCAATCAATTGTATTGTTCTTTCCAACACAAAAGCATACAAATCTTTACATTCATATGAGATATAACCGCTCACTTTATAATCCAACGATTTTTCAGAATATACAACATATGGTGGGTTTCCTACAACCACATCAAACCCCTCATTTAAAGCAATAATTTGGTAGAATTCAGCAAACCAATGGAAGGGCTGATGCGAATTTAACCATGCATTAAAGGCTTTGGGTTTGGCATTCGCATCAATACCGTAGTTGGAAGCCATGTAAATATGCAGTTTTCTATTTAATGCTTTTAGTTTATTGGTCAGCTCAACCTTGCTCTGCCGAAAATCAGCACTCCCCTGGTCATTTATTAACTGACTGTTTTGGAAATGCTTGAATGCCTTACTTACCAATTCCATCTCTTCCTTAAACTCATCGAGTTTTTCCTGGGCAAAAAATCCTTCTTTGGTTTCAATGGTTTTAAGCAGCTCTGCCTCGTTTGCAAAACCCACCAATGTGTTGCCCGCCCGGATGTTAAAATCAATATCTGGAAGGGGTTCAAGCCCAAAGTTGTCTTTTTTGGTGTCCACATCCACACAGGCTACCAATTTCAGGAACAGGCGAAGTTTGGCTATCTCCACTGCTTCCTTCATAATATCAACCCCATAAAGGTTGTTAAGGATGATGGTTTTGTAAATAAAGTATTGCAGATTGGGGTGGGCGGGGGTGAAAACCTGTGCCAGGGTGTCTTCAAAAAATTTGTGTTTGCCGGGCTGCTCATCAGTAAACTCTTCCATGCGCCGTATGCACACTTCGTAAAGGGGTTCAAGAATGTTCATGCTGGCAAACAAAAACGCACCCGATCCGCTGGTAGGATCCAGTATGGTGATGCTTTGCAGCGCTTTGTAAAAATGCCTTATAAAATTGGTGTCAGTGGTGGTTTCCAGAAAATCCTGTGTAAACTGACGTATGTTAAGATTGTAGGTTATAAAATCGTTAATGCTTTTTATTTCACCGCTTTTAATTTTTGTGAGTACTTCAGCATATCTTTTTCTGCGTTCTAAAAGCTCACGGTATATTTCAGTTGGCAATGCAATTTCAGCCGGAGCTTTCTGGTTCCAGGGTTTTCGTATCTCCCAAAGATGTGGGGTATTATCGGCTTTCACAATTTCCTGTTCCAGATCGGATTGGAATCCATCTTTTATCTCCTGTGGCAGGTCGTCGAATAGGCCACCTTCTTTTGGCACACCGTGTTTTAAAGCATCGTATATGTAAGTGTCGCCGCTGTTTTTTAGAAATTCCCACAGCTCGCTTCCAGTCTGGAATGGTGTTTTGTAGTGACGTTCTACTTCATCAAACAACCAGGGGATAATTGTATTACGGCCAATGTAATCGGTAATATCTTCCTTGGTATAATAAGCACCCATTGATGCTCTGTCGTTAATGTACTTTTCAAAAATGTACCCAATAACATCCGGATTTATGGTTCTACCTTCGGCATGTTCTCTGGTATCAAGATACCATTCCCACTGGTCGAAAAAGTTAAAAATCTTATCAAAAGCATCATCATCAATTTCAATTTGGTTGAATTGGTGTTCCAGTTCATGTACATCAAACAGCCCCCCGTTGAGGTAAGGAATTCTTCCCAGTTCTACAGGTGTATTGTTTTTTCTGCTGCTGGAGGGTTTTCCCAGTCCATCATGAAAAAGTTCAAGAAGGAAGCTTTTGTAGAAGCTGTAAAAATTACTGCTCCCATCTAATTCCTTGCAGGCCCTTAGCTTATTTTGCAGATAATTTTTGTCGAGATCCAGAAACCCTTTTCGCTGTATAAAATAACAAAACATGAGCCTGTTGAGCATAAGGGAAGCATACCATTGCTTGTTGGTGTTGTCTTTATCCGGGATTGCGTCTTCAATACCACTGATGAATGCAAGAAATAAGGTGTGCTGCTTCTTAAAATCAGCGTAGAATTTTTTGGTGATTTTTTCTGCATTCGCCCCAAAATTTTCTTTCATACGCTGCACCACATCACTAATGGTTAGATTTCCATTTTCATCTTCATCCATTGTGAAAAAAGCGCCCGAAAGCTTGTGGTACAAAAGCTCAGGATGCTGACCTGCAATGTATTTGTGACTTACAATTCGGACGGGCTTGTTGGTTTCACGCACCAGCATCTGCCAATGCTGAGTGGTTAGGTTTGTGTTGTGGAAAATAATCAGGTGTTCATGATGCAGTTTTGCTATTTCAGTATGTATGATTTTGCGGGTTTGTGCATCGGGTATCTCGCCATTATTACAGCCACTGCATACCAAAACAACGAAGCCGTGTTTTTCGGCAATGCGTCGGAATTCAAAGGTCTGGCCTGCCGCCTTTTTAGGGAAGGTTTCATCCATTGCGTTCCAACCCAGCTGGTTAAACAGTAGATCGAACTGAAATTTTTCAATAAATCGGTTGAATTGTTTACGGCTAATTGACTCCATGTTTAAATTTCTTTTAACCCCATTGAACAAATAACATGTGGTACTTTATTTTTGGTTGTTTCGCTGTCTTCAATTAAACATAGCCTTCCCTCTGATCGAAGATTTACAACCAGATCAGACAGCTCCTGGTCAGATATCCCCAGTCTTAACCTTCGGTTGATAAGTGATTTTGCATTTTCCTGCATAGGGAATTTGTAAATGTCATCAATTGCCTTCTTAAGCTCTGCATTTTCAAAAAGTGTATTTTTATTCTCTTCGTATAATCTTTGTAGCTGCATGTATGTTTTGTACCTTACACTTGTTCTTTTACCTAAATGCCCGCCTGTAGTTTTTTGAGTCTGCGTAGATAAATCGACCGATTTTTCAACTAATGAATGGTGAAAGGGCAAAGCTTCCAATGCAGGTTCATCCAATGCACATTCAAGAATTTTCAAAATCCTGTGCTGGCTTCGAGACCGAACGTTTCCGTTCTCGTCGAGCCATGTAAGCACATCGGTTCCTGCGGCAGTTTTATGGTAAGTAATAACTCCTTCATTGATTACATCGTCAGGCATAGCTTTAGTGGCATATACCACATCGGGCAGATTCATTATGATTTTTTTCAAAGCTGGGTTTGCTTTGGTTGCCTGATTCCATATTTCATATGCCAGTGAAGTTAAATCAACATCTTCAGCCTGATCATCTTCGTCCAGAATACCCGCTTTTTCGTTATACAGGTCTCTGATATTAACGGGGTCACCATCGAAAAATACTTCGTCGGCCCCCACCACTTCGGCATTTTCCTGGATTCGGTTTTGTAGTCTTTTTCTGAGATTGATAATAGTTTCTACACCTTCCGCTGGCAAAAATGAATAGCAGTAAATTACAGGAGATTTCTGGCCAATCCGATCAACACGTCCTGCTCTTTGTATTAAGCGTATCAAAGCCCAGGGCAGGTCGAAGTTTACGATAATATGCGCATCCTGTAGGTTTTGTCCTTCACTGAGTACATCAGTAGTAATCAGAATGCGTATCTCCTTTTCGTTAAGTTTTACCTGATTACTTATTGGGCTAAAGTGGTAGGCTGCATTTGTGGGGTTTTCGGTGTCTCCTGTTACACATTCAAGGTCTTTTACTCCTCTTCTGACGAGTTCTTTTTCCAGGTAGCGTGCAGTATCTGCAAATTGAGTAAAGACAAGGATTTTCTGATCTTTATGGTCCTTCTGACAAAGTTTTTCAAGGGCATCTATTTGCTTATCAACTGTTGCATCCCAATCCTTTCCAATTTTGATTATACCCAAAATGAGTTTAATATCGGCTTCAAGCTCTTCTTTCAAGTTAGCTTTGAAGAATCGGGGAGAAATCCACCGGTATTTTTGCTGCTGCCTGAGCATGGTTTCGTAAATGGCCGCTGCACCCGATCTGTATTCCGAGATATTATAGTGCATTTTTATCATACCCAGCTCGTTGAGTTCTTCATCATGTTCTTCAAGAAATTCATCCATTAGCTGAGTCTCTTGTGCACCAATCGGGAGGTTCAATCCATTCTCAATGGCGTGGATATAAACACTGTTACGCATAGCGTGTCTTGCCAATGAGAGGAGAAAGGCATATCCACTGCTTTCAAGTCTTTTGAAAAGATTGGTACGACAAAAACCCATAAGACGTTTACCTGCTCGGGTAAGATTTTCCAATTGTGATTGTTCATTCACATTTGCTGATGACGTATTGCTTTCATTTATGAACAGGCCCAATCCATATCGTGGCAATGACATTTCGTTGATAGTATCTACAACATTTTGTGAAAAGAGTTGAGCATAGATATCATCTGGGTCTTCCACATTGAAATCAAACTCTATTTTCCTGGGAATTCTATCCGGAAAATAAAAGCGGTTTCCATTATCGAATGAGAGATACTTCCTGCCATTACTCTCATCAGTTTCAGCATAGTTATCGCGGATAAAGGATCTGGTACGCCTAACAAGAAACATTTTCAGTAATTCTCTCCAATCATCGGCAAAATGACTTTTTTCAAAAGCTGCTATACTAAAGGGGCTACTTTGGTGTTCGGCAATATACTCATGCTGGCCACCAATAGTTTCAAGGTATAACTCCGGGCAAATACCGAGGTCTTGCTCTTCAGGTACAAAAAGTCGAAGTTGATTGGAAAGGTCGAAGTAGGTTTTGTTATAAGGAGTAGCCGTTAGCAAAATAACCTTTGACTCCCATAAATTTATGTAGTCCTTAATCAACCCATATCTTTTACCCTGGCGGTTCCTGAGATTGTGGCTTTCATCAATGATTACAAGCCGGTAACGCCTTTCATTTTCAAGCCATTTGTCATTAATGGTTGAAATGCTGATAACGTGGGCCCGAAGATGGTATTTGTGGGCATAGTCTTTCCACATCTTTACCAGGTTTTTCGGGCAAATGATCAATGTCTCAATCACAAATGTTTCTTCAAAAAGCTTGGCGAGTGCAGAAGCAGTCATGGTTTTCCCTAACCCTACAACATCGCCAATCATTACTCCATTTCGATGATATAAATGTTGTGCAGCAAGTGTAACTGCTTTTTTCTGAAATGGAAGCAGATTGGCAAACTCCTTTGGGATATCGAAATTGTTTTCACCGGTTTGAGCTTCCTGCGAAAGGTGATAGGCTATCTTAAGGTAAATGTAGTAAGGTGGGATGAGTTTATCACCGGCCCAGCTGTCGTCAATGATAAGTGCAAGATCATCGGATATGTCAATGGCAAAACGATCATTCCACCTGTCTTCAAACCAATCGGCAAGTTTGTTGGCTGCATCCTTTTCCACCACATCCACATTTAGTTCACCTTGTTTTTCAAGGCCTGACATGGTAAGATTGCTACTGCCAAGATATCCGATCAACGGTGACTTGCGGTCATTACGGAAGCAAAGATAAAGTTTGGCGTGCAAGGAATGACTCAGGTAAAGCTTTACCCGTACTTTTCTTTTTTTCAACTGATCTGAAAGTGCTTGCAGAGCCATTTCATCATCGCTTCTCGGAATTCCAAATGCAAGTTGTTCCCTGAATTCCAATGCCATAGCTTTTTTTAAGGCAACAACCTGAGCCTGATCAACGAGACCTTGCTTCTGATTTACCAGTACCTGACGCAATAAATCCTGTGAAGGACGCTGCATCCCTACAATTAACCTGCAACAATTATCATCATCGCCATTGTAAGTGGTTATGATATCAGAAACAGTTTTCCATCCGCGCAGATTGAAATATCCAACACAAAAATCAGAACGTGTTGATTCAGTGAGCGTTTGCTTTAACTCATCGGCAAGGATTTCTTCTATGTTGTCGTAGATTGTGGGCATTGGCAGAATGTTATTATTAAGCAGTAGAGAATTATCTTACACAAGGTTAAAACCAATTAAATATATACTTCCCATTTAAATCGTTATTCCCAAAAATAAGGAATAATAAGATTCTTCTTGCATTATCATATAATTGTGGGTTAATCTCAGAATATTTTACTTCAGCACACCTTAGGGTCCAACTAAGCCAAAAATCAATTAAGGGCTCACAATTGCTATCCTTGTCTGTGCTATCGTAAAAGAATTGGGGTAATTTTTTATTCTCTGCGACCATGAATTCGGGATTTATAAATAATTGAATACAAAATGCTTTATTGTAAAAGATAATTCTTTTTCTGAAATCTCTTCACATCATATTTTGAAACCACCACATAACCAGGCACAGCCCTGTCGTTTGATCTATATTCAAGCTTTGGTGAGATAAGGTCGGTGATCTGGTAACCTGATTCCAGCAGGTAGTGCTGAGAGCAATAATCATTGGCTTTGCATCTAATCCTTCAAGGAATTGTTCAAGGGGTTCTGTAAACAAGATGAAACTTTTTCCCTGGTAAATGAATGTTTCTGCTGCTTGTGCTGTCATTTCTCCCGTTTTTTTGATAAAGATTTTAGCAGCTAATATATTTAAAAATCTTTAAAGATAGGAGTGTGGTCAGGAATTATTATTTTTACTTCTCAACATGTCTACACACTTTTTCTTATACGTTTTACTAAATGATTTCAGGTAACTTTCTGTGGTTTGCTGGTTGGCTTGGCCCAGTGCTTCAGAGATAAACTCGACAGGTGCCCCACTTTCTTTTAGGGTGCTTGCAAAGGAGTGCCGGGCGTGATAGGTAGTTATGACCTGCGGCAATTGCAGTTCCTGTCAAAGTCTTTTCAAATATTTTTTGGTGGTTTTAACCAGTTGTATCATCTTGGTACGTTTGATTAATTCCGTGTCTTCTTTCTCGAAAACTGGGAAAATATAGTTGTCAGGGTCATTTTTGAACTGACACCATTTTTCTATTATTGACTTCGTTTCGGGTATGGTAATAACTTCAATGCTTTTCTGGTTACCCCTGTTGTGAATCTTTGTTTTTTCATTTACAAATTCTATAGTTTTAAGATTTCTCTTGACGTTTTTTTCTTTGACTGGACATAACCTTTCTGTAACAGGAAAGCAACCAAAGGTATGGCGATCTATCCATGTTGGTTTTATTTTTTGTAGGATAAGATATTCAGGTTGTTTTCCAAGGGTTTGGCCTTTTCATTATTCTGTCATGCCAGGTGTATATTTTTGCAATTCTATTAATACGGTGGTATGTTCACTGTTGTTCTGCTCAATAATGGCTTTATAGTCGTAGCGATACAAGTTATCACCTCCGGGTCTGACAATAGCAGTTTCCCGTGGTCTGCTTTGCAGACTTACTTCTTTTTCGCTTAAAATGATGGAAAGAACGATTTTGGCAATTTGTTCTTTATCCATCAGGTATTTAAAAACAAGATCGTACAGAGGGTTGATTATTTTGATCATTTTTTCTGGTAACAGGTTTTCGTAAAAAAAAATATTTTGGTGAAAAAATGTATTGTTTCCAGTTTGGAAAATATTTCATTATAAGTGGGTTTATCACGATACAGGCAAGACCAGCAATCCTATTTTGCAGATATCTGATTACGTGAGCAAATAAGATATTTACAACAAGGTTTTGTACTATTTTTCCAATATTTATAGAATATTTTGGAGTAAATAAAAAGTTTTTCAGACCGGAAATCCCCCAAACCGCTAGAAATAAAAGAAGATAAAATCACGATCATCTACCTGCTCCCCAATATCAGGAAGATCAACAGTATTTCCATGCGTAAACAACTCAGCATAAGGGGCAGCATGTTGACATAATCTTTATATTTGGAAATATAGGTTAGTGAAAGATGATTCTCCGCTGCACCTCTGAAGATGCAAATCTCAACCTCTTTTGCAGTCCTTTATCCTCAAAAAGAATTTAAATGAAAAATGAAAAACAGGCAGTTATCTCCATCTTCCTGGTACATTTGAAAAAATGCCGCACTGACGGTGCATGTAAAAGAAATAGTAAAACAATTCGTAGTTGAGTTTTTTTCCATAGTCGATGTTGGAGTCGTAGTCCAGGTAGGTTTCGGGTTGACAATTAAATCTGCCACCTGTCATTAAGGCATTGTTCCATTGAATAACCAGGCGCTCGTTCCAGTTTTCCAAATATGACTGCTCATAAAAACTTTCGGGCATGGCATTGGCATAAAACCAGACATTAAATCCCGGATCCATGATGATCAACTCGTACTCGGTGGAATCAGAGGAATGCGAGTTTTCCAGGTCGAGTGTATCAGGGGGTGATGAAGCCTGAATCTGAAAAGAAATAAGCAGAAGAATAATACCAGGTAATACTTTACTGGTAAAGGGTTTCATAAATTGAAAAATCAAATGATTTTTTACACCATAGGTACTGCATTTTATATTTGAATGGTTCTTTTTCATGGGTTATCCTCCACAATTTAATGATTGGTTTTTAGAAATAAACCTTTACAATTATAAAACGTGCAGGCAAGGCAAATGTTGGAAGGGTTATTTGCGTTTAGGTTGAAACGCATCTCAAAAAAAAGCGTTCTCATGTTCAATTTGCAGAATTATTTTTTCTCAGCAAGGCATTTCTTATTGATTCACAAAAGAAGCATTTTTACTTGTCAGGCGGCCGTATGTAGTGTTAGCAAGAAAACTCACAATTTTATCTGTGCTTGATAAAGAAAGTGTCGGGTGCAAGGCGGGCGGTGACTGAAAAACAGGAGTTTACTTTTCGTAACCGACTGTCTTGAAGGCGAGACCAACGCAGCAACTGGCGTTTTCTTGCAAGCACTATGTAACAATGAAATACTTGTTTATACCTGTGAGAGAGTATTTATCCAAAAATCTTTTGAACCAATTCTGCTGTCCTGATTCCTAATTTGGCACCGTTTTCCTTTGTTTTTTCATCGGGCGATCCCACACAAGAGGTTCCATAATGCCCGGTGGCATGAAGAGGGTCGCCCGTAATGACCATTCCATAGATCAAGAAAGACTGATGGATGGATAGCATGGTTGTTTCTTTTCCACCGCTTGCATTGGCGGCAGTGGCAAAAGCAGCACCAACTTTTCCTTCGGTTTTCTTTCTGAGGCTAACAAAATCATCGAATACTTTTTTGAGTTCCGCTGCCATTCCACCAAAATAGACTGGCGAACCGGCAATAATACCTTTGGCGTCCAAAAACTCTTCTTTGGTCACCTCCTGGGTTGATCTTACCATTGCTTTTGTTCCTTCAACGCTGTTAACACCTCCGGCAATTGCTTTGGCCAATGCTTTAGTGTTTCCGGTTTTCGAATAGTATAAAACCAGCACAGGGATGGGATTTTTTTCAGAAAAATGCTTTTTCTTTTCTTGCGCATATTCCCGAAAAGAAATGGGTTCTCTGCCCAGAATTTCTTTCACCGTATCTGTGATGTTGTTTACTTTTCCGCTTTTTATTTTACCAAAAACCGCTATCATAGCATCTGTCCATTGTTTTGAAAACCCCCTTTCGTGCATGATGATGCGGTAGGTTTTGTCATCAGGATTCAAATAGGTGACCTCTTTTTGCAGTACATCGGAAAAAATCCGGGCAACCTCAAAATGATCCATAGATTCTCTCCCGGTAAGAAAGAAGGTTTTTCCTTCATATTGTTCGATGTTAGAAATAATGCTTGCAGCCACTTCTCCAATATCCCGGGTATGAATGAAAGGTGCTTTTCCTTCTCCAACAGGCATCATTATCTGATTTCTGTCTCTGATATCTTCCGTTTGATAGATCTCAAAGTTTTGCATGAAGAAGTTAGCTCTAAGAAAGGTATATTTCATTTTGCTGTTTTCAATGATCTCCATTATTTTTGGATAGGAGGCAATGAAAACCACATGTTTTACTCCTTGTTTTTCTGCCTCTTCCACAAGAGGAATCAGCAGATCTTCGGCGCCCGGGGTAGCCGAGGGGCCACACAAAAAAAGAATGTCGATGTCCTGCAGGGCAAGGGGGAAACTTTTCTGATTTTTGAAATCCAGAA
Source organism: uncultured Bacteroidales bacterium (assembly GCA_964390665.1). Classification (GTDB taxonomy): domain Bacteria; phylum Bacteroidota; class Bacteroidia; order Bacteroidales; family UBA7960; genus SKVR01. The sequence continues at coordinate 11,246 of CAYMLS010000050.1, read as the reverse complement.
ATCGTGTTTCCAGATCGAATCCCAGTTTTTTCTTTGCTTTGTCGCTGTTTCGGGTGGCGGCAATAAACGGGATGTTTTGGCGATGAAGTGATTCGGAAACATAAGTACCTACGTTTCCCGTAGATGCAGTTATTAATATTTTAGGATGGCTCATATTATTTTTGCTTTAGGTTTGTATGCAAAAGTAACAGAAGCTTCTGACCTGGTCAAATATAAGTTAAAAGGATGATTATACCATAAAGATGAACCGAGGCATGACAAAAATTCTGACACACACGCGCATGATTAGATTTCGCGGCATGTAAAGCATGCAGTCAAATTGTTAGCGAGCTCTCTCGTTGAAAAAACGAGAACCTGTTTAATCAAATTATAAACAGATGAACAATCAGTGAAAGGTATTCCTGATAATCTTTGAAAAGGGATCTTTTCAGTGTTCCGGAATGGATAATTCAGCGCGTTTGGAGAATGAAAAGTTGTTTTTGAATTCTACAATTTCATCTTTAAATGTGATGGGTTTATCAGATTTGAACTGCTCCAGTTTCGGATCTTTTTCAATGGATCTGCTAAAAGATTCCTCATGCTGATTCAGGTATACTTCGCCCATACCCGGATAGATATCCTTAAGGGTTTTGGCAATTTCTTCAATCCCGATATTTTTATCTGTAAGATTATAGATTCCGGATTTCGGGGCATCTTGTGTTTCGAGCATTCCGGTGAGCACATCCACAACTTTATTTACATGGATAAAGTCCCTGATTTGTTTTCCTGTACCATTGATGTGTATGCGCCCCATAAAATTTACTTCAAACAGGAGTTTGTTAATAGAACTGTCGAATTTTGCACTTGGGCTGTATCCGTATACATCCGAAACCCTTAATATATAGCTTTGACAATGAGAAAAGAGTTTTTTTACATGACCTTCGCCATTGAGCTTGCTTTTTGCATAGAATGTTTCGGGAAAGGGCGGATCATTTAAATCAGGTTGCCTTGTCTGGGTTCCATAAATATCGGTAGTACTCAGGTAGAAAAACTTTTGAATACTGGTATCTTCCACTGCATAGACCAACTCTGCAGTTCCCCAATTATTTACCTGATCAAAAGGATAGGGGTTATCTCCTGCATACAAAAGGTTGTCAATACCCGCCAAATGGTAGACCACATCTGCTTTTTTTACCTCACCATGCAGGGTTTTGGTGTCGAGCAGTTCACCATTAATAAAACGAATTTCTTTTAAATCGAACCTGTTATCCAGAAAAAGGTTGTAATTTTTTCTGCTAAGATTGTCATAAACAACGATCTCGCTCACTTGTGGCATTTTTAAAAGTTTTAAAACCAATTCATTGCCAATGTATCCAGCGCCTCCTGTTATCAATACGTGCATAGTGTCTTTTTTTAAGGAATGACCGGAAAAATTTCCGGATTACAAACTATATCTTTGTTATGTTTTGATCGGGTACTCTTTTTCTTTTTCAGGTAAATGGTTTATTCCCAATCCTTCTTAATTTTGTGCAAAAGAAAAAAGGTTTTGTTTTCTTTAATTATAAACCAATGTAATTGGACTGACAAAGGTACTGAAAGAAGTTTTGAACTATAAAAACCTGCACTGATTGCAAGGACATTTTCATGAAATAAAGGGTTAAACAGTAGTCGCACAGAACTTTATGTTTTTTAACAATACCAATTTCCGGGGATAAGATCATGAACAGAATTGTTTTTTTTAAGAATAATCTTCAGGCATCCCCCAAAAACAATCGATTGCCAAACATTGTTATTGAATTGTACCTGGTATTCCATGTTCCTTGAATTCCCCATAATACTGCAATTGACACACGCCTCGGGGATTATTTCATGTTTTGGTGAGTTGTCTCCGAAAATTGGTTATGGCGTGCTTCCATTTGCAGACGAGGTTGGTATATAAATGCTCAAAATAAAAAACATCCTAATGATAAAAGAAAACCATTCCAACGCTGAATTCACCCCTCTGGCTTTAGATACATGGTTAAGTGATTTTTCGCATCCCCTTATTATCAGTGGACCCTGTAGTGCCGAAAGCCGTGATCAGGTTTTGAAAACAGCAAGTGCTTTAAACGATACCGGACTGGTTACAGTGTTCAGAAGCGGTATTTGGAAACCACGCACCCGACCCAATGGATTTGAAGGTAGGGGAGAAGAGGCACTGAAGTGGATAGCAGAAGTAAAGGAGCGCTTTGGTTTTTTGACCACCGTGGAAGTGGCAACGCCGGCACATGTGGAAGCCAGTCTGAAGCATGGGGTAGATATTTTGTGGATCGGCGCCCGGACAGGCGTCAATCCTTTTTCTGTTCAGGAGCTAGCCGCCTCGCTCCGGGGTGTGGATGTTCCTGTATTGGTAAAAAATCCTGTAAATCCTGACCTCAATCTCTGGATCGGTGTGTTGGAAAGGTTCTACAATGCCGGTATCAAAAAAATTGTAGCTGTGCATCGCGGATTTAATATTTTTGAAAAAACACCTTACCGGAATGCACCGCTTTGGGAGATCCCCATCGAGTTAAAGAGACTTTTTCCCGATCTGCCTGTTTTTTGCGATCCCAGCCATATAGCGGGAAACCGCGAATTGATTTATGATGTTGCACAAAAAGCACTGTTATTGGATATGAATGGGCTGATGATCGAAACCCATACAGATCCTCCGAATGCCATGACCGATGCAGCCCAGCAACTAACGCCAAAGCAACTTGTTCATCTGATAGAAAACCTGGATATCCCCAACACCTCTTCTCATACCCCGTGTCAGGAAATCGAAATTTTGAGGAGCAAAATTGATGATTGTGATTTTAGATTGATCAACTCGCTTGCCGACCGGATGGAACTTGTGAAACAAATTGCTGTGCTCAAAAAAGAGTGCAAACTTCCTGTTTTACAGGTAAACAGGTGGAACAAGATTTTAGAGACCCGGCTTCAGGCTGCCCAGCTAAAAGGGGTTAGCAAAGAGATGATTCAAAAAATTCTGGAGATTATTCATGCCGAATCCATCAATTTGCAAACACGGATAATGCCATGATGATTATATTTGCAAATTAAAAATTTTTGGATAAAAACCCTTCAACAAAGAAGAACTTTTGTTGAAAAACGAATGATGATAGCGAACCCTATATAAAACTTAATACTTTGCACATGAATTTGATCATTGACGCAGGAAATACATCAGTAAAATTTGCTGTTTTCGATCCGGAAGAAAATATCATTTTTAAGTCTGTAGAACCATATCCCAATCCTGCATTATTATATGATATTTTGGATAATTATCAGATTTACAGTGCTATCACCTCAGATGTGGCAGGTGTTTTGACGCCAGAGTTTTATGTCCATTTGGAAGATATTCGTTTACTGCGGATGGATTCTTACACGCCAGTGCCCATTAAAGTTCGCTACAAAAATCAGAAAACACTCGGTACAGATCGTATAGCTGCTGCCGTGGGTGGATATAAAATTTTTCCGGATGACTCTGTGCTTGTGATCCAGGCTGGAACATGCATCACCTATGAATATGTAAGTGAGGAAGGTGTATACCATGGGGGTGCTATTTCTCCCGGCATCGATCTAAGATTAAAATCTTTGAATACTTTTACAGCCCATCTGCCGTTAATTAAAAAAAAGCAGATTGATTACATTACCGGACGCAGCACAAAAGAGGCAATGTTGTCCGGCGTGATCAATGGGTGCATTGCCGAAACACAAGGAATGATTGACAGGTATTTTGAAAAATATGGTCCGATCAGAGTAATAATTGTTGGAGGCGACGCATTTTTTTTTGATAAGAAACTAAAAAATAGGATATTTGCAGTCGAAAATTTAGTTCTGCAAGGATTAAACCACATTTTAAACTTCAATAATGCTAAAGACTAAAAAGCAGATAAAAAATTGCCGATCGATCTTCAACGGTTTCCTGATCGCTATGGCAATGATTCTTTTACTTGTAAACGAAACACAGTCACAAAATACCATCAATTCGCCTTATTCGATGTTTGGACCCGGAGAAGTAAGGGCAGGAGAATTTTTCCGGAACATGTCTATGGGTGGAATATCACAGGGTTTCCGCGATAGTCAAACGGTAAACTTCGTCAATCCCGCGTCTTATACCGTTACCGATTCTTTATCCTTTATTTTTGATGCTACCGTGTTTTATCATTTGTATCAGCAAAAAGTGTCCAACCCTCAACAGGAACAATTAAGCAGTTATTCTTCTCCTGGAAGTCTTGCTTTTTCTTTTCCGGTATTCAACTGGTGGAGTATAGCAGCAGGTTTTATGCCGTATTCCCAAATAGGTTATCAAATTACCGATTTGCAGAGCGATGCGACCAATGGTACCATCAATTACCTATACGAAGGCAGTGGAGGTATCAACAGGGTTTTTCTGGGACATGGGGTCGAAGTGTTTAACGGTCTTTCCCTGGGGGTAAATTTTTCCTATCTTTTCGGTAAATCAGAAGATCTTTTGATGTCTTCTTCAGATAGCAGCGGTTTTTTTCGCACAGCCTGGAGATATAGTGATAATACCGATGGATTGCTCATCGATTATGGGTTGCAGTGGGAAGTGCCACTCAAAGAAAATCGAAAGTTAACCTTTGGTGCTACCTATACCCAAAGTTCCGATATACAGTTAAAGCAAAACACCAGCATTTTAAGAGATCTGCCTGGGGTTACTTTTATCCAGGACACACTGAGATTCGAGGAAGGTGAAAAAGGAGAAATGTATTTACCCGATGCTTTTGGTGCAGGTGTGTTCATGCAGTTTAATCCAAGGTGGGGAGCAGGCGTTGATTTCCAAACACAAAACTGGAGGCAATATGCCGTTAATGGTAATACTCCCAACCTGAATGATTCCCGCCAATACCGGTTTGGTGTTGTTCTCAATCCCAGGGTAGAAACATATTCTGGTTTTCTGAGTCGGATGGAATATCGTGCAGGTGTCAGATACGGGGAATCCTTTCTGAATGTACAAAACAGCACTTTTGATGAATTTGGCATAAGTTTTGGTTTAAGCGTGCCAGTTAGACGTTCTTTATCGGCTCTCAATATTGGGTTTGAATACGCGCAAAGAACGCCATCCAATGAAAACCTGATTTCAGAAAACTTCTTTCGCTTCAATATTGGCGTTAATATCAACGAAAGATGGTTTGTCAAGAGAAAATTTTATTAAAATACCTGCATATTAACCAATGAAAGAAAAAATGAAAGCAAAAAAATTAATTACACTGATGATCTGGAGCATAGGGTTCTTTGTTGTTTCCCTGTTCCTTACCGGTGAATCGAAAGGATTAAATGCTTCCGAAGCATTTATTAATTCCCATGAAACGTATGCGAATGGTGAAACACATACTTTTCAGATTCCCCGTACCGGAAAATACGGTGCTACACCCGAAGACAGCGCCACCTGCGTTCGTAATATTTCTCTTTATACAGAATATTATAATCAACGTAACTTTAACCTGGCCTACGGTTTTTGGAGAGAAGTATTCATGGAATGCCCACAGGCACAGCAAAATACATTTATTCGCGGGGCAGTATTGTTAAAAATGAAATACAACCAGGAAACCGATCCTGTAAAACGCGAAGCATGGGTTGATACACTGATGTTGCTATATGATAAACGAATAGAGCATTTCGGACATACCCGTACCTCCAGTCGTGGTTCGGTATTAGGGAAAAAAGCGGTAGATCTTTTCCAGTTTCGCCCCAATAATTTGATGGACATTTATGAATTAACCACTGAATCTATCGATCTTCAGGGTAAAAATTCGCAGGCTGATGTAGTACTGGTACACATGAATTCACTTACTAAACTTGTGCAGGCAGGTCTTGAAGAGCCAGAAGCGGTGCTGCAAGCTTACATAGAATTAATGGAAATTATTGATTATAACATTGAAAATAATCCGAAGGATGCCGAGCGTTTTTACAAGCCCGCCAAAAACAATATCGAAAACATGTTTGCACCCTATGCCACATGCGAAAATATTGTTACTATTTTCCAACCCAAATTTGAAGAAAGTCCTGAAGATTTGGAACTGCTGAAAAAAATCACCTCTATGCTGTCTGAGTCAGATTGTACTTCAGAAGAACTGTTTTACGAATCCACCAGGAATTTACATCGTTTAAAACCTACAGCAGAATCGGCATTTTTAATGGGAAGATTGGAAAATGAAGCCGGAAATCATGAAAGTGCCATTGATTATTTTCAAGAGGCTACAGAGCTTTATGATGATGATGAAGACAAGCAAAGAACTTTTATTCTGATGGCCGATATTTCTTTCCGGAATCTCAAAAAATATTCGCAGGCACGGGAATTTGCCCTTGATGCATCATCCCTTGATCCTGAAGATGGACGCCCCTACATATTGATAGGTGAAATGTATGCTGCTACAGCAAGCTCTTGTGGCGATAATGAATTAACCAAGGCCGTTGGGTACTGGGCAGCAGTAGATAAATTTATACAGGCACGCAATGTGGATAATGATCCGCAAATCCAGGAAAGAGCCAACAAACTGATCAGCACCTACAGAAAATATTTTCCCGACAAAGAAGCTGCCTTTTTTTACGGACTTACCGAAGGTGATACCTATCGCATAGAAGGTTGCTGGATCAATGAAACAACACGCGTAAGATTTTAATGATACCATGATTGAGTATCCCAAAAGATTTCAAATAAGCATTACCATCTCTTTGCTGATGGTAGTGCTTTTTTCGTGTAAACCCGACCTTGAAACCATTGAAACCATTACAAAGGTTGATAATCAACCCATTGAATCAGGGTACGATCTTGAAATCTTATACAGTAGCAATGCCGAAGTGCAAATGATCATGACAGCACCACAAATGGACAAATATGCCACTGAAGAACCTTACATGGAATTGCCAAAGGGGTTCGTAATGACATTTTATGATTCTTTGATGAGGGAAACATCTCGTATCTCCGCAAACTACGCCATTCAACATGAAAAAGATGAACTTATCGATGCAAGGAATGATGTGGTGGTGGAAAACATGGAAACCCAGGAAAAACTCAATTCTGAACAATTGATATGGGACAGGAAGAACGAAATCATCTATACAGAAAAATTTGTCAAAATTACCACCGGTGATGAGGTTTTGTTTGGTGATGGTTTTGAGTCTGATGACCGTTTCACCTCCTGGCGTATCAAAAATCCGCGGGGAACCTTTTACGTTGAAACCGTAGAAGAAGGAAATGATACCATTCGGCAAGAAGAACCGATACAGAAACCAGAAATTGAAAGTAGAGAAAATGATTCTCCTGACCAAGAATAAAAGTCTGTTTTTTCCATCAAAATTCATTATTTTTATCAATTCAATTTGCATTGAACAGTAATTTCCTGTCATTCAGTTATGGATATATGGACAATCATCATCGTAAGTCTTTTGTTTTCCGGATTTTTTTCCGGAATGGAGGTCGCATACATAAGCGCCAACAAACTGAAGGTTGAAGTCGATAAAAAATCAGGTGGTTTCTTTGCCAGAATTCTTTCCCGTTTTACACGTTCCGATTCCGGTTTTATTTCCACCATGTTGGTGGGCAACAACATAGCAGTTGTTATTTATGGGATTGCTTTTGCACTGGTTATGGATGATTTTCTGGTGAAGGTTTTACCGGAAAATTTCAATAATAATTTTACGATTCTGCTTTTACAAACGATTATTTCTGCGCTCATTGTCCTTGTCTTTGCTGAATTCATCCCCAAAGCACTTTTCAGGATCAATGCCAACAATATTTTGCGAGTGGCGGTTTTTCCCGTTACGGTTATTTATTATATTCTCTATCCCATTGTGTTTATTACATTGAATTTGTCTGAATTTATTCTGAAGAGAATTTTGAAGGTAAATATGTGGAACAAGCCTAAAACCTTCGATAGCATTGATATCAATAGCTTCTTGCAGGAATTTTCGGAACATGATGCAGAAGGGGAGGAGTCAATAGAAATGCAAATATTCCGAAATGCCATAGAGTTTCCCGATATCAAGCTACGGGAAAGCATGATTCCCCGCACCGAGATCGTGGCACTGGATGAAAAGGAAAGTTTGCGTACATACCGGGAAAAATTTTCAGAAAAAGGATTGTCCAAAATTCTTATCTACAGAGATAATATTGATGATATTGTTGGTTATGTGCATGCTTTTGACTTTTTCAAAAAACCCAAAGATATTAAAAGTATCATTCGTCCTTTAATAGTAGTGCCTGAAACAATGCACGTAAACAAGTTGCTGAAAATTTTTATTCAGCAAAACCGTAGCATTGCACTTGTGGTGGATGAATTTGGAGGGACTGCGGGTTTGATAACCATTGAAGATGTGATGGAAGAAATATTTGGCGAGATCGATGATGAATATGATACCGATGTTTTCACAGAAAAAAAGATCAATGAGAACACATTTATATTTTCAGCCCGTTTGGAAATCGATCATCTCAATGAAAAATATGAGCTGGGTTTACCCGAATCGGACGAATATGAGACCCTTGGCGGGCTTATTATCAATCACCATGAGAGTATTCCTTCCAAAAACCAGCTCATAGAAATGGAACCCTTTATATTTAAGATCCTGCAGGTGAGTGAAAAAAGGATTGAGCAGGTAGAATTAAAAACCACCCAGGGAAAAAAATAATCAGATCATAGCAAAAACACTGCAAGTCTGTTTGCGCCAAACACATATAATCCGGCAACCTCAAATTTATTTCATTATAAAAAAGGAGGGTTCTAAAAATTGTTATACATTTGCAATTCAATTTAAAAGAAGTTATATAGATTTTAAGTATAAGTAATAAATTATGGCTGTAATAGGAAAAATAAGAAGTTATTCAGGATTGCTCATAGCAGTTATTGGTATTGCTCTGGCTGCCTTTGTACTGGGTGATTTTATGGGTTATGGACCTACCGGTGCAGGAAGTACGGAAGTTGCCAGTGTAGGTAATACCAAAATTATGTATCAGGAGTTTGAAAATCGTGTGGCGCAGCAAACCGAACAATGGAAACAACAAACCGGCAATCAGTCTTTGAGCCCAGCAGAAGCCTTTCAGATAAGGCAGCAGGTTTATGATCAAATGATCCGGGAAATTCTATTGAACCAGGAATTTGATGAGCTGGCAGTGAGTGTGCCCGGCGATGAACTTACAGACCTGATCATTGGTAATGATCCACATCCTGCCATTGTTCAAAGTTTTACCAATCCGGAAGACGGATCTTTCGACCCCCAGACCGTTATTCAGTTTATCCAGAATATGGATATGATGGAACCGGAGATGCAAACCCAGTGGATTCAACTGGAAGATTATATCAGGCAACAAACCCGGGAATCAAAATTCCATGAGTTGATCAGAAAAGGATTTTATGCACCGGATACAATTGCATTTCTCGATCATCAATTCAAAAATACCACCGCAAGCATAAAATTGCTGGTGAAAAGATACAACACTATTGCCGATAGTCTGGTCAATGTTTCAGACAGAGACCTCCGGAATGTATATGATGAGCATAAGTTAGAATTTGAGAATGAAGAAGAAACCAGAGACCTGGAGTATGTTGTTTTTCCTGTATTTCCTTCCGAACAAGACCGGGAGATCATCAAACAAGAGGTTGAAACCCTGAAGCAGGAAATGATGGAAGTTGAGGATAAGATCGCTTTTATCAATGCAAATTCTGACCAAAGGTTTGATCAAACCTTCTATGGGGAGGATGAATTGTCTCCGGAAATAGATAGCATCATGTTTAATGCTGAACCTGGAACTGTATATGGACCATATGAAGAAGAGGATGCCTTTGTTGTAGCCATGCTCAATGAAGTCGAATTTCGCCCCGATTCTATGCAGGCCTCCCATATTCTGATCGCTTATGCCGGTTCTCAGAGTGCAGGACCGGAAACTGTGCTTACGCGTGATGAGGCCGAAGAAACAGCAGATAGTTTACTTACGGTGGTTAGAAGAAACCCGGGACAATTTGCGCAGATCGCATTGGAATTATCTGATGACCCTTCTGCTGCCATGAACCAGGGAGACCTCGGTTGGTTTCAGGATGGCGCTATGGTGCCCCCTTTTAACGAAGCGGTGATCAATACACCCGTTAATCAGTTTACTGTTGCCGAATCTGACTTTGGATTTCATGTGATACGGGTAACCGGAAAAGCAAGTCCCACCAAAAAAGTGCAGGTGGCAAAACTTACCCGCAATATTGAATACAGCAACCAAACTTATCAGCGTGTTTATGCCCAGGCCAGTAGCTTCGCCGCATCGTTGCGCGAAGGAAAAGATTTTGATACTGCTGCCGATGAAAGTGAAGTGAGCAAAAGAGTTGCCTCTGACCTCAGGCATATGGACAATAGCATTCCTGGTTTACAGGAACCCCGCAACATCATTCAGTGGGCATTTTCCGATGATACCGATGAAGGTGACTTCTCTCAGATATTTGACCTGAATGGAAGGTTTGTGGTTGCCAAAGTAGTTGATATTTCAACCGAAGGTATTCCACCTCTTGAAAATATTGAAGAGGAAATCAGAGAAATAGCCATTCAAAAAGCAAAAGCTGAGATGATCAAAGAACAAATTGCACAAACTGGTGCCACCGGAGTTGATCAAATCGCTGCCGAAATGGAACTGGAAACCCAAAATGTTGATAATATGCAGTTTACCATGAATAATCTTCAGGGATTTGGTGCTGAACCTGCTGTAGTGGGTGCTGTTTTTGGACTTGAAGAAAATGAAGTTTCTGAACCGGTGGAAGGCAATGCAGGTGTTTTTGTTATTGAGGTGCTATCGAAAGCGTATAACCAACCAGCACAACTTTCTGCACAAAAAACACAGTTTCAGAATGCATTCCGAAACAGGGTTCCCAATGAAGCCTTCAGGGCTTTACAGGAAAATGCCGATATCGAGGATAACCGCCACAGGTTTTATTAAAAAGAAATTGTATTAGGGTAGAGTTGTTCTTCTTTAAACTTAATGGATGCCCTGCAAATACACACACTTTCCAACAAAAAAACCGCTTTGAATTTTCAAAGCGGTTTTTTTGTTGGTTTATTTATTGCTGAACGTTTATTTAGTGTTCGTATTAAAACGTCAATTGCTGCATTGGACTTGGTTTTTAAAACAGTCACCCCCGTTTTTTCAATGAAACTTTTGTTTTTCAGCCATTTCCCGCATTATATAGTGTTTGCAAGAAAACCCTTATTTTTTATGTCTTTGATAAGAAATCGTCAAAGACAAGGCT
>CAYMLS010000049.1:0-21773 GCA_964390665.1 uncultured Bacteroidales bacterium | reverse complement strand
AAAAAGTATTTGTCCACAAATTTCCACGAATTTACACGAATTTAATAGATTGAAAATCAGCAATATAAAACAAAACAAAATTTACACGAATGTTTAAAAACAAGTTTTTAGACTGTACTCATCAAAATTAATAATACCTGATAATTGAATATTAATCCAGATTTTAATTGAAAAATATGAATAAGAAAATCGCTATTCCTATGGAAGACGGGGCATTGTGTGCCCATTTTGGTCATTGCCAAAGCTTTGCCATTGTTTCAGTAGATCAAAACCATATCAGAGAAATTCATATGGTGGTACCACCCGAACATCAACCCGGTTTGTACCCGCGATGGGTGGCGGATATGGGCGTTACAGATGTAATTGCCGGAGGGATGGGGCAAAAAGCCATTCAGTTGTTTCATCAGCAAAAAATCAATGTGTTTACCGGAGCACCCATAAAATCTGCCAAAGAACTTGTACAGGATTTTTTGAATGATGATCTCTCATTATCTGCGAACTATTGTGATCATTAAAAACATGAAGCATCCCTAATCGCTCCCAAACCCACAGGAGGATGACTAAATGAGATGATCCATGTGACCATTAAAAAACAAATTTTACACACATGCAAACTCCTTTCAGGATAGCGGTGGCAAGCGGAAAGGGCGGAACAGGAAAAACCCTGATCGCTTCCAATATGTTTGCCTCTCTTGCCCGGCAAGGCAAAGATGTTGCTTTGATCGATTGCGATGCCGAGGAACCCAATGCGGGTATTTTCTTTGAAACGGAATTCACCGGTAAAGAGCAGGTTGCGCAGGATGTTCCTGTTATTGATACGGATAAATGTACCTTTTGCAATCAATGTCACGACGCATGCCGTTATCATGCCATATTTTCGTTGCCTGATGCACAAATTATCAAAGTAATGGATGATTTGTGTCATGACTGTGGCGCATGTTATTATGCGTGTAAGTTTGATGCCATTGCACCAAAAGTTTTCCCTCTGGGCACGATCAACAGTTATGGCTGTAAGAGCTATGACCAAAAACTGGTAGAGGCAAGGATGCATGCCGGGGTTTATTCTCCGGTAAAGATCATTGACCAGGCCATTCAGAATAATTCTTTTGCCCAGGTATCCATTCTGGATTCTCCACCTGGTACATCGTGTCCTTTTATTCATACCGTTGCCCATTCTGCTTATGTTATCCTGGTTACCGAACCGAGCCCTTTTGGTGTAAGTGACCTGAAGCATGCCGTGAAGGTGATAAGGGATATGGGTAAACCGTTCGGCGTAATTGTAAACAGGGCAGGGTTAGGCAATGATGAGGTTTTTCATTATCTCTCCGATGAAAAGATTGATCTGCTTTGGCAGATACCTTTTGATAAGAACATTGCGAAGTTTTACTCGGAAGGGAAGTTGGTTGCTGATGAAAACCCTGCATGGGAACAGAAACTCATTTCCATTTATGAATTTATTATGGGAAAATATGGAATTGGCAGTAATTAGCGGAAAAGGTGGTACCGGCAAATCTAATCTTGCTGCATCTCTGGTTAGTTTAGATGCATCTGTGATTTTGGCCGACTGCGATGTGGATGCTGCCAATCAGCACATTCTTTTTCAACCCCGGGTATTTGAAGAAGAAACTTTTACCGGCAGTGAAAACGCCGTGATCGATCCGGATCAATGCACAAACTGCGGTATTTGTTTCAATTATTGCCGCTTTGGGGCCATTGAGCATACGGCACAGCATACCCAAATTTCTGAGATATTTTGCGATGGGTGTGCTTTTTGCGCCACGGTGTGCCCTGAAGATGCTATCAGCATGCACAAGCAGAGCAAAAGTCGCTTGTACACAGGCGATTTCAGATATGGTGAAATGGTTTATGGTATTCTTGCCCCCGGCGAAGAGAATTCGGGTAAGCTGGTAAATCTGGTGAAAGCAAGGGCCAGAAATCTTGCCCGGAAAAAACAGATACAACATATTATCATTGATGGTCCTCCCGGACTGGGGTGCCCGGTAATTTCATCCATATCGGGCGCAACAGATGTTGTGGTGGTTTGCGAACCTTCTCTTACCGCCATTCACGACCTGATAAGGGTACTGGAACTTTTACAAACCTACGACCTTCGCGTCTGGATCGTCATCAACAAGTTTGATCTGAACCTTGCTTTGACACGCCACATTGAAGAATTGTGCTTACATCGTCAGGTCACCCTGGCGGGAAATATCCCTTTCGATGAAGCGGTGGTGGAGGGCATGACCCAATGCAAAACCATCATGGAACATGATCCGGGTTCTCCGGCCGGGCAGGCTGTCAAAAGTATCTATCACCGGATTTTTACCGGGAAAAGCAATTCTTCAAAATCATGAGATTTCCTGCCGGATATGTATTACCAGCGATTCAGGCACCAAAAATCATGAAGATAGTGATCATATATCTTCCCTGTTTTTGAATAAAAGATCTGTTTTATCCAATGATCAACAGGTCATCCAAACATAAAAAATACCTGAAAAAAGGTATTGAGTTCACAGAATTATAAATATAAAAATGTAGAAAAAATGAAATCAGTTTCTTTATGGACAAGACAATTCCAATCTGTAGTAGACAATGGCAGAAATCACAGCACCGTGATCGACCTGCCTGAAGCAAAAGGAGGCAGTAACAGCGGCCCCACGGCACTGGAAATTTGTGTGATGAGTTTTAGTGGATGTGTGGGAACTATTTTTGCGATGGTTGCCAAAAAAATGCACCTTGACTTTGAAAAAATGGAAGTGGAAATGGATGCTGATCAGAAAGAAGGCGCCGGAACGATCACCGATGTACATTTTCTGTTAAAGATCAAAACCGACCAAACGAAGGATAAAGTAAACAAAGCCATTGAACATACTTTAAATACCTGCCCTGTTGGACTGCTGTTTCGTCAGGCAGGCGTTGCCATCAATTATGATATTGAAATGATGTAGTTTGCTCTGCACCGTTTGTGTTATCAGGATTCTCCCGATGATTGATCTGTTTCGGATGATAATTCCCTATGCAAAACAAATGATGTATGCGGAATATGATGCAAACTTCTGGTAAATAATCATTAAATTTGATATCTATTCACTCTGTTTAATCAATATTTATGTTTGAAAAAATTAATCTGCCCGATGTAAAAAATATCATTGCCATTGCTTCGGGAAAAGGTGGCGTGGGAAAATCCACTGTTGCCTCTAATCTGGCAGTTGCACTGGCACAGAAGGGGTATAAGACCGCCCTTGTGGATGCCGATATTTACGGACCTTCCGCACCGCGAATGTTTGGTCTGGAAGATGAAAAGCCTGAAGTTACGGAGTTCAGTGGTAAGCAATTAGTGATTCCTATAGAAAAGTACGGGGTCAAAATCATCTCCATTGGATTTTTTGTTGACAAAGAAAAAGGTTTGATATGGCGTGGCCCGCTGGTCTCCAATACCCTCACCCAACTTTTCGAGAACACCCTGTGGGAAGAGACCGATTATATGATCGTTGATTTTCCTCCGGGAACCGGCGATATACAGCTAACCACTATTCAAAAGGTCAACCTGAAAGGGGCACTCATTGTTACCACCCCCCAGGAAATTGCTATGAATGACGCCCGAAAGGCGGCTTCCATGTTTGCCAACCCGGGTTTAAATATACCCCTGCTGGGTGTTGTGGAAAACATGTCATGGTTTACACCCGCCCCCCATCCCGATGAGAAATATTATATTTTTGGAAAGGATGGTGGCAGTCGGTTGGCAAAAGAACTCCATACATCATTGATCACCCAAATACCCCTGATCGGCGAACTGGGCGAAGCTGCTGAAAAAGGGTTGAATGCCTATGAAAAAGCCAACGATCAGGTCAGAAATGCTTTTAACAGCATTGTTGATAAAGTGACAGAGGATTTGGGACCGGTAAAACAAAGCTAAGGTCTGCCCTCACACAAATATGACTTACAAATTCGAAAACCCTGGATGGATCTTCATCTCTCCGGGGTTTTCCTTATAAAGTCCGCTCCATTTGTTGGGATGGCAACCTGCACGATCCATGAGGGAGATAGTTGGTTACTTTAACCCCGTATGAGAGATTTCTTAAGTATTTTGCAGAAAATTAAACACATATATCATGAAAAATTCTTAGGTTTGCTCACGGTTAATAAATTAAATTATGTCTAAATAGTTGAATAAAAAACGATGCATCAGATCAATGAGTATATCAACTCTCTTTTGAGTAACTGGGGATTTACCAATGTGTCCACCCATCCTTTAAAAGCCCTTTTCTTTGTGGTTCTGATTATTTTGCTGGCAATCATTGTCAACTGGATCGCCAAGTATCTGATCATGAGGATTGTTAAAAAGCTGGTCAGAAAAAGTAAAACCCTGTGGGATGATGTATTTCTTGATAAGCATGTTTTTCAACGCTTGTCGCATTTGGCACCGGTGCTGGTTATTTACCTGGTGGCGCCGGCGTTTATGTCAGAATTTCCGATCATGGTAGATCTGGCTTATCTGGCCGCCAATTTGTACCTGGTATTCATGATACTGATCGTTTTTTATGCCGTGCTTGATGCTGTAGGTGAGATCTACAACCAATTTGAGGTAGCCAAAACCAAGCCCATCAAAGGTTATTTGCAGGTCACCAAGATCATTACCGGGTTGGTGGCTGTAATTTTTGCCCTGGCGATCATCCTCGATAAGTCACCCATTTACTTGTTTACCGGTTTGGGTGCCATTACAGCTGTTCTGTTACTTGTTTTTCGTGATACCATCCTGAATTTTGTTGCCGGTGTGCAGGTTACCGCCAACAACATGGTGCAGATCGGCGATTGGATAGAGATGCCCAAATACGGAGCCGACGGCGATGTTATCGATATCAGTTTGAATACAGTTCTGATCCGAAATTTTGATCGCACGCTCACCACCATTCCTACCTATGCCCTGGTATCTGATTCCTTCAAAAACTGGAGAGGTATGGTTCAGACCGGTGGCAGACGGATCATGCGAAACATATACATCGATATCAATACCATCAAAGGATGCGATGAGGAGATGCTGGAGCGGTTTTCAAAAGTATCGCTTTTAAAGGATCATATTGCCACCCGCAAGGCAGAAATCGAAGCCCATAATCAGAAATACGGTCTGGATCCCGGAAACCCTCTTAACGGGAGAAGAATGACCAACATAGGTGTGCTGAGGGCTTATATCACCCATTATTTGCAACGCCATCCGCGGATACACAAGGAACTAACCTGCATGGTCAGGCAGATGCAACCGGAAGAAAAAGGTGTACCCCTGCAGATATATGCTTTTACCAATGATATTAACTGGGTGAATTATGAAGGAATTCAGGCTGATATTTTTGACCATATCCTTTCGGTGGTACCACAGTTTGATCTTAAAATATTTCAGTTACCGTCTCAGATTCAGCTATCTGTTCAACCACCAAAATAATTCTTTTGAGAGATTATTATCAAATACTGGGCATACAAAGAAATGCGTCATATGATGAGGTGCGAAGAGCGTTTCGGCAAAAAGCAAAAACCACCCATCCCGATGTGAATTCGAATAATTCGGCACATGCCAGCTTCCAAAAGATCAACGAGGCTTATCAGGTACTCAAAGATGAGACGAAAAGAAAAGACTATGATATCCGTTTGAGAACCGGGAATTTTACCACCAAAGTTCATTACCGTCCTGCCCATTCTCCTTCTGCATCCTCATCGCCAAAACAGACCACCTACAAAAAATATTATCGCCACGGAAGATATCAAAGATCCTATAAACGGGCAGAACCCCCAAAATGGGAAAAGGTGATGGATTTCTTATTGTTTCTAACCCTTTTGATCGCCGGGGTATTTGCTGTAAGCTGGGGTTTTTACCGCCTTGCTATCAAACCGGTTCCCAATTATGATCCTTTACCCGGTTTTATAGGTGGTATTGCCTTCACCTCTATTTTGGTGTATTTTTGGGTGATGAAAAGCAGAACTTATAAAGAGTGACCGGTGCCGCTCTGCCATATCTTCCATGCCCTTTCTGCTTGCTGCTGTAGCATATAAAGCCCGTTTACAACTTTTGCCCCCATCTGTTTACCATTTTTCATAAAGGATGTTTCTGCCGGATTGTATATCAGGTCGATGAACACATGTTCGGGCGTGACGGTATGATAGGGCAGGGGTGGTCTTTCTTCTGTATGGGGATACATGCCCAACGGAGTGGTATTGATCACCAGTTGAAAATCACGGAGTGTTATTTTATCGAGTTCTGTGTAATTGATGTGATTATTTTTTGTTTTATTTCTGGTCGCAAAAACGACTTCGCATCCTCTTTTTTTCAAAACCCACTCCACTGCTTTGGATGCTCCGCCTGTTCCAAGGATCAGTGTTCTGATATCACGGGGTATATCATGCAGGTCAAGCGTTTTGGCAAAACCATACACATCGGTATTATGTCCGGTTTTGTGTATTTTATCTCCCTGTCTGTGTATTTGTATGGTGTTTACGGCCGAGATCTCCCTTGCCGTATCCGACAGATCATCTAAAAAAGGAATAACCTGCTCTTTGTAAGGAATGGTTACGTTAAGACCTTCCAGGGATGGATGGTCTCTCAGGAGGTTTTCAAACAAATGAATGTTCTCAATGGGAAAAGCACGATATTCCCATTGTGTAATTTTTTCATGTGCGAATTTTTCCCGAAAATAAGTCCCGGAAAAGGAGTGGGAGAGGGGATATCCGATCAGTCCCAGTAAGCGCTTCATCTTTTGAGATTTACTGATTGTTTTTTTGTTTCTGGTAGGCGATCACATCAAACATAAAAATGATGAGAAAGCCTGTGAATGCCCAAAGTATGGCCCACCCGAGCAAATGATCATCACCCGTAAGTTTTTGATAAAGAAAAGGTGAGATGCTTCTTTCTGTCAGGGGTACCATCTCCCCGACACTATCAGCCCGGTAGGCGGTGATTTCTTTCCAGGGCCATAATTTATTCAGCGATCCGAGCATAAAACCGGTGAGCAGCGCCATGGTAGCATTCGGAAATTTTTTAAAGAGCCACGAGATCAGGTTCGAGAAACTGATGATCCCCACAACACATCCCGCCATAAAAATTCCTATGATTTCGATCTTCAGGTCTTTTACGGCATTCAGAATGTATTCGTATTTGCCCAGCAGAAGCAATATAAAGCTTCCGGAAATGCCGGGAAGAATCATGGCGATGATGGCAATACTGCCCGAAAGGAACACAAACCACCACGTTTGGGGTGAAGTGGCAGGTGTGGCAAGCGTGATCCATGCTGCAATGGCAGAACCCGCCACGAGCGATAAAATGGTATGCAGTTTCCAACGGGTTATTTTCCTCCCTACATGCAGGGCGGAGGCAACGATCAGTCCGAAGAAAAATGCCCATACAAGTTTAGGATGAACTTCCAGCAACCAGCTGATCGCACGCGCCAGGGAAAGGATGCTGATAAAAATTCCAGCAAAAACAGAAACCAGAAAATTTCCATTGATATGTTTCCACGCGGCACCAACGCCTGAGGTAAACAAAACCTTGAAAAACTGTTTGTTCACAGATTTAATACTGTCGATCAGTTCTTCGTAAATGCCGGTAATAAAGGCAATCGTACCCCCGGACACACCGGGTATAACATCTGCCGCTCCCATTCCCATTCCTCTGAATATCAGCAGAATGTATTCTTTTGTCGATCTTGGTTGCATGGAATCATTCAAATTTTAACCGGAAGCTAACAATTAGTCATCCTAAAGTTGTATTATTTTTAAGCAATTCATAAAATTACTGTTGATGCTTTCACTATATGATGGCATATCAAAACCTCATCTTGTCTGGAATACCGGAAAGATGTTGCTCAATAGCAAGGTTGACCTGATATTTCAGTTTTAAACCAATTTTTTGTGGTAAAATTCTTCGGGCAATACATCAAAAAATGTATCCCCTCTTAAACCCAGTCTGAGTGTTTCCAGTGGTATAATATCGGCAGGTGCAATATTTCCAAGATTTACATGGCTTTTAAGCAATTTGATGAACCATACCTGCTGAGGTTTTAAAGGTGCTTCCCAAATGATCTTTTCTGCCGGAACGTGTTTGAGTATATCATGAATAAGGGCAGCATCAGCAGACCCCGATTTGTCATAAATACCTACATTTCCGCTTTCCCGTGCTTCTGCAATAACCCAGCTGCTGCCTGCTTCCAGTTCTTTTTTCATATGATCGAACCATACGTCATTTGCTGTAACCACTGCGGCATCTTTGGCGCCTACTTCACTTAAAACGGTACGTTCTTTGGAAAACATGGAGATGTACTTCAGTTTTTCATCGTGCTCAACAAACATGCTGCCATCGGAGATCTCCACAGCATCCACGCTTAGTTCATCGATCCATTTCTGATAAAAATCTATGCTGTCTCTTACCAGGCATGCTTCAAACAGCGTACCGCCAACAAACACTTTTATGTCTGCCTGCTGATAAAGTTTTACTTTTTCTTTTACCTTGTTGCTTACCATGGATGTACCAAAACCCAGTTTGGCAAAATCTATCAGGTGCCCCGAAACATCGATGATCTGTTCGGCATTTTGTAAGCTTAACCCTTTGTCCATCATCATGTTGATTCCTTTTCGACGTGGTTTTTCATCTCGTTGGGGTAAGTGAGGTAAGGTCATAATTTATGCTGATTGGTTATGATGGTTTATAAATATAAAAAAGAATTTCAGATGGTCATGGGTATGTTTTATTCAGGGAAATAAAAAAAATCGATGAGGGTGATCACTTCATCCATTTTTGCCAGTTCGGGGTGTTGTTCCAGTATCAGTTTATGATGCTCATGGTTCATAACCAAGGCTTCCTGTATGTAATAGGATCCTTGTTTGTTTTTTCCCTGCAGGTAAAGAAAAGCCGCCATTTTATAGTAAAGCGAATGAGTTTTTCCGATCTGATCGATGGCCTGAAAAATGACCGACGCAGCATCTTCGTATTTCTCATCCGTAGCGAGTGCATCAGCATAATCCAAACGGAGAGATTCTTCGTCGGGGCTGGATTCAATGGCTCTTTCATAAAAAGCGGCACCCTCATTGGGTTTATCCAGGTCGAAATACACATCGGCAATGATGCTGAGGTAAGCAGTATTTTCCGGTTCCTGGTCAATGGCTTTGTGGAGGTAACTCAGGGCGGTTTTGTTATTTCCCAGCTCGTGCTCGCACACCCCCAACCCGATCCATGCGTCGGTGATATCGCCGTTCATCTGTGTTGCTTTCTGATAATGCCCGATGGCACGCTCGTAATCTTCCAGTTTTTCGTAGCATTCACCAATGTAGTACCATTTCATGGCATCACCTTCATCGTTGTCCAGCGAGTTCTCATAAGCATCAATGGCGGGCAGAAAATCGTTTTTCAGGCTGTGGGTGTATCCCACATAAAACCATGTGATCTTGTGTTCGGGTTCGATAGCCAGAACATAATCAAGTGCTTCTAACGCCTTGTCATACATTTCGGCGTTGATGTATGAAACGCCCAGGTTAAACCATGCTTCGGTAGAATAGGGATGCCGGTCGATCAGTTTCTGAAAAAAGCTGATGCTTTCCTTTGTAAGCGAGAGAACATCAAAACAGTAGGCCGCTTCGTAAATAGCCAGGTCGTTTTCCGGGTTCAGATCCAGTGCTTTGGTAAGATATTCGAGGGTTTTATTGAAATTGCCCATATTTTCGTATTCAAAGGCAATGTTGCAATACACATAATCGGGTTCATCTGAGTTATGCACAGCTTTGTTGTATTCTTCAATGGCCATTTCATATTTGCCCATTTGCGAATAAATAGCCCCTTTGGTAAGGAAAATATCTTCGTTGTTGGGTTCCAGTGCTTCCACTTCCGATAAAATATCCAGTGCCTGATTTTCTGAACTGGTGTGCGCCAGAAACTGTGCATTTTTTAAGAGCAGGGCAACCGAATCAGGATGAAGGTTCAGCGCATAATCATTGATCTGCATGGCTTCTTCGAACAAACCCTGCAGGGCGTAATAATCAATGATCTCCTCAAAATCTTCCACATCAAAATATATAGGGGAATTTTGGCTTTTGAGTTTTTCAAACAGCTCTACTTGCCAGGGAATTTCGTTATGATCGTTTAGTTGGATACTCATTCAATAATATTTTTGGTGTCAAATACCTGATTGATTGTAAAAGCAGGTCAAAAAGCAGGCCATCTATCTGACTTTGCAAAGTTACGAAAAATTTAATCTCTTTGAACGATGATCGTTTCGACAAACCACTATCTGAAAACCACATTAAATGTATGAAAAAATATGTCTCAGCAGCATCATAGCGGCATGAAATTTTCAACCAATTGTTAACAATGGGTGCTTTCACCGGCATTGTACAGGAAGGGTTTCCTGCAAAAGATTGAAATTGAAATGGTAAGGATGCCGTACGTATATTTTAAGGAATGGCAAAAGTTTGTGATAAAACAAATATTAATGATAATTTTGCACAAAATTAAAAACGAATTAAGATGTTTGACAACTTAACGGATAGATTAGACAAGGCCTTTAAACTTTTGAAAGGTCAGGGACATATTACAGAGATCAATGTAGCAGAAACATTGAAGGATGTCAGAAAAGCGTTGCTCGATGCCGACGTAAGTTTTAAAATTGCCAAAACATTTACCGAAACGGTGAAAGAAAAGGCACTTGGGCAAAATGTGCTTACCAGTGTTTCCCCTGGTCAGCTCATGGTAAAAATCGTCCATGAGGAACTTACTTCCCTGATGGGTGGCGAGCATGAAGAGATCAACATCAAAGGGAAGCCTGCCATTGTGCTGATCTCAGGATTGCAGGGTAGTGGTAAAACCACACTCACTGCCAAACTGGCATATCACCTGAAAAACAAGAGATCGAAAAAAATCCTGCTGGTGGCCGGCGATGTTTATCGTCCTGCCGCCATTGACCAGCTCAAAGTATTAGGTGAGCAGGCCGGTGTTGAGGTATTTACAGAAGAGGGATCGAAAGATCCGGTAGGCATTGCCAAAAAGGCGGTCAGCCATGCCAAAACCATGGGTCACGATGTGGTGATCGTGGATACTGCCGGTCGTTTGGCTATTGATGAACAAATGATGAATGAGATCGCTTCCCTGAAAAAAGAACTCAACCCACAGGAAACACTGTTTGTGGTAGATGCCATGACGGGGCAGGATGCCGTAAATACGGCCAAAGCGTTTAATGACCGGCTTGATTTTGACGGTGTGGTTCTTACCAAACTCGATGGTGATACCCGCGGTGGTGCGGCACTTACCATCCGTTCAGTGGTGGAAAAACCCATCAAGTTCGTTGGTATTGGTGAAAAGATCGATGCCTTAGACCTCTTCTACCCCAAAAGGATGTCAGACAGAATTCTGGGAATGGGTGATATCGTTTCTCTGGTGGAAAAGGCACAGGAACAGTTTGACCAGGATGAAGCGCGAAAACTGCAAAAGAAGATCGCGAAAAACCAGTTTAACTTTGATGATTTTCTCAAACAACTTCAGCAGATCAAAAAAATGGGCAACGTAAAAGACCTCATGGGTATGATACCTGGTATGGGGAAAGCCATCAAAGATGTTGATCTTGATGATGATGCCTTTAAAGGGATCGAAGCCATTATTTATTCCATGACACCCGAAGAACGTCAAAATCCTTCTATTCTTAACGGCAACCGCCGCAAAAGAATTGCCGATGGAAGTGGAAATGATATACAGGAAGTAAACAAACTGATCAAGCAATTTGCCGACACACGTAAAATGATGAAGATGATGTCGGGTGGTGGCGGAAAAATCAAAAATATGATGAAAGGGATGCAGGGCATGAGAAAATAATGTCCATGGTTGCAGGTTTGTTTTCAACAGATCCTGATCTTTCTTAAAAAAATAGTGCTATGGAACATTCCCGGGTGTTTTTAAAATTTGTTGCGGAGGTTTGCTCCGGCATGTCTTCATAAAAAAAGTAATCAATTAATGGAACGAATAGATGGAAAAGCCATTGCTGCAAACATCAGAAGCGAAATAGCAGCAGAGGTGAAAAAAATGACAGATGCCGATGAACGTCCGCCCCATTTGGCTGCTTTGCTGGTGGGTGCCGACCCGGCAAGTGAGACTTATGTGAACAGCAAAGCCAAAGCCTGCAAGGAAGTGGGCTTCGACTCTTCGGTGTACAAACTGGGAGAAGATATATCGGAAAAGGAACTGCTGGAAACGGTGGAATTTCTGAACAATGACCCGGAGATTGATGGATTTATTGTGCAACTACCTTTGCCTTCCCATATCGACGAGCAAAAAGTGATCAGGGCAGTAGACCCCCGCAAGGATGTTGATGGTTTTCATCCGGAGAATGTCGGGCGAATGACCATCGGTTTGCCGGCTTATGTTTCCGCTACTCCCCAGGGAATTATGGATCTGATCGCCAAATCCGGTATTGAAACAAAAGGCAAACATTGCGTGGTATTGGGCAGAAGCAATATTGTGGGACGACCCATCAGTATTTTGATGTCGCAATCCTCAGATCCCGGAAACGCTACAGTAACAGTATGCCATAGCCGTACTGTTGATCTGGCCAGGATCACGCGCCAGGCCGACATACTCATCGTGGCCATTGGAAAGGAAGGGTTTGTTATTCCGGAAATGGTCAAACAGGATGCTGTGGTGATCGATGTGGGCATACACCGCGTACCTTCCGATAAAACAAAATCGGGGTATAAACTGCGCGGAGATGTGAACTTTGAATCCGTTTCACCCAAAACCTCCTACATAACCCCGGTGCCGGGAGGTGTTGGACCGATGACCATTGTTTCGTTGTTGAAAAATACGCTCAAAGCCCGTAAAAACGAAATTTATCCTGCCCCTTGAATTCCTGTAAACCCGACGGATTGGATCCGCTGCAAAAGCGGCAGTTAGACCAGGGCAAAATACTGCCCGTTATGGAAATGTTCTACTCTATACAGGGAGAGGGTTTTAACACTGGTAAAGCTGCTTTCTTCATTCGTATTGGCGGTTGTGATGTGGGATGCCGTTGGTGCGATGTGAAAGAATCGTGGAATGCAAGGCTGCACCCCCTTACCGCTGTGGAAACAATTACAGAGCAGGTGCAGAAGTATCCTGCCAGGGCAGTGGTGATCACGGGTGGCGAACCGCTGCTCTATAACCTGGATCTTTTATGTGAAAGTCTGAAGTCGCTTTCCATCAGTATTTTTCTTGAAACCTCGGGAACCTGCCCGCTTACCGGAATTTTTGACTGGATATGTGTTTCTCCCAAATCCCAGTCACAACCTACCAAAGAGATGTTGCAGTTGGCTGACGAACTCAAAATCATCATTCATGAAGAAAAAGATTTTGATTTTGCCCTTTCTTCCCTCCCTTTCGTGAAAGATAAGTGCCTTTTGTATTTGCAACCCGAATGGAGCCGGCATGAATCGGTGCTTCCCCTGATCACGGATTTTGTGATGCAGAACCCCCGTTGGATGGTTTCACTGCAAAGTCATAAATACATGAAGATCCCCTGATATTATATGCTTAATATATTTATGTTTTTGTTGATTTGCGATGTAAAGGATTGCAGGGGGCATTATTCCTGTTCTAAAGGGGTATCGGATGGGATCCCAATACACGTAACATGTAGCAACAAAGTTTAACTTGCTGAAAAATAAAGTATTTGCGTGTATCGGTTGCATCTGACTTTGCAGGTAAAAAACAGAATGGTTGCCATGGAAAGTTTCCATTTGAACCCAATGGCAGTGTTTTTGAGTAAAATGGAAAGACATGCAGACCATAGCGGGACAGACAATTGGAAAACTTTCTGCAAAACTCAGGGTTTCTCTATTGTTCGTAACTCACAAATTTATTAGGTTTGTAGCCGGATTATTGATTGCAGGAAAAGGATTAGTAACTTATTAGGTTGAAATGTACAAACTGAAGACAATTTTCGGTATTTGCCTGTTTTTTTTCATCGCATTACCTTCGTTGACCGGGCAGATACCCGGGGAATTGACCACGAAAAACAACCGTGCCAAAAAAGCTTTTGAAGAAGCGATACAGCAATATAACCTGCGTGAGGTTGAAGGAGCTTACCGGAGTTTCCAGGAAGCTCTCAGACACGACCCGGCGTTCATAGAAGCCTATATTGTAATGGGTGAGATGTTTCAAAGTGTGAATGAACACCAAATGGCAGCCGAGGCTTTTGCCAGTGCCATAGAAATTGACCCCACCTTCTTTCCTAATTTGTTTTTTTATGCTTCTGAATCTCTCCTTGCTATTGGAGAGTATGAGAAAGCGCAGGATTATCTGAACCGTTTTGTTTCCCTGGACAACATCAGTGAAAACATGAGAAACATGGCCGGTTTCAATCTGCAAAGATGTGAGTTTGCGCTCGAAGCCATTGCCAACCCTGTGCCGTTTGATCCCATCAACCTGGGCGCTAATGTCAATAGTCAGTTCGACGAATATGCCCCTACGCTCACTGCCGATGAGCAAATGTTGATTTTCACGCGGAAGATGCCCCGCCAGGACAGGGAGAACGTGCATCTGGGCAGAGAAACGGAGGATTTTTTCATTAGCCGCAAAAAGGATGGCGAGTGGATGCCGGCCGAAAATCTCGGAGAACCCATCAACACACCTGGAAATGAAGGGGCACAAAGTATATCTGCCGATGGTATGTTCTTGTATTTTACTGCCTGTAGCAGGCCAGACGGACTGGGAAGTTGCGATATATATGTAGCCACACGGCAGGGAGACAGATGGGCAAACCCGGTAAATCTTGGTTCTCCTGTCAATACTTCCTCCTGGGAATCACAACCATCCATTTCCCCGGATGGCAGAACACTTTACTTTACAAGCAACCGCAACGGAAATACCGGTCGTATGGATATCTGGATGTCGATGAAAAAAAGAGATAACACCTGGTCTCAGCCTGTGAATATGGGAAAGGTGATCAACACAACAGGCAAAGAAATGTCTCCTTTTATCCATCCCGACAACAGAACGCTCTATTTTGCCTCAGACGGACATATGGGAATGGGTGGTATGGATATTTTTTATACTACAAAAGGAGAAGACGGCAAATGGCAGAAACCTCAGAATTTAGGATATCCCATCAACACACATGCCGATGAAATATCTCTGGTGGTTAGTGCTTCCGGCAGATATGCCTATTTTGCTTCAGAACAAAATGATGAAACCAAACGGACGGATCTGTTCTTTTTTGAGTTGTACGAACAGGCAAGACCAGCGCCTGTCACATACATGAAAGGGTTTGTGTATGATGCGCAAACCCGCGACCGGCTCCGGGCCAGTTTTGAACTTGTTGATCTCAGATCAGGGGAAACTCTCGTAAAGTCTGATTCTGATAGAAAAACCGGTGAATTTCTCGTGCCCATCCCTTTAAGTACTGATCTGGGATTGAATGTGTCTGCCGACGGATATTTATTCTTCTCCGAAAATTTCTCTTTTGACGATACCCGGACAGAAACCAATCCTCACTTGTACGATATACCTCTTCATCCTATCAGGGAAGGGGAATCAGTTGTGTTACGCAACATCTTCTTTGAAACGGACAGCCATACCCTGATGTCTGAATCCCTGAGCGAGCTGCAAAGACTTCTCACCTTGCTGGAAGAAAACAAGGGTATATCCATTGAAATTGGAGGACATACAGATAACACCGGTAGTTTCGAATACAATAAAAAACTTTCGGAAAACCGGGCACTAAGTGTTTACAATTATCTTGTAGAGAACGGTATTGATGAGGACAGGCTGAGTTATCAGGGGTATGCCGACACTGTTCCCCTCATGGATAATGATACAGAAGAAGGAAAAGCCCGTAACCGGCGAACCGAGTTTAAGGTGATCACCAATCTTTAAAGTTTTCAAGGAACTTACCCTTCAAATCAATTGAATATGCTTCAAAAAATAAAATTACAGCAAATCCTTTTTGTGGATGTTGAAACGGTTCCTGTAGTTGAAGATTTCAGCAAGCTCGCCGATAATATGAAGGAATTATGGAAAGCAAAAGCTTCCAAAATAAAAACAGAACTACCCTTCAGTGATGAAGAATT
Organism: uncultured Bacteroidales bacterium; assembly: GCA_964390665.1. Classification (GTDB taxonomy): domain Bacteria; phylum Bacteroidota; class Bacteroidia; order Bacteroidales; family UBA7960; genus SKVR01. Next base: position 5,711 of record CAYMLS010000049.1, on the reverse strand, counting down.
GTTTTTTGAAAAAGCAGGAATATTCAGCGAATTCGGTAAGATCGTTTGTATTTCAGCCGGTTTCTTTTACCAGGAAGAACAGCAGATGAAATTCAGATGCAAAGCATTTTACAACCATGATGAATCAGTGATCCTGAAAGAATTTGCCCAACTGCTCAACCTGAAATTTCATACCCCGCAACATTTTTTGTGTGGACACAACTCCAGAGAATTTGACTTTCCCTATATAGCCCGACGAATGTTGGTGCATCAGATACCCTTACCGGCAATTTTAAACACACCCGGCATGAAACCCTGGGAGGTTACCCATCTGGATACGCTTGATCTCTGGAAATTTGGTGATTACAAGCATTATACCTCCCTGAATCTGCTATGCGCTCTGTTTGATATTCCTACGCCCAAAGATGATATCAGGGGGAGTGATGTAGCAAGGGTTTATTACAAAGAGAATGACCTGAGACGAATTGCTGTTTATTGCAATAAAGATGTGGTAAGCACCGCCCGGCTGTTTTTAAAGTTTTCTTACCGTGGCGATTTATTGGATGAGCATACCGAATCTATTGTCGATAATACGGTATGAAACATCTGGACAACGTAATCACTTGACAAACAATGTAAAAAGTGTATGTGGCAGATAATCAGCATGTAACGGATTTTTTTTCTTTATTGTTGAGCGTCAGCAGATTGATTTTTGTTGAAAAATTATTCTCGTTAAATAGTAAAAAAGTACGTTGGGATTGGTTATTTTAGCCAGATGGAAGAACCGGTAAAAAAACAATCAGGAACATCTCAACGAGTATCCCGAACGCTTACGCCTTCGGGTTTTGCCGCTTTAGGGGAGCATGGAAGGGTACCTCCCCAGGCCCTTGATCTGGAAGAAGCTGTTTTAGGCGCTATGATGCTTGAACAGAACGCCCTTACCAATGTGGTCGACATCCTCAAACCAGAAGTTTTCTATAAAGACTCACATCAGCGTATCTTTAAAGCGATCCATAAACTTTTCTCGGAATCTGAACCCGTTGATATTCTTACCGTTACCCAGGAGTTGCAAAAATCAGGAGAGCTGGAGACCATCGGTGGTTCTTATTATATCTCGCAACTGACCAGCCGGATCGCTTCGGCTGCCAATATTGAATTTCATGCCCGCATTGTTATACAGAAGTTTTTACAACGCGAACTGATCAGGATTTCCAATGAGATCATTAAAGAATCGTATGAAGATTCTTCTGATGTGTTTGATATTCTGGATAAGGCAGAAAAAGAGCTGTTTGCCATTAGTGAAACCAATCTGCGCAGAAACTATTCGGATATGCCCTCGCTGGTCAAAGATGCCATCAAGCAAATCGAAAAATCGCGCGAACAGGAAGGTCATATCAGTGGTATTCCCAGCGGTTTTTCTGCGATTGACAGGGTTACCGCCGGATGGCAAAAATCAGACCTGGTAATTTTGGCCGCCCGCCCGGGAATGGGTAAAACAGCATTCGTACTTTCCATGGCGCGCAACATGACGGTAGATTTCAAAAAACCGGTAGCGGTGTTTTCTCTTGAAATGGCAGGTGTGCAACTTGTAATGAGGTTGATTGCCAGTGAATCAGAACTGCCGGCAGAAAAACTCAAAAGGGGGCAGCTGGAGCAATACGAATGGGAGCAGCTCAACGCCAAACTCAGCAATCTTACCGATGCACCGCTGTTTATTGATGATACACCGGCCCTTTCCATATTCGAACTGCGCGCCAAATGCCGCAGACTGAAAGCACAACATGATATTCAAATGGTTGTTATTGACTATTTGCAATTAATGTCGGGAGGTGGAGACAGGGGCGGAAACCGCGAACAGGAGATCAGCAACATCTCCCGGTCTTTGAAAAGTTTGGCCAAAGAGCTTGAAATTCCGATCATTGCCCTTTCACAGTTGAGCCGGGCTGTTGAAACCCGCGGTGGAGATAAAAAACCGCTCCTCTCTGACCTGAGAGAATCGGGCGCCATTGAGCAGGATGCCGATATGGTTTGCTTTATTTATCGTCCGGAATACTATAAGATCATGGATGATGAACAGGGAAACTCCACAGAAGGATTGGCTGAATTTATCATTGCCAAACACAGAAACGGCGCACTCGAAGATATCCCCCTGAGGTTTATTCCGAAATTTGCCAAATTTATGGATTATGAAACCCACCAGTATGATGCAGCAGGTGGCGAACTTTCTCCTTCAGGATCTTTTGACAATGCCCCTCAAAATGTTGTTACACTCCCCTCACGTATGAACGACGATAACGATGATCAGGAAGTGCCTTTTTAATTTTTAGGTTTTCTGTTTGCTTATCTTTTCGTAAATTAGAATCAAATCAATGATTTTGTTGTTGAATACAGCATAATGGAATGATTTTTTCGTTCTTATGGAACAGAATTCTGTTATGACAATGGAATATGTTGCTTTTTATCTTGTATTGATGTGCATATTGTTTAAAAGTTTTTATGGTAAACAATACCTGCAGGAAAAAGTCAGTTGTTGCGTTGGGCTTGCCTTTAAAACTATAGTTTCGATAAATTCAACACAGCGCAGTTAAGAAAAGAAAATCCCTGTTTTTGAATGTAAAAAAATAATGATGATGATGATTACCTTTTTTAAAAAACTGAAGTCGGGTTTATTTTTTGTTGCCTTTCTGGTTATGAGTAGTTCGGTGTTTTCTGCGCATATACTTGTTCCCATGGATGACACCCAAAAGAATCATCTGAAGGCTTACGGTGTTGCTTTTCATGTTCTCACCCACGATGTTGAGATCAGTTGGTTGCTCAATTACCGGGGTGGCAGTTTTATGTTTGCCCATTATCCTGAATTTGAGCAGGAATTGTCTGTACGCGGTGTTTCATTCCAGATCATTGCCGACATACAAGCCAATGGCATTCTCAATGAGATCTCCGATCCGGATGTAAACATGGAGCAAATTATACTGCATAAAGTGCCGAAAATCGCGGTTTACACTCCCCCTCACAGTTTACCCTGGGATGATGCTGTTACATTGGCGCTAACGTATGCCGAAATACCCTACGACCCCATTTACGATGAGGATGTATTATCAGGTGTTTTGCCCATGTACGATTGGTTGCATGTGCATCATGAGGATTTCACCGGGCAGTTTGGTAAATTCTGGGCGGCTTACCGGAATGCTTCATGGTATCAGAGCGATGTGAAGCAAGCTGAAGAGTTGGCCAGGAAGCTTGGTTTCTCAAGGGTCGGTGATCTTAAATTGAGCATTGCCAAAAGCATACAACAGTTTGTTGCCGGCGGTGGATATATGTTTGCCATGTGCTCCGCTCCAGAGAGTCTTGATATTGCACTTGCTGCAGAAGGTGTTGATATCCTCCATGAGGTGTATGACGGTACACCACTTGATGCGCAGGCACAGGAAAAACTTGATTTCTCCAGGTCTTTTGCCTTTCATAATTTTCAGATCGTTACCAATCCTTATGAATATGCAAAATCAAATATTGATGTACCCAAAACCGGCAGAGATCAACAAACAGATTTCTTTTCACTTTTTGAATTTTCAGCAAAATGGGATCCCGTGCCCACCATGCTCACCCAAAATCACGAAACCCTGATCAAAGGGTTTATGGGTCAAACAACTGCTTTTAAAAAGGAGCTGATCAAGCCGACCATCACAATTTTGGGTGAAACCAGAGGGAAATCAGAAGCAAGATATATTCACGGTACCCTGGGCAACGGAACTTTTACTTTTTACGGAGGTCACGACCCCGAAGATTACAGGCATTTTGTTGGTGATCCGCCTACTGATCTCAATCTGTTTCCCAACTCACCTGGTTACCGCCTTATTCTCAACAATGTTTTATTTCCCGCTGCACGCAAGCAGAAACAAAAAACCTGATACGGTTTATTTCTTTTTCTTATACACCTGAAAAGCAAAAGGATAAGGGTTTTTTTCATCCGTTTCCTGTTCTTCGTGCTCTATGAGTTCCCATTTGTCGGGGTTGATCTCAGGAAAGAAACTATCTCCTTCAAAATTGGCGTATATTCTTGTGATGTACAATCTTTTGGTAAAATGAAGGTTGATCACCTGCCGGTAGATCTCGGCACCACCCGCCACATACAACTCGTTAATATTGTTTTCTTTGATGTGGCAAAAAGCCTCTTTGATGCTGTTGACAACCACACAGTCTTTTGGATGAAAATCTTTCCTGCGGGTAACTATAATGGTTTTTCTGTTGGGCAGTGCTTTCCCAATACTTTCAAAGGTCTTTCTGCCCATGAGCATGGTATTGCCCGTAGTAATTTCTTTGAATCTTTTCAGATCGGCAGGCATGTGCCACATCAGCTGGTTATTTTCTCCAATGACGTTGTTGTTGGCAACGGCGGCAACGATAAATAGCTTCATTTCTTTATAATTTGATTTTCAAAGATTATTCGCAACCCTCCAATACTGTTTGTAAAAGACAAATTCATGCATCGCATGGCATCACAGTTGTGTGTGTAAAACGCAAAGGCAGGGTTCTGTTTATAACAAAGATCGTTGGTGTTGGTAAGGTAAATAAAATACGTATTCTTTATCGTAATTGTGCTAAACAGCCACCTTTCCTTTAATGTGTGGATGAGGATCGTATCCTTCCAGGATAAAATCATCGTATGTAAAGTCAAAGATGTTTTTTATGTTGGGATTGATTTTCATAACAGGTAATGGTCTTGGTGAACGGGAAATTTGAAGTTTTACCTGATCCAAATGGTTGGAATAAATATGTGCATCGCCAAAAGTATGAATAAATTCTCCTGGTCTCAGGTCGCAAACCTGTGCGATCATCAAGGTAAAGAGGGCGTAAGATGCAATGTTAAAAGGAACACCAAGAAAGATATCGGCACTTCTTTGATAGAGCTGGCAGGATAGCCTTCCATTGGCAACATAAAACTGAAACAGTATGTGGCAGGGAGGGAGGGCCATATCCGGCAAATCTCCCACATTCCAGGCACTTACCATTAGTCTTCTGGAGTCGGGGTTGGTTTTGATCTGTTTTACCAGTTCACTGATCTGATCAATTTCCCTGCCTTGGGCAGATCTCCAGCTTCTCCACTGGGCACCGTAAACGGGACCGAGGTTTCCCTCTTCATCAGCCCATTCGTCCCATATTCTCACACCATTTTTTTTTAAATATTCAATATTGGTATCACCTTTTAAAAACCATAATAATTCGTGGATAATGGATTTTAAATGAAGTTTTTTGGTGGTGACAAGGGGAAAACCTTCGGAAAGATCAAAGCGCATCTGGTAACCAAACACACTTATGGTGCCTGTACCGGTGCGGTCTTCTTTGGGTGTGCCCTTTTCCAGTACATGACGTATTAACGTATGATATTGTTGCATTTTGCCTGTTTCGTTAGGTTTGATCTTTTACAATAAATACGAATATCGAAAAGCGAGGGGAACCTTTCAGATCATCTCTTTATTTGAACCGGTCAAAGTTAAATTTTATGGTCATGAATTCCAAACAAAAATTTTGGGAATGAGCAGAACGTGCCTGCAGAGGAAAAACACCCATAACCATGTGAGCAGCAAAAAGGGAGTTTTTTCCTTTGGAAAGGATCGAAGGGTACATGTTATTTCAAATTATTTCAGTATACAAAGAGAAAAATATTCCGACATTTTGTTAGTTAGTGCTTGCAAGAAAACGCCAATTGCTGCGTTGGGCTCGCCTTCAAAACA
>CAYMLS010000048.1:0-22011 GCA_964390665.1 uncultured Bacteroidales bacterium | reverse complement strand
TTTACCCACATTTCATTTTGGGCAGCAATTGGCGTTTTCTTGCAAGCACTAATTAGTATCAATTCGTGTAATTTGTGAACAATATACTTTTAGAGTGGACTCACCAATCAATTACCTCAAATTTCCTTTTGCGAAAGGAGGTCTCAATATTTTGAAACAAATAAAAGACCACAGGCGCACTAATAACGGTTCACTACATCGTTTTTTAAAATCTGAAAACAGTGCAAACCATGGTTTCTTGATGATCAAAAATGAATAAACAAACCTTTTACGGTTGTTTTCCTTTCCACAGTGAAGTAATTTTCTCTAATTTTGACCTTTCCGTAATTGGAAAAACAAACTCTTTTGCATCTCAAATCATTCAATAATCAACCATTACGTTTATGCAGGTTTTCAAATCATTACTGAGTTCATGGAGACATTACCTGAATGTTATTTTTATCGCCTACATTTTTTCCGGGATGATCAGGATCATACAGGCATTTTATGCTACAGAGGCTTTGGATGAAATTTCCCTGGGGTTGTTATCTGATATTTTGCAGATCAACCTTGTTTTGCTTATTTTTTTTCTGCCTTTTGCCGTCCTCTATTCTATGATGGGCAAAAAAGTGGTCCTTCCCTGGATGATTTTTGTCTTGTTGGTATTTATCGCCGGTCTCCCCTTTTGGAATTACGGTCTGCTGAAAGGTGAGTTGATCAATCCGTTTCAGTTCGGATGCTCTTTGTCCCGTTCTTATCAGGAAGCAATGGGCAACACCACGCTCTTTTCATACATCACCACGATTTTATTTGCTGCTGTAACTTTGTTTTTTTGGCATGTTTGGAAAAATAAAAATATCCGTTGGCCCAATTACCTTTCACCTTTGGTTTTATTTTTTGCCTTTGTTTCTGTTCCGGCACTGTTTGAAATAAGGTTCAACGTAAACCAGGACAATAACGACGATAACCGATGGGTGAAAAATCCCGGTTTTTATGTGATTGAAAAACAGGTATACTGTATGGCAGGATGGCGGGACAGAGACTCAGAATCAGAACCTCACGAACAATATCAGGCAATGCATCCTGATCATTCATTTCCCTACCCGGAGGAATATCCTTTTTTGAAAACCCAAAAAGCAGAAAATTGCCTTACAACGTTTTTCCCGGAAAAAACAAAAGAAGAAGCACCTGGTATTGTATTCTTACTTCTTGAAGGTTTGGGGGATGCTTTTTTAGATACTTTGTATGATTATCCTTTCATGCCCTTCTTACGCTCACTTGCCGACAGCAGTTTATACCAGGATCGTCATTTTGCGGTATCAGAAGAAGCGCAGAATTTTTTGCCCGCTTTGCTGGGAGGGTTGCCTCCTTCACAAAGAGGTTTTTCTGAGATGCCTGTTATCCCCTACCATTTCTCGTTGATGAACATACTTCACCACAATCAATACCATGGTTCTTTTTACACGGGTCAATGGAGTTGGGATCATTCTATTGATAAATTTTTGATGCAAAACAGGATCAGCCAGGTGTATGATGCTGGAAATTTCCCGGAAGAGGAAGAAAAAATTTTCCTTGGCGATGACCAATACTTCTGGGGGTATAACGACCGCCAACTTTTCGATTTTTATTTTGAATCAAAAAAAGAAACAGAACCCAGACTGGACATTATTTACACCCGCGGAATCCGCTCACCCTTCGCCATTGAAAACAGGGAATATTACCGAACGGTCATGGATTCGGTAATTGCTAAGCAAAAAAGCACTTCAGAAGCAGAATATCTTGAACTTTTCCATCCATATTATTTGTCTCTTATGTTTACCGACAATCAGTTGGAATCTTTTTTTAATCGTTTCAAAAAAGAACCGGATTATGAAAACACCATTTTTATCATCACAGGTAGTTTTCCAACACCCGAACTTCATCCGGATGTGAATATAGATAAATATCATGTACCTATGATCATTTATTCACCCATGCTGACCAAAACCGGCAAAATGTCTGATGTAACCAGCCATTATGACTTTTATGAGAGCATAACAGGGTTGTTGCAGCAAAATTTTGACATTGAAATACCTCGCTACAATACTTCCTGGGGAAAAACACTTTGCGCGAAAAATCCAGAAGAACAATTTATTCCCCTTCTGGATGCACAAAACAAGCTAAGCAGCATGATCCACGATCACTATTTTTTGCATCAGGATACAACCCTTTACCCGTTGGGTGAAAATAACCGTGAAATGACCAATCAGGATGAAACAAAGCACATTCACGCTACCCTGCTCAAAGCATTTGAGGAACTCAACCTTCAGCCGGGAGATGCACTGATGCCTGATTCTGTATTTTTCAATTTCTTTGGCCATCAGGTCGTTGAGGAAATGACCATCGGAAAAAGTTTTGTAAGAACTGAATACAAAGATATTGTGGACAACATGTTTTTGGAGCAAAAAACCTGTCACATGGATGTTGTGATAGAAAAACCGGAGGTTTCCCTCGAAGAAGTATTTCTTATTTTTGAAGTAAAAGATGCATCAGACCAGGTTGTTTTTTGGGAAAACTTTGGCATTCCTGAAACCAAAGACGATTTCAGCATTAAATTAACAATAGAAAAAGATATGATCCCTAAAGAAGGTGCACAACTAAAAGTATACATCTGGAATCAATCTCCGGTACCTTATGGTTTTGATGCTGTTGAATTCAGGATTTATAACTGATCTGTGAAACAAGAAGAGATAATTACATGACAGAGATGAACCGAGCATGACAAAAATTTTGACACACACGCCCATGATTATAATTCTCAGGATGGTAAAGCATGCAGTCAGTCTGCTGGCGAGCTCTCCCGCATAGGCGGGACAGGCTATCTGACCGAATTAATAAAATTAGACACAGATGAAAAACACGAAAGTAAAGGTAGCCATTTTTGCTTCTGGCAGCGGAACCAATGCAGAAAATCTGATACATTATTTCCGTGATCATCCGCGTATATCCATTGCCCTGGTTGTTAGTAACAATGCCGGCGCCTATGTTCTGGAACGGGCACGAAAACACAACGTACCCACTGCAATTATACCCAAAGCATTGTGGAAAGAAGAGGATCAAACCCACGGACTGTTGAAAAAACATGAGATTGATTTTATTGTGCTGGCAGGTTTTCTTTTGCTGCTTCCCGGGTGGTTGCTAAAACATTTTGAACGCAGGATCATCAACATACATCCTTCTCTCCTGCCCGATTACGGTGGAAAAGGAATGTACGGGCAAAATGTGCACCGCGCAGTGATTGCTGCGGGTGAAAAAAAATCGGGTATCACCATCCAGTACATCGATGCTGAGTATGACAAAGGTGATATCATTTTTCAGCAAAGTTGCGAAGTAAAGGATGGTGATACCCCGAAGAGCCTGGAGGAAAGAATCCATGATCTTGAACATAAGCATTTTCCTGTGGTAACAGAAAACGTGATCAGCAAGATCTTTGGACTCTGATCCACTATCCTTGTTTATCTTTCATTCATCTTATCCACCGCTTCTTTGGCAGCATCTATCATAGGCTGGGCAGAAAGATTTTTGTTTACGGCATTTTCCATCCAATGGCGGGGAGTTAGTTTTCCTGCTGTAAACATACGATCCGTTTCGGAGGCAAAGTTTTTATCTGCGACAAACTGTTCTATCTGAAATTCAATAAGGTGCCCCAACGGGTATGCACTCAAATAAAGCGGATAGCTGATCATGTGAGAATAAATAGCCAGGATGGGTTCATCCTGCATTCCAAATACGGGTGCAAAATAGTCGTTCCAAACCTGTTTTGAAATCCTGGTCACTTCCTCTTTAAGTTGCTGGGCGGAGGCATCAGGATGGTCATACATCCATTCCCATACTTTCATATCTACCAAAGAAACGCCCATGATCTCGTAAGTGCCCCAAATGTTATCGAGTACAGCCATATAATCACTCATCGGATCGTTGTTTTGCATATCAAGCAGATCCAGATCGCGCGACTGGTACATAAATGCCATGGCTTCGGTAAAGGCGGTGTTGGGCACACCAGCCATCAGGTAATGATCAACATCATAAAGTGTAATGGTTTGTTCCACATTATGTCCAAATTCATGGATAGCAATATTATATCCTTTATAATCGAGACCATCATCGGGTATGCGGGTTCTGAGGTATGAATATTGTGATTTCATTTGTGCACCCCATGCATGGCCGGCACCTCTGGCATCCTCTACCTTTACTTTGGAGGCAATGTAAGATGCTCTTTGGTCATCATATCCCAACCGGGTAAGTAAAGCGGGCAGATTTTCTTCAAACTCCTCTGCTCCGGAGTAAACAGATCGTGTTTTTTCACTGAGTACATCTTCACTGATGGTGCTTCTTGATTTAAAACCGTCATACCAGATATCCCACGGTTCCAGGGGTCGTCCTAAACGATTGCTGATCATTTCACCCACTTCTTTCATCACAGGTGAGCTGACCAGGTCAACAAAAATCTTTTCTACATCTTGCTGAGACAATTCGAGGCCCTGATTAAAAGCTCTTTGAATATAAGTAGGATAGTTGGGTGAAAATTCATCGGCTTTTTGGTGTGCCTTAAAATTGTTTCGTAAATGATGATACCGGGTAAGGGGTTCACTTTCCCAGGTGACGGTTTCACCATTTTTTGTTACCGTATTTTCAAAAGGATTCCATTCCACTTCTTCATTATTGATCACTTCCTGCGGAATATCCTGTTCAATGATCCGCTGCATGACCTGGTAAATGATCTCTTGTTTTTCATATCCATCATTTCCGCTGTAGTTCGATTTGATTTCGTCTCTAAGTCCCCAATGGGTAATGAGTTTGAGTTTTTCGGGAAACGGGAAATTGCCTTTTCTGTCCACAAGTTTATCCATTACAATGTTGTACTCCGAAACGTAGCTATCGCTTTCGGTGGAAACTTTAGCAATTTCCTGGTTTACAGCGGCGGGCAAACGGGAAACAAAAACATCCCCCATACGGGCATAAGCCCATTCCAGGCGCGACCAGTTCGCGCCCATCGAATTTTTTTCTTCCAGGTTGTAAAAAGGGAAATTAAGGATGGTGATAAATGCAATTTTGTTTTTGAACAGATCATCGGAAAAATGTGCGCCGGGAGAGTAAGCGGCAAAAATCATGTCAACCGGTTGTACGGGGCCCCAGTCAAGATGCAACGGTTTGTTCAGTTCCAGGTTGATCTGGTTGGTATGCCCCCAAAGTTTTTCAAAGTTTATAGAAAGACTTTGGAAAAGTTTTTCTTTTTCACCGGGGTTAGCAGCGAAATGATCTAAACAGAAACTTGTAAAATCCTGTGGGCTACCATCCTGGTTTTCCCACAAAGCAGCAACCTGTCTTACACCCTTGCTCATCAGTGCCTGATCTGCACTACTAAACCGGGTTTGCATTTGTTCAATGGTTTCTTCAACCACATTCTCCGGAAGCGCTCCGGTTGTTTTGTCTTCTCCTGTATTATCCTGACCACAGGAGACCAACGCAAGCAAAAATGCCATAGCAATTACCTTTTTAAATGTATACATATTTTTGTTTTTAAGTAGAAGAATGAATAGAAAAGATGTTTTACGCAATAATTAATTGTTTATCGCAAGGATCAGGCAAATTTAAAGGATTTTGGGCAGGCATAAATATTCTTTTTTCAAATAAATCTGCTTTAGATAAAACGAGGAGATAAGGTCAGGGAAAGGCACATGGTCGGCCTTTGCTTCTGACCGGATGGGAAACAAAGCACATCCATTCAGGTGTTATATGCGCAGGGCGCGTCATTTGCTTCAACATAGGAAAAGAAAAGTTTGATATAATCTGTCAAATTTCCACCTTTAACATCTATATACCTGACGATAAACCCGAAATAGTGTTTGCAAGAAAAGACGGAATCATGAGTTTTCTTGCTGAAACTACATACAAAAAACCGTATCACATTTCTCTTAAAATTCATGATACTGATTGAAAGAAAAAAGTTGCTCCATGGGTTTGCGTATCTTTTTTCGCAGTTTATCATTGGCCGGATATCCTAAGGTGATCAACAAAATAACCCTTTTGCCGGAAGGAACTCCCAGAATTTTCTTTGTTTTGCTTTCATCAAACCAACCCAGCATGCAGGTACCCAAACCCAGATCGGTGGCCTGAAGGCAAAAATGCTCAGCAACAATACCAATATCCATTAAATAGAAGTCTTTGTTTTTGATATTGCCGCCAACTTTGGCGATCCATTTGGGTTTTTCGGCAACAATAGCCACAATAACAGGAGCTTGCAACACAAATTTATTAAACCGCAACAATGGGCCATAGCTTGCCTGTGCCAATTGGTTTTTAATATCAGGGTCATCTGCCACAACAAAACTCCAGGGTTGAGAGTTGCATGCTGAAGGGGCCAGGCGACAAGCGTGCATGATCTGTTCAATTTTTTCGCGCTCTACAGGTTGATCTTTATATTTGCGTGTACTCTCCCGCTTTTGGGTCAGTTCAGAAAAATGCATTTGGAAAAAAGATTTGTGTTTGTATAAAAAAAACGGATGTTGGTTTGAAATTTATGCCGGATAAAGTGCCGGGGTCATTTAATTTTTTGAAAATCAACATGAAGTAAAACATTTTCAAATCATAACTGTTTAGATTGTATGTGAAAAATATGTCTTGTAAATATAATTTTATAAAGATAAAGTAAAATGTAGTTCGCATAAAAAATCTATATTTGCAAACATCCAAAATTTTAATTCAATTATTCATTAAAAACATAACAGACATGTCAAATTACCACGAACCGGTAGAAGAGCTTTCGCAAGAGGCAAGAAATTTTTCAAGAGCACTCAACAGTTTAAAAGAAGAAATAGAAGCCGTGGATTGGTACCACCAACGAGTAGTAACCAGCGACAACGAAGAGTTGTCGTCCATCATGGCACACAATCGCGACGAAGAAATAGAACATGCCTGCATGACCCTTGAATGGTTGCGGCGTAATATGCCAGGTTGGGACGAAGAGCTCCGCAATTACCTTTTCAAGGAAGGAAGTATCATCGGGCATGAAGAAGGATCAAATGAAGATGGTGCAGATAGCGCACAATCGGAAGTATCAAAATTAAAATCAGATTCATTAGGAATAGGTAAAATTAAAAAATAAGGAGAAACTATGGATATTTTAAGAAAATCGTTAGCACCCATCTCTCAGGCAGCATGGGATGAGATCAATCAAACATCTTTGGATGTGCTCACATCTGTATTATCAGCAAGAAAACTTGTTGACGTGGAAGGACCCAAAGGATGGAATTATCCCGCCTTGTCTACCGGGCGAATTGTGGTTCCCGACAATCAAAAAGGAGATGTAAAATTTGGTGTTAACCAGGTTTTGCCCCTTTTGGAGGCACGTGTGCCCTTCGAGCTGAATATCTGGGAACTCGACAATGTGGCACGTGGTGCAGAAGACATTGATCTTGAAGCTTTGGAAGATGCAGCACGAAAAATTGCCAAATTTGAAGAAGACATTATATTTAAAGGATTTAAATCCGCCAATATTACAGGCATAGAGGAATGTAAAGAATACGACACCCCCGCATTTCCTGAAAGTGGAGATGAAATACCAGGTGCTGTGGCAGAAGTTTTATCGCAAATGAAAGCCAACTCCATTGAAGGACCTTACTCTTTGGTATTAAGCACCGATAAATGGAAAAAACTAAGTAGTTATGTGAGAGGTTATCCGCTGAGAAAGCAACTGGAAAGCTTGTTGGAAGGATCCATCGTAATGGCACCCAATGTTGATGGTGCTTATTTATTCTCAGAAAGAGGCGGTGATTTCAAAATGGTCATAGGGCAAGATCTTTCTATCGGTTACGAATCGCACAACAACAAAACGGTTCAACTGTATTTTACAGAATCTTTTACGTTTCATATAAATGAACCCAAAGCAGTAGCGGTTTTCAAATAGAAAATCACACATGCATTTCATATAAATTTTCCAGATCAAGTACAAAAAAACCTTCGCAAAGCGAAGGTTTTTTTTTGACCTTAGGGTCACTGCAAAATTGAAAAACAAAGGTATTTTATCAATATTGGCCGATAAAATATCAACAGTCATATTCGTTACAATCCGGATTCCTCGCTGCAATCCGTTGCGTTTGGAATAACACTGATGCTTTTTTAAAGGAGATGTTGGTAACAAGTTGCCAAAACCTGGTACTTCTCAGTTCTCAGTCTTTTCAACCAAAAGGAGAAATCTCATGGCGGAAAAATAACTCCAATGGTTACATTCCCATGATTTTTAATCTCCCGGAATCACTTTCAAACACTGGCAAAGTTGAAAAAGTTCCAGTAATACATTTGAGCATAGAAGACGACCATGATCAGGAAAACAAAAAAGTGCCACAACGTTTTGCCAAAAGGTTGTTTGCGCCAAATTCCCCGCTGCAGCCAGAAAAATACCGTGGCAATAAAAAACAATAATGCAAGCAAAGGCATGATCATGATCATTTTGATAGACGACGGAGGTTCGAAAATGATACCTTCCATTGTAAATACTTTTGTAAAAGCCAGGATGAAAAACAGGATCAGAAAAACAGAGGAAAAAAACAGCATCCACCTGAAAAACTGTCTGCTGCTGCTACCACTTTTAAACAAATTGAAAACCGGGCGAAAAACATTCTTGAGAGAAAAAACCATTACAATAACCAACAAGGTGAGATTAAAATGAGGGCTTTCACGGAGAGAGATTTTTGAAAACACCATAATCGGCAAATCAGAAAACATCATATGGGTGATATCTCCGTTTTCATCTCTTTCAAAAATCATTTTCCTGTTTGAAGATTCAAACATATCATCGCCCTGTGGACTAAAAAGATGATCCTTCCCTGAAACATTCACAAGTAAACCATCGGGAGCATTGGATATTTTCAGCAAACCAAACAATCTGACAATTTTATAGTAGTCGCTTTCATTTCTGCGAGAAGATTTATAAAGTCCTGAATAATGGTTCAGTCCATTTACACGCGAGGTAGGTTCGGGTTCATCTTTAAACCCCAGAAAATAATCAAGGATCAGTGAAAACTGGTCTCTATATTGAAAGTCAGTTTCGCCTGTATTGATCGATAAAAACAATCCGGTTTCTTTTTCAGGCAACAAAACAAAAGCAGAATGGAATAAATAGGTATCTCCCCCATGCCATAAGACCTCCATTCCCCTGTAATCCATCTTCATCAGTCCGTGCCCCATGCCCGCTACTTCGGGATGGGGTGTATAAAGAGTAGTAAACATTTTCCGGATGGTACTGCCCGAAAGTACGGGATTTAAAGTATCAGCATTGTTTTCTGCCTGATCGCTGTCATCCTGTTTTGTGATCTGCAGGAAAAATTTCAGCAACTTCTGCATATCAGCAGCAGAAGAGACAACCGACCCGGCAGGGTAAACATTTACAAATTCCTCGTAAGGGCTTATTAATTTCCCCTCTTCAAAGATATACCCTTTCGATTTTTGTTCATTGATCTCAAATGACGCAGGTTGCCGGAAAGTGGTCTGCTCCATCCCCAAAGGTTGAAATATAAACTCATCCACGTAGTCATTAAAATCCATTCCGGTAACCTGCTGGACAACGTAGGCAGCCAGTCCGGTTCCATAGTTCGAATAAGCAGGCACAGTTCCCGGTTCATAGATCTGATCGGGAATACGTTCTTCTAAAAATGCTTTCAATGCAGGTACATTCTGGTGAGAAGTACTGAACAAATTACCAAATTTATCCTCAAATCCCGGCGTATGGGTCATCAGGTGCATCATTGTAATGCTTCCATAACGATCCGGAAATTGAAAATCTGTCAGGTATTGGTCAACGGGTGTATTCAAATCAATTTTACCTTGTTCCTGTAGTTGCATAACCGCAATCCAAACAAATAATTTACTCACCGAGCCAATCATAAATCCGGTGTTTTCATTCACTTTTCTGAGGGTTTCCACGTTGGAATATCCCCATGAGCGCGTGATTTCAAGTGTATCTGCTGAAACCATGCTAAAGGTTGCCCCTGCAAGATCATGCTCATTGATCTGACTTTCGAAAACACCATCAAGAAAATCACTCAGACAGGCTTTGGTTTGCGCCTGCAGGAAAAAAGGTGGTAAAAAAACCATCAGAAATACAAAATGTACCAATAGGGATGTTGTAAATTTATTCATCTGTCTCTGTTTATAATTTGATTCATTCGGTCAGATGTTTGTTTCGTTTGTTCAGCGAAAGAACTCGCCCGAAAAATTTCGTGGTAGACTTATCGCAATAAAGGAATATAATGACTTGCATGCGAATTATCAGCATTGTCATGAATCGGTTCATGCAAAAGGAGTACTGATAAGTTTCATTTAACGCTCCTCTGATGACCAACACCCGAACAACATTTTAGGTAACCAGTTGTGGTGTAATTCAAAAATGTTGAGTTTGTCTTTCATGGACCTGTATATCAGCACTTTAAACAACATGATGTTAACTTATATTGAATGACAAAAACGAAAAGAACCATTTACATGCTATAAATCAGATAGTAAAGTGATTAATTGTACGTATTATTTTTTAAAAGGTTATAGCTATTTTGTGTTAGATGATTGAATCAGAGAAATTGACAATCAATCCCGGTCAAAATATATTCTTTGACACTTTGAAAATCATTTCATGATTACCAAAAGCACATACAAAATGGAATATTTTGCAATCAAATGGCATTATTTCAAAATTTAATACTTTCATGAAAAAACAATTCGTTATCTTTGAGGCGTTTTTTGTCATTATTTTTCATGTATTCATATGACAATTTAGAGACAAGTTAGAAAAACCATCTTCAAAACACAACGGTTTTTGCCTGTTCAGAAATATTTTCAGAACAGAGAAAAATTGCTTTTTACTTTCACCCGCTGAAGCGTGATGAACCGAGCCATGACAAAGATTTTGACACACACATGATTATAATACGCGGCATGTAAAGCATGCAGTCAGACTGTTAGCGAGCTCCCCCGTAAGAAAAGAACGGGGACCTATTTAATAAAATTATAACCAGATGAATCCAGGAATACATGATTTCTGGCACCTTAAAATGTTCCTTATGAATTAATAAAACTTTAAAATATATCCCGGAATTTTAATTTTCCCCACAAAACGACCACAGGCTTACGAATTATGGAGCACAAAACCCAAAAAGAATATCTGAATTTATCTTTTTATAAATCAATATTTGAAAATGCCTCAGATTGCATTCTGATCACCAACGATAAAGGTCAATACATAGAAGTAAACTCGGCTGCATGCAGGTGTTTCGGTTATACCCACGAAGAGTTTTTAAAACTTTCAGTATCCGATATTCTTCATGAAAGTCACATTTCATCAGCCAACCCCGAATCTAAATCTACGGATGAACCCCGAACAGAAAAAGCAGATGTGTGGTCAGAATTTCTTGATAAAGGCAGACAATCTGGTCTGGTAGATTGTTACAAAAAAAACGGCACCATTATATCTTTCGAATATAATGCAGTGAGCAACATTCAACCGGGAGTGCACCTGTCTATCCTCAGGGAGATCAACATGATCAGCCGGATATGGGAAAATATTCGACAACGTGACAATCGTTATGAAAACATCCTGAAAATATTCCCTGACTTGTTGTTTTTGATCAATGATGAAGGTATTTTTACCGATTTTTTTGCCGGAGGTCTTGAAACATTATACAAAAAACCAGAGGACTTCATGGGCAAACACATCACTGAGGTTTTACCCGATCCCCCGTTAAGTATCTTCCTCGAAAAAATCAACGCGTTTAAAAAAACTGAAAAACACATTGTTTTTGATTACACCCTTCAGGTTCAAAACAAATTGCGGGTATATGAAGGGAATATCTTACGGTTCAGAGAAAATGAGATACTTTTTCTGGCGCGCGACATCACAAAACTTACCCTTCAAAACAAGGAATTGGTTGACACCCGTGAGAAACTGGATGTTTTGTTAAACAATCTGCATCAATCGGTTACCCTCATTGATGAGCACTACAAAATCATTGCTTTCAATAAGGTTGCCAGCGACAATGCCCGTAAAATATTCAAAAATGAAATGAAAACGGGTGACTCCATTATCAATTTTGTGGTAGAAAGAGACAAAAAAGATTTTTATAAGCATTTTGAGATGGCCCTTAACGGACATGACATATACACCGAAAGGATTTTTCAGGATAAACAGGGTAATGATATTTGGTTTGGTTTTTCGTATAAGAAAGTACCCGAAAAGGAAATGAAGCACAGAGCCGTGATCCTGAATGTAATGGATATTACAAGACGGAAAAATGCAGAACGGGTGATCATAGAAAACGAAAACAAATACAGAAGTTTGTTTGATAACAGTCCGCTGGGGGTGGGCATTTGCAATACAAGAGGTAAACTTCTGGACATAAACAGAACATTTCTGGAAATTTTGGGATCAAAAGACAGACAACAGACCTTACAAGTAAATTTGTTGAGTTTCCCCCCTTTAAAGCAGATCGGCTTTAGTAAGGCATTGAAAAAATGCATCAAAGAAAAACGGTACATCAGTAAATCAAAAGAATATAAAAGTTTGTGGGGGAAGGAAGTGTTTGTCAAATTCCAGCTTTCTCCACTGAAATACAAGGACGGAGAAGTACAAACCGTCCAAATCGTACTCGAAGATTATACAGATCTGCATCATGCAGAATCTGCCCTGCGGCAAAGTGAAGCGAGATACAGAAATATTTTTGAAAATGCCCACCTTGGCATCTACCAAACCACTTTGGATGGTAAAATACTAAATGCCAATAACATGCAAGCTCAAATATTGGGATATCAAAATGCTGAAGAATACATAAATTCTGTGGAAAATGTAGGTTCGCTTTACCACAACCCCGAAGACAGAGAAAAATTTATCGAATTGCTGCTCAACAAAAAATCCGTTAACAACTTAGAATACAAAGCGAAAAGAAAAGATGGGCAAACCATCTGGATCAGTACAACGGCACGACTGATCAACCTGAATAATCAACAGGTAATAGAAGGATTTAACCAGGATGTTACGGCCACCAAAAAACAGGTGGAAGTGGCAAAAGCTTTGGAAATTAAAGAAAAATCCGCTGAAATCAAAGATCAGTTTCTTGCCAACATGAGTCATGAGATCCGTACCCCGGTTACAGGCATTATGGGCATGTCTGAGATACTTCAAAAAACGAATCTCGACCCTGAGCAAAAAAAATACCTGAATATCATACAGGATTCCTCTTCTATTTTGTTGGAACTGATCAACGACATTCTGGATCTGGCAAAGATCGAGGCGGGTAAAATGGAAGTTTTTCCTGAAAAGATTGAGTTCAAAGCCTTTTTGGAAAAACTTTTTGCCTTGTTTGATTACCGTTTTCAGGAAAAAGGAATCAAGCTGATCCTTGAAATAAGTGCCGATGTACCCCGGTATATTACTACAGACCCACGCAGGTTGAAACAGATTCTGATCAACCTCATCGGAAACGCTTTGAAATTCACCCATGAAGGGACCGTGAAAATCCATGCTGCTTTAAAAGAAAATAGAGAAAACTCCACGGTTATAAAACTTTCCGTAGAAGATACAGGACAAGGAATCATGCCAGATCAACAGCATCAGATCTTTGAAAAATTCGAGCAACTCAGTGAAAGTTATGTAAGGAAATCTGCTGGTACCGGTTTGGGATTACCCATCACAAAAGAATTGGTGTATCTTTTGGGAGGCGAAATCGGATTAGACAGCGAGCCAGGCAAAGGAAGTACATTCTGGTTTACCTTTTTAAGCGTAAACGATGATGATGAGCTGCCTGTTAAAAAGGAATTGCCGGATGATAAAAAAGGAGACAATATTACTTACAACGCACGTATTCTGGTTGCTGAAGATAAAGTAACCAATCAAATGGTAGTGAACATCATGCTTACCAAAATGGGATGTAAGGTGCAGATCGCCAACAACGGAAAAGAGGCGCTGGAAATGTATGAGCCCGGAAAGTTTGATCTGATCCTGATGGATATTTTTATGCCCGAATTGGACGGTTTTACTGCATTAAAAATGCTGCATGAAAAATATAATCCGCTTTGTCCCGTTCTGGCATTGAGTGCCAACATTATGGAAGGAATGAGCAAAAAGTTTACTGATGCAGGTTTTGAAGATTTTCTTTCCAAGCCTTATAACTATCAACAACTGTCGGAGAAACTCTACAAATGGCTCCCTCCGGATAAAATAATTGAAACCTGAGTATGTTTTTCAGAAGAATAACCATCTTTGCTTGTTTTTATTTTCTTTTTCTGGCACCCCTGCTGGCCCATAACGCAGAAAAACCAGTACAGGGAAGGGTTGTCGACAAGCAGACCGGGGCACCATTGGCCTTTGTCCATATCCTGATAAAGGGCTCGCAGGAGGGCACCATGACCGATATCGATGGGTTTTTCAACCTTGTGGTTGCTGATAGCCTATCAACCCTTGAATTATCGTATGTAGGCTACCAAAAGCAAACCTATGAACTTTCACCTGCAAGGGAAATTCACCTCATAAAAATGCAATCAGAGGCTATCGAACTCAATGAAGTGGTTGTTTTTCCGGGAGAAAATCCGGCACACCGCATCATTCGAAATGCCATCCAAAACAGATCTGTCAACGACCCGGAAAGGCTCAACACTTTTCAATACGAGGGTTACAACAAATTTGTAGCTACCTTCGACCGCGATTTTTACCTGGAAAGGTGGGAAACAGAAAACGACTCGGCCGCTCTGCGACTGATGAATTTTGCTGACCAAAGACACTTTTTTATCATGGAGTCAGTAACAGAGCGCATCTTCAGATACCCCTCACGAAACAATGAAACGGTGATCGCCAACAGGGTTTCGGGAATGGAAAACCCTTTGTTTACGATGGTCGCTACTGAGTTACAATCGTTCTCATTTTACAAAAACCATATAACGGTTCTGGAGAATGAATATGTAAGCCCACTCAATGCCATGGCATTCAAAGGGTATTTTTATCATCTGAAGGATACCTTATACGAGCATGCCGATACGGTATTTGTGATTGAATACCGCCCTGAAAAAAATGCCCGGTTCGATGGACTGGAGGGGGTTCTGTATATCAATACCCATCGCTGGGGCATCCAGAATGTGATTGCCCAGCCCTGGATAAAAAATGAAGCCGGCATCAGTTTTCGCATCCAGCAGCAATATGCCAGACCCAATGGTGAGAACTGGTTTCCTGTGCAGCTGAATACCGATATCGAATTTCAGTTTCCTGCCCAATCTTCCGACACTCCTGTTTCACCCATACGCATGCTGGGCAGATCTTACCTGAGCAATATTGAGATCAACCAGCCTATAGAAAAAAAGCAATTTACACCCTACGACGTGGATTTTGACCCTCATGCCAATTTGCTTCCCCCAAATTACTGGAACGAATACAGGGCACAGCCCCTGAATGTGAAGGAAGAAAATACGTATCTTTTTCTTGACAGCCTGGGTCGTGCGCAAAATTTTGACCGGATCATGCAGACCGCAGAACCATTTCTGTATGGCGAAATACCATTGGGCAGGTTTAGTCTTGATGTGAGACGGTTTTACAATTTCAACAACTATGAAGGTCACCGCCTCGGTCTGGGTTTATTTACCAACCGCCGCATGAGCAGGTTTGGGAAAATAGGTGGATATTTTGGATACGGTACAAAAGACCAGCGATGGAAATATGGCTATTCCGGAGAATTATTGCTGCATCAAAGAACAGATCTACGGCTGGGAGGACGATTTAGCCTTGATGTAAGCCAACGGGGTGGTACTTCTTTCAATGAAAAACAATTTTTACTGAGTCCTTCCTTTATCCGCAATCTGTACACCAACACCATGGATATTACCCGCAAACAGGAGGGATATCTCTCTTTTCGCTCGATACAGCATTATTTGCACACAGAAATATCCTTTGCTTCGGGAAAAACATGGTGGGACGACATGTACTATTTCATGCCCGGCAGCCAAGATCTGGAAGGATACAGAGATTTCCGTTTTGCTGAAGCAGCTCTTAAACTGCGCTTTGCGTGGGGAGAAACTTTCATGAACACACCACTCAGGGTAATTCAACTTCCTTCCGGTTTTCCGGTATTTCATTTCAACCTTATCAAAGGATTCGATCAGGTGCAAAGGGGTGAATTCGACTACCTGAAGATAGAATCAAAACTGGATATCCACTATCCTGTCCCCTTGCTGGGAGAACAAACCTGGATACTGGAAGGCGGATGGATCAACCGCTCCGACCTGCCCTGGCCTTTGTTGTACACTGCCAAAGCGGGCGGTCGTTCATCATGGGTGGCAGCACCCCTGAGTTTTGGCACCATGGATATCGATGAATTTGTTTCTCATCAATATGTATCCTTGTCGTTTATGCATAATTTCCAAAGTCTGCTGCTGCGGACACCATCCTATGAGCCAGAATTGGTGTTGATCACCAATCTGGGATGGGGCGAACTCAGCAATGAAAACAAACATATTTATCCCCAAATGAAAGGATGGGAAAAGGGTTATTTCGAATCCGGATTCGCCATCAACAAGATCCTTCCACAAAAATGGGTTCGCAGAATTGTATTGGGGATGAGCCCGGGCATAGAATTCATGTACCGTTACGGACCTTATGCCTTCGATGACCCCATGCAAAACCTGACCATAAAAATGACAGTCGTAACAGCTCTGTAAGTATCGTGCCGAAAGCAATTGTTCTTTCCTTGTGTATTTGCCTGATAATTCTGATACCACTGCATAAATAAATCTTACATTTAAGGAAAGCAAAAAAAGATTTTTGAACCCTAGCGATCCGGGTTGTTTACAACTATGATAATTTTGACAAGGACAAATTACATCTGTGCAAATCAAATATTTATTCAAAAACAGAGATCCTATGAACCGATCCATAACAATAATATTGACACACACGCGGATGATTATACGGCCAACTCAAAGAACAGAACAGGCTCATCTGAGCGCTTTAATCTAATTATAAACAGATGAACCGACAGAATTCTTTTTACCGAATGCTAAACCAATTTGAGAATCTGCCTTCTCTGTCCGCCTGTGAAACGGTTTAGTTTTTTTGGAAAGATTGATCCAAACCACCGGTATATTAGCGAGAGTAAAGCAGCATCAGACATTTTCCTGTTACCACCACCCCATTCTCATCCATGCTTTGTCTTTTCCACCAAAGGGAAACCATGAAATAGCAGCAAAGCTTAATCTCAAAGTTTTTACCAGACATCTCTGGTCAAAATGCTATTTTTTCAATACATTTACAACATCCTAAATAAAAATCAAAAAAATGCACCAGAATCATCCACTACGTTTATCTTTCAAAAAAATGCTGGGGTTGGGAACTTCAGCATTGATGCTTGTATCCTGCTCACAATCTCAGTCATCAGACAATCAGGAAAAACCACCCAATATTATTTACATCATGGTAGACGACCTGGGTTATGGCGACCTTGGAGCATACGGGCAGCAGGTAATACAAACCCCTGAAACCGACAGGATGGCTGCCGAAGGGATCATGTTTACCAATGTTTATGCCGGTTCTACTGTCTGTGCCCCATCCCGGAGCGTATTGCTCACCGGCCAGCATACCGGTCATACCACCGTAAGAGGCAACTTCGGCAAACCCGGAATGGGGGGCGTGCCCTGCAGCGCTGGAGGCAGCGGATTGCGTGTGCCGCTTACCGAAGAAGACTTTACCGTGGCACAGTTGCTGAAAAATGCAGGTTATCATACCGGTATGACGGGAAAATGGGGCCTGGGCGAACCGGGGACTTCCGGAATTCCCAACCTGAAAGGTTTTGATGAATGGTTTGGACTGCTCAACCAGCGTAGGGCACATTCCCATTATCCCGAATATGCATGGCATAACCAGGAAAAGGTGATGCTGGAAGGCAATACCGGAACAACCCGAAACTTCGTGAACGAAGAGCAACACCTTCACTACATGATCACAGACTTTGCGCTGGATTTTATCCGAGAAAAAGGCAACGAATCCGATCCTTTTTTCTTGTATATACCCTATACTTTTCCGCATGATAAATTCCAGATCCCTGGACTGGAACCCTATGTTGCTGATAAAGACTGGGGTCAACAGGAAAAAGTATATGCTTCCATGATCACCACACTCGACCGCGATGTGGGTAAGATCCTGCAACTGCTCAGCGATATGAACATAGACAAAAACACCATTGTGTTTTTCTGCTCCGACAATGGTGCTGCCAATCGTTATGACGGTTTGTTTGACAGCTCCGGAGCGTTAAAGGGCAGAAAGCGATCTATGCATGATGGCGGACTGAAAACACCCATGATCGTGCGTTGGCCCGATAAAATTAAAGCAGGAATGACAAGCGATGCCATATGGTATTTTGCCGATATTTTGCCAACTTTTGCTGCGCTGGCAGGGGTAGAACCCCCGGAAGACATCGATGGTGTCAACGTTCTTCCGGCAATACTTACCGGAGAGCAACCCGGGCTTGATGAGAGACCCTTGTACTGGGAGTTTTACGAAGCCGGATTCCAGCAGGCAGCCCGCAAAGGCGACTGGAAAGCCGTTAGAAACGATATCCATCATGGAATTGAACTGTACCATTTGCCTGATGATCCGGGAGAGGAAAACAATGTTGCTCAGATGCACCCTGAGATCGTGGCGTGGTTTGATGAATATTTGGTTTCTGCCCGTACCCCTTCCAAAAGTTGGCCTTCACCCATTGATTGAAAAAAGATCATCATAAACCCTTTATTATTCACAATAAAAACAGTCTTATGCGTAAATATTATCAGATCGAAATTCTGTTGGCACATATTGCCCCTCCCATATGGCGAAGAGTGATCATCCCTTCAGATATGCTTCTGCCAGATTTTCACAATTTAATTCAGGCGGTCATGGGATGGACAAACTCACATTTGCATCAGTTTATCAAAGATGGCACATTCTACATGCCCAAAGAATTTGGGGGTGAGTTTTGGGATGAACAGAAAAATGTGGATTATAAAAAGACCAAAGTTTCAGCGCTTTTAAAGGAAGAGAACGACCACATCATCTATGAATATGATTTTGGAGATTCCTGGCAGCACCAAATCATATTGGAAAAAAAAACAGAGTCGCCTCCCAAAGGCATAAAAACACCCGTATGCCTTGAAGGAGACCGGAACTGCCCACCAGAAGATGTTGGAGGCCCCTGGGGTTATGAAAATTTTCTGAATATTTTGTCTGACCCTGATCATGAAGAACATGAATCTACCATGGAGTGGGTGGATGGGAAGTTCGACCCGGAATACTTTTCTGTAAATGAGGTAAATCAGCGCTTAAAAAGAAAAGATTTTGGTGTGTGGGGACCGGAGTAGGCAGTAGTATGTTATGTTATGCTGACCATTTATAATCTAAAACCCTTTGAATATGAACCGGGCCATGACAAACATTTTGACACACACGTCCATGATGATAAATCGCGGCATGTAAAACATGCAGTCAGATTGCTGGCGAGCTCTCTCGTCGGAAAAAACGAGACAGGCATCTAGCAACTTTAATAAAATTTAATCAGATGAACCGAGCATGATAAAAATTTTGACACACACGCGCATGATTATAAATCGTGGCAATGTAAAATATGCAGTCAGAGTTTTAGCGAGTTCTCTCGTCGGAAAAAACGAGACAGGCATCTAGCAACTTTAATAAAATTATACACAGATGAAAAACAAAGATGAAAATACCTCTGCTGAGGTTTTTGGTGGAGCGATCTGGCAGGCACAAATGGTGTTGAACCTGTTGGAAAATGCAGGCATCAAAGCCTATTTGCAGGACGAAGCCGTTGGATCCTTAAATTTGCCCTGGGCATCACCCGGCGGAGTAGGTGTGGTAAAGGTAGTCGTTTCTGCATCAGACTATGAAGCTGCCCAAAAAGTAGTGGAAGACTATGAAGAAAATATGGAGGATGAAAAATAGAGGTTGTTTTTAAACGATTTTATGAAGATTTTCAGTTGGGACTCATCAACCAGCAAAGAAAGCCTTCCCCGCATATTACCACCTTCTGGTAACTTGATAAATTGTTGAAGCAGTGGACTGAAACCAATAAAACACCAAAAATCATCGACCCACTACCTTACGGGTCTATTTTCCAGGCATTTACGGTTAACAAATCCGGGATTTTAGATAAGGATTTTAATTTTTGTGGATGAGGTGTGTGTGAAGGTCAGTGGTTTTCGATAAAAAAATGCTTCATAATGGTTTTCAAAAATTTCTTAAAACATTAATGCGAAACTGGCACTCATGCTAAGCTGCAGCGCAGCGAAGATATTTGTAGCAAAAAGTCTGATGAATCTAATACAAAGCTGCAGCGCAGCGATCATATTAGAGGGTTACAGTCATTCTGTTTTACCGGATAGCAATGATTGAAGATCAAAAAACGGAAATGGATTGATGAACCGAGCCATGACAAAAATATTGACACACACGTAGATGGTTAGATTTCGCAACAAGCTCAGACATACAGTCAGAGTATTGTTGGCGAGCTCCCCCTTAAGAAAAGAACGGGGAAGGCATCTGACCTATTTATCAAGTTACAAACAGATTAAATAAACCAGCACAAGTGTTTGACAAAAGTTATCCTGAGGAAGGAGAAACCGTTGCTTTGTTGTTATGGCAGATCAATACAAAGGAAAAATAATCATATCACAGGCATAATGCCTCTGCGGATTTTATATCACGTCAGCAAGAAATCTCATGTTTTCTACCGGACAATAATGAAAAATAATCAAAATTTTCTGTAATTTTGGGAACAGAAAAAGGAGAAATCAGGAGAAAATCATCGGACTGAAAATCCCGGTTTCGTTCAGATATTAATACATTAACAGACAAACCATTCATGATCCCCTTTAAAAATATACGGACAAAATTTCTGGTGCCCCGCACCCGGAAAGGGATGCGTCAACATGATCAAATTAAACCTTTCAAATGGAATATCCAAAAAATTACAAACATATGAAAAACTGTTTTATTTTACTTCTCCTTTTCCTGATAACCCTTACAGGTTATGCACAGGAATTTGAGGTACGCGAGTTCAAACCACAAACCAATGACCTCACTGCCAGAAGATACGAAAAATACACCGTGAATAACGAACCGGCCGCCCTGATAAAAGTGACCACCAACATACCCGGCATGAAGTTCGATTCCAACATCGGGTTTGTGGAAATTGAGCATAAACAGGATGGATATTGGCTGTGGATCGCACCCCAGGAACGACGCATTCGCCTGATGGCAAATGGTTTTCTGGCAAAAGATGTTGAAATGCCCGAACCCGCAAAATCTCATGTGGTTTACAGCATGATCGTTGCCGCCGATGGAGGATACCAGCAATCGGAGCTGGTGCGGCTCACATTCCGGTTAAACCAACCCAACGTTTATATCCGTGTTGGCGAAAGCGCACCCGTGGAAGCATTATCACGCACCTCCCTCTACAATTTACCACGCGGAAGACATACCTTCCGGTTCATGAAAGATGGATTCCGTGAAAAAGAACTTACCCTGGATCTTGACAACGAAAGGGTGGTGGATGTTGAGCTGGAACCGGGAGAATCCTCTGCAAAGCTTCCACTAAGTGGATGGATCATTGTGGATAGCGAACCACGGGGTGCCGAAGTTTACCTTAATGAACAAAGAGTAGGTACCACACCTTACCAGCAATCGCATATTGCAGGGAGTTATACCATCAGACTGGATTACCCGCTTTACCAGTCGCACACCGAAAGTTTTCAGTTAGCAGAAGGTGCCAATCTTACCTTGTCTGATGTGGAGATGATCCCTCGTTTTGGATACTGGCAGGTGACCACCCGTCCTGCCGGCGCCGAAGTTTTTCTCGATGGCAAATACCAGGGTACATCTCCCCTTGAGAAAACACCCGTTGAAAGTGGAATGCATGAATTGGTTCTTAAATAGTGTCAGCAAGAAAACTCCTACTTTTTGTGTCTTTGATAAGAAATCGT
>CAYMLS010000047.1:0-22183 GCA_964390665.1 uncultured Bacteroidales bacterium | reverse complement strand
TCTGACTGCATGTTTTACATGCCGCGAATTATAATCATGCGCGTGTGTGTCAAAAATTTTGTCATGCCCGGTTCATAAATTGTATTGCTGTATTTTATAAATTATGGTAGCGATCTTTGTTGATCAATCTTGTTCGCTTTTTGTTTTTTCAAACAATAATTTTTGTTCTTACAGAGTTAAAGATCGCTTAATCTTATTTAGATTGAATAAATTTAACGCGCACAAAGATATTTAAAAAAAACGATCTGAATGCATATTTCTTATCCATTGCATTCTGCATGAACACTACAAAACAATGGTGATTTCATTACAGTCTAAAAACAATATCTTTGGTGGAAAAAAAAGATTTTTTAATCATGAAAAACATGTGATCATTCAGGTTAATTTTACAGATCAATAATTTTTTTCAGGCATTTCGGCTACCTGTGTTTTGTTTCTTTCCAAAGCTTTCTGTCTGCGTTTAAGGTTTTGTGGGTGTTTCTTTCTTACCCGCCAACTTATTTTGACTGTATATTTTATTGCTCCTGGTTGTTCTGGCAACGACAGGTTTACTTTTATTTGCACAAAGTTGTATTAGGTTTTTTCTAATTCTATTATTTTATACTTTTGTAAAAGTTAAGTACCAAGAATAAAAACGTTCAAAAAATGGCAATAAAAGCCGGAAATTTACTATCATCCGTAAACTCACCATCAGATTTGAAAAAGCTGGATCAGCAGAACCTTGAGCTTTTGTGTGAGGAGTTAAGGCAGTTTATTATTGATGCAGCCTGCATAAACCCCGGTCATTTTGGTGCAAGCTTAGGGGTTGTAGAACTTACGGTTGCCCTGCATTATGTATTCAATACGCCCTATGATAAATTGGTGTGGGATGTTGGTCATCAGGCATATGGGCATAAAATACTTACCGGCAGAAGGGATATTTTCCATACAAACAGAAAATATGAAGGTGTAAGTGGTTTTCCTAAAATGACCGAAAGTGAGTATGATGCTTTTGGTACGGGTCATTCCTCCACAAGCATCTCAGCTGCATTGGGCATGGCCATTGCTTCTTCCATACAAGATCAAAAAGACCGCAATCATATTGCTGTTATTGGAGATGGCAGTATGACTGCAGGGATGTCGTTTGAAGCCCTCAACCATGCCGGAGTTGCCAATGCAAATTTGCTGGTGGTGCTCAATGATAATGGAATTGCCATCGATAAAAATGTAGGTGCTTTAAAAGAGTATCTTACCGACATAACCACTTCCCGTACCTACAACAAACTCAAAAATGATATTTGGAAGGTTTTGGGTTCACTCAGTAAATATGGTCCTGATACCAGGGTCGTGATACAGAAGTTGGAAAATGCCATGAAAACGGCATTGCTCAGGCAGAGTAATCTTTTTGAATCTTTGAATTTCAGGTATTTTGGACCTGTTGACGGGCATGACGTACAGCATCTCACCAAAGTCCTTACCGATCTGAAATCCATCACAGGTCCCAAATTGCTTCATGTGGTTACGGTAAAAGGAAAAGGTTATCCTTACGCAGAGAAAGAGCAGACCAAATTTCATGCTCCCGGTTTTTTTAATAAAAAAACAGGTGAATTGAAAATTGCTCCCTGCGAAAAAAATAAACCACCAAAGTATCAGGTCGTGTTTGGGCAAACGTTACTTGAATTGGCCAAAGAAAATCCGAAGATTGTGGGTATCACACCCGCGATGCCCACTGGTTCGTCGCTTAATATCATGATGCATGCCATGCCCGAAAGAGCCTTTGATGTAGGCATTGCCGAGCAACATGCCGTTACTTTTGCCGCCGGTCTGGCTTCACAGGGATTGATCCCTTTTTGCAATATCTATTCATCTTTTTTTCAGCGTGCCTATGATCAGGCAATTCATGATGTGGCCCTGCAAAATCTTCCGGTGATCTTCTGTCTCGACAGGGCAGGTTTGGTAGGGGAGGACGGAGCAACACACCATGGAAATTTTGATATCTCTTTCTTAAGATGTATCCCGGGTTTTACCATTGCAGCTCCTATGAATGAAACGGAATTGCGAAACCTCATGTATACCGCTCAAAAGGAAGCCAAAAGTCCATGGGTGATACGATATCCCAGAGGAAATGGGGTATTGAGGGACTGGAAAAAACCTTTTGAAAAGGTAAACGTTGGAAAAGGACGAAAATTGATGGATGGAAAGGATCTGGCAATTATTACGATAGGACCTGTGGGCAATACCGCTTTGAAGGTTTGCCAGAAATTGAAAAAGGAAAATGCCATTGAAGCGGCGCTTTACGATCTGCGGTTTATAAAACCCCTGGATCATGACCTGCTTAAAGAAATCTTTACGCATCACGACAAAGTCATTACCATTGAAGACCATGCCCTTGCAGGAGGAATGGGATCAGCGGTTATTGAATTTATGGTAGATAACGACTACCACGCAAAGGTGAAAAGATTAGGTATTCCCGATCATTTTGTACAGCATGGTACTGTCGATGAGTTGCATGCCGAATGTGGTTATGATCAGGAGCATATGGCAAAGTCCATAAAAAATATATGTAGAAAAAGTTTTGCTTTATCAGCCAGTTAGTCGTTTATATTCATGAAAGGATGATACGCAGAAAAAGACCAAAATTGTTTCTTTTTCGCCTTGTGCCGGTTTTCAAAACAGATGGATATCGGACGGTTAGCATATGTTTCCCGTGATTTGCTTATACAGAAACTGATGTTTTTTATTGCCAGGCAATTGCGAAAAATAAGCATTTTGATTAGAAATCATTGACCAATGTTTAAAAAACTTCATTTCAGAAGGGTAATAAATTTTCATAATCATATCCACAAAAACATAATATTTAATAAGTATGGAAATATTTTCAGGGTTTACAGATAATTACCAAAATGTTTTACCCGCTTTCCTGTTAACACTTTTTGCCGGTTTGTCTACCGGGATTGGGAGCACCATTGCTTTTTTCTCCAGAACCACCAACACAAAGTTTCTCAGCGTATCCATGGGTTTTTCTGCTGGTGTAATGATCTATGTCTCTTTTATGGAAATATTGCCCAAAAGTATTGAATCAATGCTGGAGAATACCACTGAACAAACAGGAAATTTTTTGGCCATTACCGGTTTTTTTGGGGGTATGCTTTTGATCGCCATTATAGATAAGCTGGTTCCTTCTTTTGAAAACCCCCATGAAATACGGAAAGTTGAAGATCTTGAAGACCAGCAGAGTATTATAGAATATGAGAAGCGGAAAAAACTTTACAGAATGGGTGTAATGTCTGCGGTTGCTATCAGTTTGCATAACTTTCCAGAGGGTTTGGCAACCTTTATCGTTGCCCTCGAAGACATCAAACTGGGTTTGCCCATTGCCATTGCCATTGCCATACATAATATACCGGAAGGTATTGCCGTATCGGTGCCTCTGTTTTTTGCCACCCAAAGCAAACGAAAAGCCTTTAAGCACAGCTTTTTATCAGGTTTGGCAGAACCCGTTGGGGCTGTTGTGGGATTTTTGATATTGATGCCATTTTTGAACAATATAGTATTCGGATTTGTATTTGCTTCTGTGGCGGGTATCATGGTTTTTATTTCTCTTGATGAGTTATTGCCGGGTGCCAGAGAATATGGCCAGCCACACCTGGCGATTTACGGATTGTTTGCAGGTATGGCGGTGATGGCGGTTAGTTTGGTCCTTTTAAGTTAAAAAATTCTTCTGCATGTATGTAAGCGAAACACAAATAAGGGTAAGATACTCTGAAACAGATCAGATGGGATATGTTTACTATGGAAATTATCCTGCTTATTATGAAGTGGGAAGAGCAGAAGCCATGCGCCAGTTGGGAATGACCTACAGGCAAATGGAGGAGAAGGGTGTAATGATGCCTATTGTTACCCTCGGCTGCAAATACATAAAACCAGCCCTTTATGACGACCTGCTGACCATCCGAACCATTGTGAAAGAAAAACCTGCCTCCCGTATGCATTTCTTTTACGAAGTGTACAACGAAAAAAAGGAGATTGTAAACAAAGGTGAAACGGTTCTGGCATTTATTGACATGCAAAAACGAAAACCTTGTCCGGCACCTTCCTGGTTTACAAAGGCTATTGATAATTTATTTTAAATGTAACCCCCAAAAACTGAATGATGATGGAAATTTATTTAGGTGAAAAACAAAAAGTAACAGCAAAATACAAAGGTTTTGAATTAATAACGGATCAACCCGAAAAAGCTGGTGGAGATAACGAGGCGTTGGCGCCTTTTGATCTGTTTTTGTTAAGTATAGGAACCTGTGCCGGTTGGTATGTGAAATCCTTTTGTCAGAAAAGAGAGTTATCAGAAGAGGGGATAAGAGTTACGCAGAAGCACCACTTTAATACCGAAAAAAGATTGATCGACCGTATCGATATTAAAATTCACTTACCTGAAAGTTTTCCTGATAAATACAGGGATGCGGTTATAAAAGCTGCCGGGCAATGCACCGTAAAGAAACATATTCTGGATGCACCGGAATTTGATATTGTAACCGTAAAGGATGAATAGACATCACCACAGGATCAAAAAGTATTTCATGATTTACGGTGAGCATTTGCCCGTGGTGGTTCTGAAGAAGAATTTTTCCCTTACATGATAAAAATCCGCATGTAAAAAATAAAAACCGGATATTTGCCCTGCAGATGCGGGGTTAGTCCGTTTTTTACTATTTTCGTATTTTCAGTAGTGTTTGTGTATGAATCACAAACATGTACGCTTCATCTAATAATTCTGTCCCTTATGAGTAAAACGACCCTGGTTTTAGGAGCAAGCCCTACTCCGATGCGATATGCATACAAGGCTGTAAAAAGATTGAAAAAATATGGTCATAAAGTTGTGGCAATAGGAAAAGTTGATGGCGAGATTGATTCAGTCAAAATTGAAAAGAAAATGGTTGATATACCAGACATACACACAGTTACCATGTATCTCAATCCTGAAAAGCAGGAACCCTACCTCGATTACATCATTGGGTTGAAACCCAAAAGAATTATTTTCAACCCCGGCAGTTACAATCCCAGGCTAGAAAAGATGGCAGAACAGGAAGGCATAGAAGTGCTGGAAGATTGTACGCTGGTTATGCTGGATTCAGATGAATTTTGAGTATTCAGGTTTTGCTAGCCATTTTTTTATATCCATCAACCTGCCGCGTAAATAATGGCAGTCTTTATTTTTGGGGGATAATGAATTTTGTTGGTATTTTGCAAACAATTTATTTTTTAATGGCAAGGTCCCATTTCTGAAGAATTATTGCACTTCGCATGTCAAAAAGCAAAACAATTTTCTTATTACCTCCAACATCAAAGCGCTTTAAAGTGGCATTCTGCAAATATTATTGTATTTTTGCCTTTCTAATGAATGAAATTGTATGCTTCCTTAACTAAATTATTAAAAGTTAATAACTTAATTGTAATTATACGATGGAAAACAAAGACCTGCTCAACCCCGGTTCAGCCAATCCTGAAAAAGAGCAAGATCAAGGGGTAGAGAACCTGAATCAGCAAAATGATGTAAATAACGATTCGGAATCAAATCCAGAACAAACTGAAGAAAAAGACACTGGAACATCTTCAGAGAAGATGAACACTGAAAAAGAATCGGTAACAGATTCTGACAAGGAACAAACTTCCGCTGAAGAACCGGAAAAGCAACCGGTTGAAAATGAAAAACTTAAAAACGAAGAAGAAGTGTCAACAGAAACCAGTATTGCCGAAGACACCAGGAAGGATTCTGACACACCATCTGATGAACCTGCACAGGTATCTGACCCCGAAACCACACCAGAAGTTGTGGCATCTGCTGATAATGATCAGACAGGTCAAAATGAAGAGGATGAACCCCAAAAGGAAACAGGAGACATTGAAGAACCTGCCATAAAAGCAGATACTCCTGAGGAAGTAAAGGAAGAATCTTCCGTTGCAACTGGCAAGGATGAGGATCAGAATCAGAAAGAAAAGGTTGACAGGAAAACAGAAACACAACTGTCAGCAAATTCGGAAAATACTCATGATGATGAAGAGGGTGAGGAGCTTTCAGAGAAGTATGGCAGTTTGAATAAACAGGAACTGGTTGAAGCGCTTGAAGCACTTGTAGAAAAGGATGATATCGCATATATTCGCAAACATATCGGACACATTAAGGTCGCCTTTCGCAATCTTGTAAAAACCGAGAATATTGATTCTTACGAAAAAAATATTGCTTCCCATGAAGAAAAAGACCATGAAGATAAAGTTGTAACAGATGAATTATCGGAGCGGTTTGACAAAGCATTTGCTGTATACAAAAAAAAGAAATATGTTTACGACCAGGCCTTTGAAAAGCAAAAAGAAGACAACCTCAAAGCCAAAGAATCGATACTGGAAGATCTTCGTCAGTTGATTGAATCTGAGGAGGAGTTGAAAAAAACATACGATATCTTCAAAGATCTTCAGGAAAAATGGCGCGAAATAGGACCCGTGCCACAGGCATCAAAAAATACATTATGGAACAATTATCATTTCCTGGTTGAGAAATTTTTTGATAAGGTAAAAATCAATAAAGAGTTAAGGGATCTTGACCTGAAAAAGAACCTGGAGTTAAAAACAGAACTTTGTGAAAAAGCAGAGGAGTTACTGCTTGAATCATCCATCAACAAATCCTTTCAAAAGCTTCAGAAACTGCATGAAGCC
The DNA here is from genome assembly GCA_964390665.1 of uncultured Bacteroidales bacterium. GTDB lineage: Bacteria > Bacteroidota > Bacteroidia > Bacteroidales > UBA7960 > SKVR01. Next base: position 15,496 of record CAYMLS010000047.1, on the reverse strand, counting down.
TGGAAAGAAACAGGACCTACCCCAAAAGATAAAAAGGATGAAATCTGGGAACGGTTTAAAACTGCCAGTGATGCTCTCAACGAAAGACGACAAAAATATTATGATAACCTGAGAGAAGAGCAAAATAAAAACTACGCTGCGAAAGTGGTGTTGTGCGAAAAAGCCGAAGAAATAGCATCCCAAACACCCCAAACACCCAAAGAGTGGCAGGGTAATACCGATAAGATCAATGAACTGTTCAAGGTATGGAAAACCATTGGCTTTGCACCCAAAAAGGTGAATGATGAAATCTGGGTGCGGTTCAGAAGTGCTCTTGATAGTTTCTTCAAAGCCAAAAAAGAATTCTTCTCGCAATATAAGGATGAACAAAATGAAAATTACAACCAAAAACTCCATCTTTGTGCACAGGCAGAAGCGCTGAAAGATAGTGAAGACTGGAAGAAAACCACCGATGAACTGATCACATTACAACAGCAATGGAAGAAGATCGGACCGGTACCACGAAAGGTTTCTGATAAAATATGGAAAAGATTCAGAGGTGCATGCGATGAATTTTTCAACAGAAAATCGGAGTATTTTGCCAATATTGGCGAAAAGCAGGAGGAAAATCTTAAAAGAAAGCAAGAATTGATCGAAAAGATCAAAACGCATGAATATTCTGATGATAAGGTCGAAAACTTAGAAATACTCAAAGGTTTTCAACGTGAATGGATGGAAATCGGGCATGTTCCTATCAAAGAAAAAGATCGTATACAGAATGAATTTCGTAAGACCATCAACGATCAGTTTGATAAACTCAATATCAGCCGCAAAGCAAAATCAACCATAGGATTCAAAAACAAAATTGAAAACCTGAAAAACTCACCCAATGCTGATAATATTATTTATAAGGAAAGAAACTTCCTGAATGGAAAGATCAATGCCTTACAGAATGATATTAAACTATGGGAAAATAATATTGGATTTTTTGCTTCCTCTAAGAAAGCCGATGTATTAAAATCCGAATTTGAGAAAAAAATAGAGAAAGCAAAAGCAGATATTGCGATTATTGAAGAGAAACTGAAAATTTTAAATCAATCGAAATAATAATAAAAACCCAAATAATTAGTTTTGGAATAATGATTGCTATCATTCGAACACCAATAATAATGTTTAACCAAAATGCTAACTCATGAAAAAGTTGATGATCATTTTCGCCCTTTTGTTTGCTTTTCAAACAACACAGGCACAGATTAAATTTGGTTTAAGAGGAGGGATGAACTTCAGTTCTTTACCCGAACAAACCTATGATATAGAAAGTCCACAGTTTGGTAATGCTGAGATCAAAACATTATCAGATAATTACACCGGGTTTCATATTGGTGTTATGAGTCAGATCAATTTGCTGGCGGTCTTCATTCAACCCGAATTGCTTTTTGTTTCCACAGGGAATGAAATGCAGTTGGTAGATCCAGACACGGAAGAAGAAGGTTTTTTCACCCAACGCTTTTCTAAAATAGATATTCCAGTGCTTGTAGGTACCAAATTAGGTCCTGTAAGATTGGGTGTAGGACCCGTTGCATCAATTGTATTGAGTAGTGATTCTGATCTGGCAGACCGTTCTACCTACAGTGGTGAGAGCCTGAATGAAAAGTTTAATTCGGCTACTTACGGTTTTCAGGTGGGTGCAGGTATTAATTTAGGAAATATTGCACTTGATCTGAAATACGAAGGCAGTTTAAGTAATTTAAGCGATGGTCTTACCCTGGGTGATAATACTTTTAATTTTGATACCCGGCCACGGCAGTTTATTCTGAGCATCGGACTATTATTCTGATAAAAGATTTTATTATGTTATTAAAAACCGGGCAAACATATATATGTTGTCCGGTTTTTTTTATTGGTTTTCACATTCTTCATTCATACCTCAAAAGATCTATATATTGCACACGCTTGTTAAGTGATCCTTCCACCCCATCCTCTCGTCTCTAAATTACTTCCTACAAGCGATCTCCTTCTCATTATTACCTGAAGGTAATTGCCTTCACGGGAGAAACACCTGCAATAATATAACTGGGCAGAATAAGCATGAGCAGCGAGATCACCAAAGTACCCAGATTGATCAGAAGTATATACAGGATGCTGAAATGAACCGGTACAGTACTCACAAAATAGCTTGTTTGGTCGAGTTTGATAATCCCTGCAATATCCTGAATATACAGCAATCCTATTCCCAGAATATTTCCCCATAACATGCCTTTCATGATCAGGAATCCGGCGTGATAAAGAAAAACTTTTCTTATCAGTTTGTTATCGGATCCCAAAGCTTTCAGAATTCCGATCATATTGGTTTTTTCCAATACCGAAATCAAAAGGGTTGTGATCATATTGATGCCTGCCACCAATATCATGATAAAAATAATCACATACACATTCATGTCGAGCAGTGCCAGCCAATCAAATATCTGAGGATATAACCGGCGAATGGTTTTTGTCTCAAAATGATAAGGTATCGTATTTTCAACGGCAGTGTTTACCTCGTTCAGGTCCTTAAAGTCGTGCAGCAGTATTTCAAAACCGGCTACTTCATTGTTTTCCCAGTCATTCAGTCGCTGTATATGACCAATGTCGCCCAGAATAAATAGCTGGTCGAGTTCTTCCAGTCCTGTGTTATAGATTCCCGCAACTTTTAACCTCCTTACCCTGGGCGGATCCTGAATGAAATAAACAAAAACATCATCATCCACAGCAAGTTGAAGAAGTTGAGCAATATGGTCGGAAATGATGATATCGTTGCTTCTTGCAGTGTCAGAGAAAGCAATCTGGCGTCCTTCTGTCATTTTTTCATTGAAGAAATCCCAGGAAAAATCACTTCCCACCCCTTTAAAAATTACCCCGTGTATTTCGTCATCGGTTTTAATGATTCCGGGTTTGGTGCCAAAAACCTGGACGTTTTTGATGCCGGGGATATCTGATAAGACTTCCAGAAAAGGTTGGTTGCGATCAACAGGTTGTGATTCGTATGATATATTGTCGTCAAAGCTGGTAATTTGAATATGGGAACCAAAACCGATCACTTTGTTACGTATTTCGTTTTGAAATCCAATAACTACAGCTACGGCGATGATCATAACCGTAATTCCAAGAGCAATAGATCCGATAGCGATCTTTTTCACTACGCCGGTAATTTTTTGCTCGCTGTTAGCCATACGTCGGGCAATGTATAAAGGGGTGTTCAAAATGTTGAATATTTAAAAATGATGGTTCAATGAGATTAAAAAACTTTCAGTCGTACAAATTACAAAATTATCATTTACCAATTAATTTTTAACATCATAAATAAAATCGTATTTTTAGGGTGCGAAAAGTATGAAAGGATAGCGTAAACAATTTAATATCATTAAACCTGTGATTATGGAATGGAATATTCAGATGATTTTGCTGCTTGGAGGTGCTTACCTGTTAGGTTCTGTTCCCACCTCAGTATGGTTCGGCTTGTTTTTTTATAAAATTGATTTGAGAAATTATGGAAGCGGAAATGCCGGAGCCACCAATGCATTAAGGGTGTTTGGCAACAAGGCCGGCGCACTGGTATTATTCCTGGATGCACTGAAAGGTTTTGGGGCGGTATATTTATTTCGGTTGATAAACCCTGATCTGTTTTTAACACAGAATGCCATGGTCGTATATCAACTCATGCTGGGTGCCATGGCATTGGTAGGGCATGTTTTTCCCGTTTTTGCCCGTTTCAGAGGAGGGAAGGGGATTGCCACCCTTGCCGGTATTTTTACAGCCATTGCCCCCATGGCTGTATTGATCTGCCTGGGCGTATTTCTGGCAGTGTTTTTACCCACGCGATATGTTTCGTTAGGTTCCATGTCAGCAGCGATCACTTTCCCTTTTGTTGTTATCTTCATTTTAGGACGCGATTTGCCCGCAGAGGTTATTTTTTCCATATTTGTAAGTGTTTTTGTACTTTTTACACATACCAAAAACATCAGGAGATTACTAAAGGGCGAAGAAAATCGTCTTAATTTTGGTAAAAAAGGAATTGCCAATCAATAAATTCCTTTCGTATTGCTTTTATTTGTATAACTTTGTTTTTGCAAATTTTGATTTGTCATACATAGTAAGATTTTTAATGAAAATATCAGAATTGTCCGGTAAAACTTGAATAATGTAATGTCTATACAAGGAGATTCCTCACTTCACTTGGTTTCGTTCGGAATGACAAACAGTTATGTTATTAATGTGGTGGGTAGTTTTGGTAGCGGCAACGCCGCCACCAAACCTACCCACCACATCAGAAAAACTAATGAAAGTCCTGTCATTTCTACCAGAGGGAGAAATCTCAATAATTTTACCGGACACCCATGTAAAAATATACTGAAATTCATGAAAACAGATCAGCAGAATTTTCTTATGACCAGATTAAAACCGGAGCAGAACGAATCTTTTGAGGTCGAAAAAAATGAATTGCGTGAACTTGTTGTTCATAATGATGATTTTAATACATTTGATTTTGTGATCAAAACCCTTATTGAAGTATGTAAACACAAGCCCGAACAGGCTGAGCAATGCACCATGATCATACATCATAAAGGAAAGTGTGCTGTTAAATCGGGCGATTATGATGAATTAAAGCCAATGTATCAGGAAATACTCAACAGGGGTATCACAGCCACCATTGAGTGATTTGACTTTTTATTGCAATGAGTTCTGTGGTCGAAAATGAACCGGGCCATGACAATAATATTGATACACACGCACATGATTAGATTTCGCAGCATGCATGGTAAAACATGCAAACAGCGTGTTGGCCAGCTCTCTCGTTGAAAAAATGAGAACAGAATCATTAAAATTACAGACAGATAGATTGTATGAACGGGTGGTTTTTTTACCTTTGATGAATAGATGTGAAAAATTTCATACAAAAACTTTTTAATTTCTTAAGAGGAAACTTTAAAGGGTGACAAAAAACAAAAAACAATTGCTGGTGCAATGAAATAAATTGCTTATTATACAACGAATTGCCAGATTTTTACATTGCTATATTTTTATCAATGATTAATGTAATCTCACTTAAACAAAAACAAAATGAGTTGGTTAGTAATACTAATATTGATACTGGTTGGAATAACCTTTATTTTACTTGAAATGCTGGTAGTTCCCGGTACCACAGTGGTGGGAATTATTGGGGTTGCCCTGATGATATTTGCCATTTATGCCACTTACAGCAGTTATGGCAATGCTACCGGAACATATGTGCTGGCAGGTACACTTGTTTTTTTTATTGCTTCCATTGTTTTTGCCCTCAAGAGCAATACCTGGCGCAAAGCCATGCTGGGGACTGAAATTGGAGGAAGAGTAAATACAAGAGAAGAGAACACTGTAAACAAAGGCGATGAGGGTGTGTCGGTAACCCGCCTCAACCCGATGGGTAAAGCACTGATCAATGGCGATTATTATGAAGTTACCTCCAAAGATAACCTGATAGATCAAAACACCGAAATTGTTGTAACGAAAGTAGATGGAAATAAAATCATTGTTAAATCAAAACTAATTTAAAAAATGGATGCAAATTTAGGAGTAATTATTGCGATTGGGATAGTTAGTATACTATTCTTGTGGATACTATTTTACTTTATCCCTATTGGTTTGTGGTTCTCTGCACTTGTTTCAGGTGTGAGGATCAATTTGCTGCAGCTTGTTCTGATGCGGTGGAGAAAGATTCCGCCATCGGTGATCGTTAACAACCTTATATCTGCCACCAAAGCAGGTCTGAGGCTAAACCGCGATGATCTGGAAGCACATTATCTTGCCGGAGGTAGAGTAAAAGCAGTGGTGAATGCATTGATCAGTGCCGACAAGGCCAATATCAACCTCGATTTCAAAACTGCTACTGCCATTGACCTGGCAGGCCGTGATGTACTGGAAGCAGTGCAGATGTCGGTAAAACCCAAAGTCATCAATACGCCGCCTGTGGCAGCAGTTGCCAAAGACGGTATACAGCTGATCGCCAAAGCAAGGGTAACCCTTCGGGCCAACATCAAACAACTTGTTGGTGGAGCAGGCGAAGAAACCATCCTTGCCAGGGTAGGGGAAGGTATTGTTACATCCATTGGTTCTGCCAGCAATCATAAACAGGTATTGGAAAACCCCGACAGTATTTCAAAAGTGGTATTGTCGAAAGGACTTGATTCTGGTACGGCATACGAAATACTTTCCATTGATATTGCAGATATTGATGTAGGTAAGAACATCGGTGCTATGTTACAGATCGATCAGGCAAATGCAGATAAAAACATTGCCCAGGCCAAAGCAGAAGAGAGAAGAGCAATGGCCGTTGCAGCCGAGCAGGAAATGAAAGCAAAAGCACAGGAAGCACGTGCCAAAGTTATTGAGGCAGAAGCCGAAATACCCATGGCCATTTCTGAATCCTTCCGTAGTGGTAACCTGGGAATCATGGATTACTACAGAATGGAGAATATTAAATCCGATACCACCATGAGAGATAATATTACCAAATCTCAAACTGGCCAGGGAAAAGGAAAATCTAACGACAACACAGAAAAATAAATTCTGAGTTGCCAGGAATATTTTTTGCCCCTTACATTTATTTTCACTAAATGTAAGGGGCATTCATTGTCAATCATAATACAATAAGCTTTGAGTTTCTCTTTCATATCTGATTACCCCTGGTGGTTTTATTTGCTTTGCTTATTGGCAGGTGCCATTGCCGCATTGGGATTATATTATAAAAACCCTAAAAATAACCTCACCAGCTTGCAAAAGAAATTGCTTGCCATACTCAGGTTTTTTGTTGTTGCGGGTATTTGCTTTTTGTTACTTTCACCTCTTATTCAGCTACAATCTTCCCGTACCGAAGAGCCTCTTGTCCTGTTTTTTCAGGATAATTCAAAATCTGTTGCCACCACTTCCGATACTTCTTATTTGCAAAATCAATACAATGTTGAATTGCAGGAGTTTGCAGAAGAACTGGATGATCCGTTCAACTTTTCGGTGATGGCTTTTGGCGAAGAGGTGAGAGAGAGCGATGATTTTGACTACAATGACCCGCTAACCAATATTTCAGAAATATTCGGGCATGTAGATAATTTGTATTCCAACCGAAATCTGGGCGCAGTGATCATTGCCTCTGACGGTCGGTTTAACAGGGGCAGCAATCCGCTTTACAACACCCGTCAGTTTTTGTTTCCGGTTTATACTGTCGCCATGGGAGATACCACACCCCAAAAAGATATTCTCATCAGAGAAGTTAATCACAACAGAATAACCTACCTGAACAATATGTTTCCGGTGGAAATACTTGTGGAGGGAAAACAAGCAGAAGGTGCTTCTGCGAACTTACGCATCATCCATGAAAATGAAACGGTTTTCAATCAAAATATCAATTTCACTTCTGCAGGTTATTTTGAAGAAGTCATGGTTGAATTGCAGGCGAACGAAACAGGACTCAAGCGCTACAGGGTTGAGTTGGAGACGATCGGAGATGAAATATCTGTTGCCAATAATACAAGAGAATTTTTTATAGAGGTGATAGACAGCAGGCAAAAAGTTCTGATCCTTGCCAATTCACCACACCCCGATGTTGGTACTTTGAAAACTTCGGTGGAAAGCAACAATAATTTTGAAACAGAAGTTTCTCTTTTAAACAACTATACAGGTGGTCTGGATGATTTTGATGTGATCATCTGGCATCAGATCCCTTCCTCCCGTTTTAGAAATCATCGCTTGCTGGAGCAGGCAAAAGATCTGGAAAAACCACAATTATTTGTTCTGGGACCACAAACCGATATTGCTGCTTTTAATGCTTTATCAGCAGGACTTACCCTTGAGCCCAGATCGGAAGGTACCACGGGTGCCCAGGCAGAACCCGACCTTACTTTTCCTCTCTTTCAACTCAGTGAGGATCTGATAGAAATAATGCCATTGTATCCGCCGCTCAATACCCTTTTTGCGCGATATAGTTATGCGGCAAATTCAAATATTCTTGCCGCGCAGAGGATCGGTAATGTACCTACCAATATGCCTTTGATTATTTTTAGCGGTAATACAGAAAATAAAATTGCCCATATAACCGGTGAAGGTTTATGGAGATGGAGAATGAATAATTTTGCCCGAAAGGATCGCCATCGTGAGTTTGATGAACTCATTTCGAAAATTGTTCAGTATCTTTCTGTGGTGGAGGATAAAAGTTTTTTCAGGGTAAATATGGAAAATTTTGTGTATGAAAACGAACCGGTGATCTTTGAAGCGGAGCTTTACAACAGAAGCTATGAGTTGGTAAATACACCGGATGTTGATCTTACCATTACCAATGAAGATGGTGTGGATTATGAATATGTTTTCAGCAAAACCTTTAATGCCTACACCCTTGATGCGGGTACTTTTCCTGTGGGAAATTACCGGTATACCGCTACAACCCGTCTGGGGCAGGAGACTTACACCGAAGAAGGGATGTTTACTGTTGCACCCCTCAACCTTGAAGACCTCAATACGGTTGCAGATCACACACTCCTCTTTCAACTGGCAGACAATTCGGGGGGTAAAATGTTTTTTCCCGGTCAATGGGATCAACTCAGGGACGATCTTCTTAGCCGGGAGGATATTAAACCCATGCTGTTTCCCGTCAATGAATACAAAGAGATCATAAACATGCGCTGGTTGTTCTTTATTTTGCTTTTGTTTTTAACCATAGAATGGTTTGTGAGGAAATATACAGGGGGGTATTAAGCAAATATCGAAGGTTGAGGCCACTCCCAAAACTCGTTTTCGGAAATTGACTTTGCCCAGTTCCACTTCGCTTCGGTTTCTTAACAATATACATTTTAGAATGGACTCAAGGTTATCATGTGGTTCAATCGATCCTGCAATAATCTGCATGAATTTTCAGAAATCCTTATGAGATCGTATTTTGCCCGTTTCGATGGTAAACATCCTTGAATGGGTTTCCAACTGATCAAAAATACCTTCCAGTCTTTCGGCATGCGTGTCTGTTATAAAAACCTGTCCGAATTCACTGGTGCTAACCATGTTGATGAGCATTGACACCCTGTCGGGATCAAGTTTGTCAAAAATATCATCGAATAAAAGCACAGGATCTGAGTTCTTTTTGGTTTTGATGAATTGATATTGGGCAAGTTTCAGTGCGATTACATAAGATTTTTGTTGTCCTTGGCTGCCAAATTTTTTTAAAGGTTGATTTTTCAGAAGAAAAACAAGGTTGTCTTTATGAATACCCGTGGTGGTAAATTGTGCCATACGGTCTTTCTGGCGGTTTTGTAAAAGTAGTTTGGTAAATTCAGAATCATTCAGATGCGATTCATACCCGATATCTATTTTATCAGCATTCCCCGTTAGTTTTGCATGATTCTCTTCAAAAACCGGTTTGAAATCCCTGAAGAATCGCGATCTTTCGGCATAAATGTATTTACCCTTTATTATCAGTTGCTCGTCCCATATTTCCAGACTTCTTTCATCAAAATACCTCTTTTCGGCAAAAGTTTTCAGCAATGTATTGCGCTGAAGCAAGGCTTTGTTGTATTCGATCAAATGAAAAAGGTATTCTTTGTTGAACTGCGATATGACCCCATCAACGAACTTTCTGCGCTCATCGCTACCACCATAGATCAGATTTACATCGCCCGGATAAATGAGCACGAGTGGATACAGACCAATGTGATCAGCCAGGCGTTCATACTCTTTTTTGTTTCGTTTAAAAACTTTTTTGCTTCCCTTTTTTACCCCACAGTAGAGTTGATCTTTCTGGTCTTTGATCTGGTAATTTCCCTGTATTACAAAAAAATCCTGTTCGAAAAGGATGTTTTGCACATCTGAAGGATTTGCAAAACTTTTGCAAAAAGATAAATAGTAAATAGCATCGAGGATATTGGTTTTGCCGGTACCGTTATTGCCCGCAAAGCAGTTGATCTTGGGCACAAAATCTAATTTTGCCTCGGTATAGTTTTTAAAATTGACCAAAGATAAAGATTGAAGAATCATAGATTTCAATTTGAAGCAGCTAAGGTAGAAATTTTGTACTTTTAAAAAGTAGTAGTAGTCTTCCCTTGAACATCCATTTTCTTCACCTTTGATCATCCACGATCTTTATGAATGACCGTTGCCGGAAGGGTTCCTTCCGGCAACAGGATCATATGTACATTTTATGCTGTTCTTTGCTATGATTCTGCGTTTTTTCAATTTCCAGATGTGTTGATTTTTTTTAATCAGGGTTTTAATGACTGATCACCAGTTTTTGAGTCAGAAATTCTGAAGAACCTGTTTTAATTCTCAGCATATAAACCCCAACGGGCAACTGCGATAAATCCACCGTTTTTTGTTGTCTGCCAGCGGTGAGTTGTTCCTGAATACTTATTTTATGTCCTTTGCCGACCAAATCATAAATTTCGACACTGATAGTTTGTGATTGCATCAGATCAAAATTGATTGTCACGAATTGTGAAGCTGGATTAGGAAACACGGATACCCCTGGAAGATTATCTTCCATTTCAGTGCTAGTGGTTGCATCTGTAAAATAGACCGTAGCGAATATACTTGATTGTATCTTTTCTTCACAAGGCGCATACAGGTACAATTCCAGGTCCTGATACGACAAAGGGCTGGAGGCATTCAGTCTGCTCACATTGATCACAACATCATCCAGACAACCCCCGGGGGGTATGCTGAACGATTGTCCCAGATCGTTACCGTTGAGTGGTACACCAGAGGCTGAAACCACAGCACCATTCAGGTTGGATGAAGCATTCAGTTTCAGGTTGTAAGTGCGGGTTTCATTGGATTCATTGCAAAGATCAACGGGAAAAGTAAAAGAATTTCCCATTGGGATATCCTCTGCAACAATGGACCTTTCGCTCGTATTACTGTGATTTAAAAGGGGTTGGTCGCGCTGATAACCACCCTGAAAGGGGCAACTACTTCTGGTACCGTCAAGAAGCCTGAAAATAGGTGTACCATACATTGGATCTGTTAAAACCTGCACGTTAAACAGATCTCCCGGATCTTTATCACTTAGGGTATAACTCACCAAAGTGGCTATTTCATCTGATTGGTTTTGGGTTTCTCCAAAGCGCTTCGAAGCTTTGTACTGATATCCACCGGATATACCCGAACCCCCTACTTCTATTACGGCTTGCAAACCTGCACTCACACCAATATAATGCTGGTATTCAATGGTATTGGTTTCTGTTGTGGCAATGGTGGTACTTAATGTTCTGGTGGTTGAACCGCCAAAAGATATGGGAGGGCCATTTGTTGGGATGTCGGGGTTGTTGATGTTGGCGGTATTCATATCCAGCACCTGGTTCCAAACATCTATCTGATTCTGTGCGTTGTTTCTTTCCCGAACACTCCTTTCAGGATCATCCACTATAGCTTGCTTATCTACAATTTCCTGTTCAATATTTGTTCGGGTGTAAATAAACTGCGTTGTATCAAGTGGTGCATAGATCAAACCCATATCCTGGATTACCTGGCAGGTGTTTTCATTAATGCGCAGTCTTTCATATACTCCCAATGCCAACGTATTGCCATATCCTATAAAAATATCGCCCCCACCTTCTGTATCTGTTAATGCAGATGTTTCGAATCCTTCGCTTACTGTAATACAGGTCTTATCATCAGTAGTTACAATGGCCATGTCTCCGGTTTCGAAACCAGCACTCATGGTAACAGAAAATTCAAAACTGGTGGTAACAAAAATACCTGCCTGCCCGGCAACACCAATTTTTACGGCGGCATTAGCAGCATTTGAACTCTCAGAAGCATAACTGGTTTTAAAATTCCTGCACGTAGTTTTATTGTTCTCAAATTTACTGCTGCTTCCATCTCCGGGAGGTGCATGTAAAACAAGATAAGGAACCTGGGGGTCAACTGTTGTGTCAATAATTTCTACTTCTTCTCCGGGATTTACAGGTCCTTCCACTACAAAGGGAATGACAACAATATGGCTGGGCCAATTCAAATCTCTTACTACGAAGGAAAGATATCCTCTCATCATTCCCTTGGGAAAGTTGATATTGAGTACATGCCTTAATGTTGGGTAAGGACTACCATCGATGTTTTCAGCAGTACTTTGATAAAATTGAGTATTGGGGTCACCATCGAACTGACCGAAGTTGTAGATAAGTGTGCTATTCATATTAAGACCTCCGGCATTGGGAATATCCACGATAATTTGTTTGGTTACCCCTGCCTGCGCTATATGGTAAGTGCGTTCATCCTGGTTCCATTGGTCAGACTGGCCATTTATAAAAGTTGGATTTAAAGACCAGATAAAGTGGGAAGGGAACTGGAACGAAAAAGCAGTAGAAGGATTACAGATAGTTGGGCCTGCTCCGTGGACATTTACAGAAAATCCATTGTTTAATGGATAGGTGAGGGTTTGCGAAACTGAGGTTACGGCATTACCCGCCAAAAGCAGAAATACAAAGATCATTTTCGCTCTCCTGATCTTATCGCTTGCTTTGCTGGCGAACTGCCTATGAATTATCATGTTTGTTACTTTTTTTGCTTTAAATGTTCCTAAAGCCATGTTTTTTAAAAATGTAAAGTTTTTTTTCATTGCTTAAAATTTTAGAATTTTTCATGAATCAAGTTAAAGTTAAACATCCATTTCAAAGGAATCATGGGGCTTTGACCCGGAGTTAGATTTGACTGACCGAAGAATATTTTTAACTGACCGAAAAACATTCAAACTTTAGTTGTAACTTTAAGTAAGATTTTTAGAATTCAAACTTTAGCATGGCAGATCATCCGGTAAGAATATTGATCGTGGAGGACGAAGTGATCATCGCTGCAAAAATATCTATGTATCTGACAGATCTGGGTTATGAGGTGGCAGGTATGTTTTCAGGTGCACAAGAAATCCTGCATTATTTGCAGGAATACACCACTGATATTGTTTTGGTGGACATAAAAATCAAAGGGAACATGGACGGAATAGAATTGGCCGGTTTGTTAAGGAATGAATACAACTTACCGGTAATTTTTCTAACTGCCAATTTTGATGATGTCACCTTCGCCCGTGCCAAAGAAACAAAACCTTATGCCTTCCTTTCCAAACCTTTGAACAAAATGGATCTGAAACGTACCCTGGAACTCACAGTCAACCTTTTATCTGATGAGAACAAATATCCCCAAAAACAGGAAAAACATAAAGAAGACATTGCTTTGTCTGACCGGATCTTTATCCATAACGGTGCAAAAAAGTTAAAAATCATTTTTGATGATATCCTTTATATCCAGGCCGAAAGAAATTACTGTCGCATTATAACCAATGCAAAGGAATATTTGCTATCTCTTCCCATGAAAAGTGTTGAAAACCAACTACCTTCTGCACAATTTCAGCGCATTCATCGCTCGTATATTGTCAACTTAGAACACATCGACGAAATGGACGAACACGCCGTTTATATTGCCGGGAAAATGTTGACATTGAGCAAGTCATATCAACATCAGTTTTCACAAAGAATTAAATCAATCTGACCAATGAAGAATATCCGGATTCTATTTTTATTATTGATGAGCACAGGCGTTGTTGCTCAAACCACTGCTATCCAGGAGATGCCATTGGATAGTTTATTCAACTTTCTTGAAAAAGAGATCACCGACATCAATGTTTCTCATCGGTTTGATGAAACATACGAAGCTGCATATTTTGCCTTGAATAAAGCGATACATGAAGGACAACCGGAAGACATTGCCAAGGCACATAACCTCATTGCATCTTACCATTATTTCAGTGTTCGTTCCAATAACCCGGATTCTACTTATTTTCATGATCATAAGACCCTTGAGTACCTGCTACTGACCGATGACCTGGAAAAAATCGCCAGAGCCTACGACAGGGTGGGCAAAGACCTGGTGAGCATGGGAAGATTTCTGCAGGCAGAAGAGCATCTTTTTGAAGTGGTACGCATATACGAAGAACTGGAACAACCTGTTAGCATTGGCGAAGCCTATGCCAGTCTGAATTATTTGTTTCGTGAATCCAAAGACTATCAACAGGCCCTACTTTATGGGGAAAAGTCATTGGAAATAATTGAAGCCAACTATGAAGATGAGAATGAACTTATTCAACCCTTGCTGGGGTTGATCCACACATATCCCAAAGTGGGGCAGGCCGGACTGGGCCTTGAAAAGGCACAGCAGGTGGTGGATATTATAGCACGAAAATATGATGGTGCAGATAACGTGCATATGGCCAACGTACGTGCCTGGAGGGGTAAAGTGTATGTTGCAATGGAGGATTATGACAAAGCCCTGGAAGATTTCGTGTATTCATGGAATGTCATAAAAACCATTGTGGAAAATGAAGAAGAAGCAGACGGATGGAAGGGCGATATTGGTAATGTTTACCGCCTGCAGGGGAAGCACCGGGAAGCCATTCCTTACATCATGGCATCGCTTGCGCATCATCATGAAAGGGGCATTCAGAATTGGGAGATGTTGGAAGATTATCAGTTTTGGCTGGCAGAGTGTTATGAAAACATCAATGAGCCTGATTCGGCACTTTTTTATCAGAATAACGCCCGCTATGCCCAAACTCAAAGGCTAACCGAAGAGTTGGCTGCCGTAAAAAGCGAGCTCAGAATAAAGTATGACAGCGATCAGAAAGAAGCAACCATAAGCGATCAGTTGGCCCAGATCAAACAACAGAATCAAATTCAACGGCTAAGCGTTGGCATTGGTGGTCTTTTGTTATTATTGCTTGGAAGTGGATTTTTCAGCTATCGCAACAACCTGAAAAAGAATCAGCAATTACAACTACTGAATGAAAATCTTGCCGTTACCAACCACCAGCTCGATCAACGCAACGCCCAGAACGAGCTCCTGCTCAAGGAGATTCACCACCGCGTAAAGAATAACCTGGAAATTGTTTCCAGCTTGCTGGAATTGCAGCTCCACCAAACCAATGATGTGGCAGCTCAATCGGCCATGAAGGAAAGTCAGAGCAGGGTTCGGTCGATGGGTATTTTGCATCAGAAATTATTCCGGGGCAACAATCTGATGGCCATAGAAATGAAAGAGTATTTTCAAAATTTGAGTGAAAATCTGCTGGACGCCTTTAATGCATCGGAAAAAGTTGAGGTTGATTATGAAATGGATCCTATTGAGTTGGATGTGGATACAGCACTTCCCATAGGACTTATTGTTAATGAAGTCATGACCAATTCTCTCAAATACGCCTTCACCGGAAATGGAAACGGTAAGATCCATCTAACATTGAAGCCTTATGATGCAGGCCATCTGCATTTAAGCATCGCCGATGATGGTGTTGGCAAAGATGAAACAGGAATGGTGAAAGGTAGCGGATTCGGCACACAACTCGTTTCACTTCTTACACGCCAGCTCAACGGCACCATGCAGGAAGAAATCATCAACGGCACCCGGGTATCCTTTGTTCTGAAAAGAGCGGGGTAATTAGTGCTTGCAAGAAAACGCCAATTGCTGCCCAAAATGAAATGTGGGTAAA
>CAYMLS010000046.1:0-22351 GCA_964390665.1 uncultured Bacteroidales bacterium | reverse complement strand
TCCCTTTGTGGTTTGGGGCAAACTTCTCCCAACCCTGTTATTTCCACTCTGGATAACTTCTATGAAGAATACCTTGCGCACGTAAAAGATCAGCAATGTCCATCGGGCGTTTGTAAAGAATTGATCAGATACGAAGTAATTCCCGAAAATTGTGTTGGATGTACTGCATGCGCACGCAATTGCCCGGTGAATTGTATTGCCGGAGAGAGAAAACAGGTACACATCATCGATCAGTCTCTTTGCATCAAGTGCGGTGCCTGCCTTGAAAAATGTAAATTTAACGCAATAGCCGTCATTTAATAACAATAACAGGATATACATAATGGAACTTATAAAATTAAATATAGATAACAGAACTGTTGAGGTTGAAAAAGGTACAACCATCTATCATGCAGCGAAGAAGCTAAACATCGATATCCCAACTTTATGCTACATGAATCTTACCGACCTCAACATAGAACATAAACCCGGTGGTTGCCGTATTTGTGTTGTAGAGGTAGAAGGGCGCCGCAATCTGGCACCTTCCTGCGCCACTGAATGTGCAGAAGGCATGGTAGTGAAAACCCATTCTTTGAGGGTACTCAATGCCCGTCGTACCGTTTTGGAGCTTCTCATCTCCGACCATCCTTTCGATTGCCTGGTATGCGCCAAATCCGGAAATTGCGACTTGCAGGACCTGGCCATCAAACTGGGTGTTCGCGAAATTCCTTTCCAGGGAGAAAAATCAACCTATAAGGAGGATTTCTCCCCTGCCATTATTCGCGATATGGATAAATGTATCATGTGCCGCCGTTGTGAAACCATGTGCAACGATTTTCAAACTGTTGGGGTGCTTTCAGGCATCAACCGTGGATTTGAATCTGTTGTGGCACCGGCATTTGAACGTGATCTCGATCATAGTGAATGTACCTATTGTGGTCAATGTGTGGCAGTTTGCCCCACAGGAGCGCTGACCGAGGTTGACCATACCAAAAATGTAATTTCTGCCCTTGCCGACCCCAAAAAAACAGTAGTGGTGCAAACCGCTCCTGCTGTAAGGGCTGCTTTGGGTGAAGAATTCGGTATGGAACCCGGTTCGCTGGTGACTGGTAAAATGGTTGCTGCTTTGCGTCAATTGGGATTCGATTTTGTTTTTGATACTGATTTTGCTGCCGACCTTACCATTATGGAAGAGGGAACCGAAATGCTGGATCGCCTGACCCGGCATATCAACGGCGACAAAAGTGTTCAACTGCCTATTCTTACTTCTTGCTGCCCGGGTTGGGTAAACTTTTTTGAGTATAATTATCCCGATATGCTCGATATTCCTTCTACTGCTCGTTCTCCACAACAAATGTTTGGTGCTATTGCCAAATCGTATTTTGCCGAAAAACAAAAGATCGATCGCAAAGATATGGTGGTGGTTTCCATCATGCCCTGTGTAGCCAAAAAGTACGAATGTACGCGCGAGGAGTTTTCCGTGGAAGGTAATCCTGATGTTGATTTTTCAATATCCACACGTGAACTGGCAAAATTCATCAAAAATTCAAACATTGATTTTGCTTCCTTACCTGATGAGGATTTTGATTACCCAATGGGAGAGTCTACAGGTGCTGCTGTGATCTTTGGTACTACCGGTGGGGTAATTGAAGCTGCCACACGCACTGCCTATGAACTCCATACCGGCAAAACATTAGAGAGCGTTGATTTTGATGCCCTCAGAGGATTTGATGGTATTCGTTCGGCTTCAGTTGACTTTAACGGAACCGAAATAAAAATAGGTATTGCTCACGGATTGGGGAATGCGCGCAAACTCCTTGATAAAGTAAAAACAGGAGAGGCAGATTTTCATGCCATAGAGATCATGGCCTGCCCTGGTGGTTGTATTGGTGGTGGTGGTCAACCACTTCACCATGGCGATTCTTCTATTCTGAAAGCAAGGTCTAAAGCCATCTATGCTGAAGACAAAGGCAAGAAACTCAGAAAATCGCACGAAAACCCTGATATCATCAAACTCTACGAAGAATATCTGTCGAAACCTGGTAGTGAAAAAGCACACAAATTGCTCCATACACACTACTTTGCCCGTAAAAAACAGGTATTGCTCGATTAGAAAATCAGAAAGACACCATCAGGCATGTGTCTGTATCTTATTAAATAAAATACTTTTAAAAATATATTGAATCATGACTTCAGTAAAATTAAAATTAAAAGATAGTGATGTGAAGAAGCTCCACGAAGTCTGCGATTCGTTTAACAACGAGGCAGGAGAGCTGATCAACGTTTTGCACAAAGCACAGGAGATCTTCGGATATTTGCCGGCAGAAGTTCAGGAAGTAGTGGCAGATGGGTTGAATATACCTGTGGCAAAAGTTTACGGTGTGGTTACCTTCTATAGTTTCTTCACCATGCTGCCCCGCGGACGTTTCCCCATTTCCATATGCACCGGTACCGCCTGTTATGTAAGGGGAGCAGAAAAAGTTCTTGATGAATTTAAACGCATCCTGAAAGTTCCTGTGGGTGAAACTACCGAAGATGGGAAGTTTTCCATCACATGCCTGCGCTGTGTAGGAGCATGTGGACTAGCACCGGTTGTGATGGTAGGCGATAAAACATACGGTCGTGTTACCACAGATGGCGTAAAGGATATTCTCAAAGAGTATGAAAACGAAGACTGATCGTCTCACAACAATCGAATAACTACTTTACTGAAAAAGAGGAGCATACCACCTGGTGTGTTCCTCTTTTTTTAGTCATTTCTGATCAGTGTTTGCCAATCAGGAATTTTCTTACTTTCACCAATGATGATCACATTGAAAATGAAGCATTATTACTTTTTGGGATAATACTTATCCAGCAGGTATAAATAGTTTTTGGGAAGATGGTGTGCATAAAGATCGTCAGGGTCATCAGGAAAAATTTCGTTGTATTCTCCGGCCGCTTTGAGCACAATGGTATGACCTGCCCGCGAATAGTTTACACTTTCATAATATTCGGGCGGCACAAATTCAGGCAGATAGTTCCTGATCCGTTTTGAGATGGCTCTTCCGAGGTATTTTTCATAGTTCTTTCTTGTTCTTTCAGCAGGTTTGTAGAGTCTTTTGAATGCATGCATCAGATAAAGGCGCGCAGGAAATTTTTGACTTTTGATTCCCTGTCGCGCATTCCTGAATGGATTTACTTCGTTAAAATCATTGATTGTTTGAACCGTTAGGGGTGTTTCGGGAACCCAATCAGCTGTATTGACCACATTGAAAGCCCATCCCTGCCGGTTAAGTGCTTCATAATCGTAGGCAAAGTAAAGATTGCCTGGTTTGGGTGCCGCGCTGCTGTATGTTTTAAAACGGATATCCGGGGGCAGTTTTTCCTGTTTTTGCAGGTACTGAAGATGTGCATTGAGTAGAAAACTGATAGCTCCCCCCTGGCTGTGTCCGGTAATGATAAACTGATCCGTACCGGTTTGATAAAGGGAATCGATCCGGGGCATGACATCAAACGAAAGGCTTGCCATACCTGTCATCCATCCTGTATGGACAGCAGCCTGAGGGTGATCCGCCACTTTATATCTCAATACTTTGTCCTCAGATAATACGAGCGATCCTTCAGCAGGTATCATGGCAACATAGTAATTGGCCAACCAACTTTCTGATTTGGGAGTAGTGCCTCTGATGCTGATCACAGCCACACCATCTTGCCGCATCCAGAGTTCCCAAAGGTTATCAAGACCCATGGATGCTGACCGGTAAACCCTGCTGTAATTTCCGGGAGGGGATAGTTCAGCAAGTTTTGCACTGTCTTGTTCATTCGTCATATTAGCAATAAGCAGCATATCGCGGTATTCGTTACTGCTGAATCCGGGTAAGAGTTTCTGACCCACTAAAGGAAAAAGTGTAACAACATTGCAAACAAAAAAACAAAAAAGTATTTTTCGTATCATTCTACCTGATTATAATCTATTTTCCAATTGTGTAAACGGAACCTCCAGGTTTGGATTGTTATATTGATACATGGTTTTATCTGATTATAATTTGATTAAAGTGCTCAGGTGAGTCTGTCCTGTTCTTTCAGCTGGCGATTTAATCATCCGCGTGTCTGTCAAATTTTTTTTCATGGATCGGTTCATTTCATATTGGATGATTGAATTTGTCCTCAAAATTATGATTTTTTTAATGATGGAAGAAAATGTTTTTTCTCAAAAAATACTTTTACATTGTAAGAAAATATATTTTTGCAGAAATGTTTCGAGAAATAATAACTTGTAAACTGTCAGTAAGAAAACTCATGATTTTCAGGTTTGCCTGATAAAGAAAGCATTAACTAACAGACGGGCAACCAATGAAAAGGTTAAACAGGAGTGAAAATTGGAGTTTTCCAGATATATATGTGTAAAATACATTGTTATCAAAAAAAATTAATGATTCCACCTCGAAAACTCGTTTTCGGAAAAGTTGATTTCATCGGGCTTACGATTCGCTTAATTTCGGAATAATAAACCCTTGTAGTAGATTCATGGATGTTTAAATACATAAACATATATTTGGAAATCCTTTTTACACAAGTGACAAATACGTCAATGAATATATTACCATGGTATAAAAATATCTTTGAAAAAAAGTAGTAAACGGTTCTGCACTAGTAGTTACATAAACCTTGGAACACATGAAAACATCAAGAATTATTTTTGGCATTATTCTTACCCTGATCCTTGTTTTGGTTGCCATATATGCTTACTATGGTGGTTTTTCAAAAATTGATATTGAAATAAAGCAGGGTGGGGGAGAAACGTTGGTGTATCGGTCAGTGAAAGGCGATTATACCAAAACAGGTAAGGTAATGGATGATGTATATGAGATCCTGCTTTCTGAGTACGAAATTGAAACGTATAAAGGATTTGGGATCTATTACGACAACCCTGCTGAAGTGGCAACAGAAGAACTCAGAGCGGATGTGGGATGTATTTTGCCAGAGGAGCATGCTGATAAAATCAACATGCTCGAGAGTGAGTTTAAGGTTGAGACAGCGCCCTTTGGTGATTTTCTCGTAACGGAGTTTCCATACCGGGGTCAGTTATCTTTTATGGTAGGGGTAATGAAAGTATATCCTGCTATGGCAAGGTATGTTGAAAAAGAAGGATTTAATCCCAGTACTCCTGTGATGGAGATTTACGATATTCCCGGTAAAATAATTATTTACCGCAAGGAAATTGTTCAACGGTAGATCTTTATCGGGAGGTTTTTATTCTCCCCATCAGACCTTCACTGAAAGTGGTTTTCCATTGAAATACGATAATTCATTATTTAATCAAAGAAGAACATGCAAACGATATTAGGTTCCAGTGGGGTAATTGGGCAGGAAATTGCCAGGTCTCTTCCTCAGCATACCTCTAAAATAAGGTTGGTCAGTCGCGATCCCCGAAAAGTAAACCCCGGAGATGAGATCATGAAAGCAGATCTGTTATACCCGGATGCGGTTACCCGGGCGGTGAAAGGATCAGAGGTTGTTTATGTAACCATTGGTTTTGAATATGACCACAAAATATGGCAGCAAAAATGGCCTTTGTTTATCCGCTCTGTGTTGGTTGCCTGTATGGAGCACAAGTGTAAACTGGTGTTTTTTGACAACATGTACATGTATGATGATCAGTATCTTGATCGAATGACTGAAAAAACACCCATCAACCCACCTTCTAAAAAGGGAAAAGTGAGGGCAGATATTTATCATATGATCATGGATAAAGTAAAAGAAGGTAAGGTGAAGGCTGTTATTGCGAGATGTGCCGATTATTACGGGCCGGGTGCCGGAAAGAACAGTGCTTTGATTCAGACTGTTTTCGACCCCCTTAGCAAAGGCAAAAAAGCAAAATGGCTGGGGTCTGCTGATCGCAGACACTCTTTCACCTATACCCCTGATGTCGGAAAAGCAACTGCCCTGCTGGGCAACACACCCGATGCATATAACCAGGTGTGGCATTTGCCTACTGCCTCCGATCCCTTTACAGGACGACAATGGATCGACAATATTGCAGGTGAACTGGGCGTAAAACCCGGTGTACAGGTCGCTTCAAAGGGATTGTTGAAAATCATGGGTTGGTTTAATCCTTTTATGAGAGAGCTGTCGGAAATGGTTTACCAGTTTGACCGTGATTACATTTTTAGCAGTCGTAAATTTGAAAAACGTTTTGGTATTCACCCAACTCCCTATTGCGACGGAATCCGTGAGATCGTAAAATTGGATTACGGGAAATGATTTTAAGCCAACTTCTCAATCAATTTTTATATAACTTCACCCAACCCAAAGAAAAGGGCATAGGCAAGGGTGGAAAGTGCCAGTCTTTTTAGTTCGGGATAGAGCTGCATGGGGTTGGTGTAGCGAAAAACTGCAACAATATTTTGTATGAGAAGAGGGATGGTAAGAATGAATAAAAACTGATAGTTCGACTGGTAATTGAAGATCACATACACAGCACCCAGAACAACTGATCCGGCAACCAGTGCCAGGTGATAGTATTTTGCCTTTTCGCTGCCCATCCAAACCACCATGGTGTTTTTATTTGCCTTTTTGTCGCTTTCGTAATCGCGTAAATTGTTGAGGTTGAGAACCCCGGCACTCAGAAGACCGATGGATGCTGCCGGTAGGAGTAACCAGGGTTTCAGCAGACCAGTATGCAAAAAATAGGTGCCTAATACACCAATAAGGCCAAAGAAAACAAATACGGAAATATCTCCCAATCCCCTGTAACCGTAAGGATTTTTTCCCACGGTATAAGTGATGGCAGCGATAATGGCAGCCAATCCGGTACCGATAAAAACAAAAACAGTTTTCATGTCATGCCCGCGCAGTCCGAAGTAAATAAGCAGCAATCCGGATATCAGTGCCAGTAATATCGTGACAATGATCCCTTTTTTCATTTGTGTGGCAGTGATCATACCACTTTGCACCAGGCGGCGTGGCCCTATTCTTTCCACATTGTCGGCACCACTTTTAAAATCACCATAATCATTGGCAAGGTTAGATAATATCTGAAGGAATAATGTGGTGAAAATGGCCAGGATCAGCACTATTCCCTGAAAAGAACCATGGGCATAGGCGAAAAAACTCCCCAGGAGGGGGCTCGATAATGCCAGGGGCAATGTTTTTAGTCTGGCTGCTTCTATCCAAGCTCTCATATTGTTCATCGTTCTGAAAACAGTCGGTTTCCTTAATGGTTGCAAATCTACCTGTTTTCCTTTATACTGATCAGGGAAATTTCGGGTATTTTTTAAAATCAGGTGCTCTTTTTTCCAGGAATGCATTTTTGCCTTCCTGCGCCTCTTCTGTAAGGTAGTAGAGCAGCGTGGCATTCCCTGCCAGTTCCTGTACCCCTGCCTGACCATCGAGCTCGGCATTCAACCCCATCTTGATCATGCGCAGGGCCAGTGGGCTTCTTTGCATCATTTTTTTACTCCATTCCACGGTGGTGTCTTCCAACTGGTCAAAAGGTACTACTTTATTCACCATTCCCATTTCACGTGCCTCTTCAGCAGTATACTGATCACAGAGGAACCATATTTCCCTTGCTTTTTTCTGTCCTACATGGCGGGCAAGATAAGAGGATCCAAAACCGGCGTCAAAACTACCTACTTTGGGCCCGGTTTGACCGAATATAGCGTTTTCAGAGGCAATGGTAAGATCGCACACCACATGCAGCACATGTCCACCCCCGATAGCATATCCGTTTACCATGGCAATAACAGGTTTTGGTAAAGATCGTATCTGCCGTTGCAGATCCAGTACATTCAACCTTGGCACACCATCTTTGCCAAGATATCCTCCTATACTCTTTACATTTTGGTCGCCACCACTGCAAAAAGCTTTGTCGCCCTCTCCGGTGATCACCACCACATAAATATCCTGGTTTTCGCGGCATATCACCATGGCGTCTTTCATCTCCTGGATGGTATCTGGTGTAAAAGCATTGTAATACCTTGGTCTGTTGATCGTGATTTTGGCAATGCCTTCAAAAATCTCAAATTTTATCTCTGAATACGCTTTAAGGGTTTTCCAATCTCGTTTTGTGTTCATTTTATTTTGATAATTGTTGAAAATACTGTTTGAATATGTTCGCGGAAAGCTCTCCGTCAGTTGTTATATGAAGAACAACCGGGCGAGGGTTTGGTTTGAAAAAACCTTTTAAAACATCTGATAATTCACTTTCATTGCTGGCGTGCATGTAGTTGGTATTATATGCCATGCATAATTTTTCGATGTCTGTGTTGTGGGGTGTTTCAAGAAATTGGTGAACTTTTTCAGAAGCATTTCCCGTGTCAATGATTTTAAAGATATTTCCACCGTTATTGTCCACAACAATGATTCTGAGATTGGGTGGAAGGCTGTTGTTCCATAAACCGTTTGAATCGTAAATGAAGGCAAGATCACCTGTTAACAATACATTTAATTTGTCTGTAACGCTGGCTGCTCCGGTTGCGGTAGAAACACATCCATCAATTCCGGAAACACCGCGATTGCTGAAATACTGAATGTTGTTGCGGGTTGGAAAGAGTTGCGAATACCTGACAGGTGTGCTGTTGGCAAGATGAAGAATGATATTTTCAGGAAGAACTCCCAATACCTGATCAAAAACGTAAAAATCGCAAAAGGGGATATTATTAAGAAAAAGGAGATGTTTTTCAAAACTTTCCCTGTATATTCCCCATATTTCAGCAGCGTATTCTGTGGAATTTTTTTGATCTCTTTGCAATTGTGAAAAAAAAGAAACCGGAGGGAGGTTTACCAGGTTTGTGAGTGCCTGAAAGGTATCGATGATCTTGTTGGATCGGCTGATATGCCAGTGTTGTGCCGGTTGGTTGGAGCGTAAAAATTGTTTCAGTTTTTTGGATAATACTGCTCCACCCATTGTGATGAGCAAATCTGGTTGAAAAGATTCTTTTTCGGTTTCACCCAATGATGCCAGCAAACGATCCGGGTTATCGATAAAGTGTGCATCTGAAATGCCTGAAATATTTTCAGCTATCACTACAGCCTCCTGATCACCTGCAATTTTCTGAAGAGTTTGCCAGGGTATGTCCTCCTGATACATTCCACAAATAATGAGTCTTTTCTGCGAGGCACTCCATTGTTTTGAAAAAGTGGTGGTATCTTCGGGCGTGAGCGTTAAAGATGGTTTTGTGATCCTGATGACAGTGTGTCTGTTTTTATGATCCGGTAAGGGATCATAAAGAGGTTCACGAAGTGGGACGTTGATATGGACAGGCCCGGGC
The DNA here is from genome assembly GCA_964390665.1 of uncultured Bacteroidales bacterium. Taxonomy (GTDB): domain Bacteria; phylum Bacteroidota; class Bacteroidia; order Bacteroidales; family UBA7960; genus SKVR01. The sequence goes on along the minus strand of CAYMLS010000046.1, from coordinate 13,115 downwards.
AGGTCGTCTATTGCTGATCGCATTGCTTCCGCTATGGTTCTTCTGAATAGCCAGAGGTCTTCCTCTTTTGCTGTTTCCACAGGGAGTTGAAATGATTTTTTCACCAAGGGGTCAAATACATTTTCCTGCCTGATGGTTTGCCCATCGTTTTGGTCTATCCATTCCTTTGGTCGATCTGCGGTAATAGCAATAAGGGGTATGTGTGCATAAAAAGCTTCAGCCAGGGCGGGTGCATAATTAAGTACCGCTGTTCCCGAAGTACATATAAGTGCAACAGGTTCGCCGAGTTGTTGTGCCATGCCCAGGGCAAAATAACCGGCACTTCTTTCGTCAGTTATGCTATTGCAATGGATTAAATCGTTTTGGGTAAGAGATATAACAAGCGGTGCATTGCGCGAACCAGGTGAAATAACGGCATGATGAACACCATATTCTTTCAACAAAAACGGCAATTCGCTTATCCCCCTTCTGCTGCTGTGCATAATCAGGGTGTATTTAAAGATTCTATGATCGATTCCAGTGTTTTCATTTTCGAGATGGTCTCTTCCCATTCCTTCTTTGGACTTGAACCGGAAGTTATCCCTGCACCTACAAAATAATCATGATATCCCTCTCTTACTTTCATGCACCTGAGATTTACAAAAAGTTTCCATTCGTTCCCGAGGTTTACAGGTCCCAGAAAACCAGTATAATATTCTCTTTCATGCTTTTCCAGCTTATTGATCCATTCCGTGGCAATATCCTTTGGTAAACCACACACCGAAGGTGTGGGGTGCAGGTCGGAGATAAATTGTGATAATTTACCTGATAGTTTTGAAGCCGGGAAGGAGAACGTGGATTTCAAATGCTCAATATTTGCTGCCTTATAGGTGAAGGGTCCTTTTTTATTGTAATCATAGATCTGATTTTTTTGCAATACTTTTTCAATGTACCTGGTAACAATTTGTTGTTCATCCAGTTCCTTCTCATCCCATGGTTTATGGGTTTGCCCTTCAACAAATGGTCGTGTGCCCGCCAGAGAAACCGTACTGGCTGTATCGTTTTCGATAATGAGCAACGGTTCGGGCGTTGCTCCGAACCACAGGTCAGATTCCTGAGTATAAAGCATATAAACAAATGCATGGGGGTAAGCCTCATTGAGAGCATCATAAAAGTCAGCAGGTGAGAAATTTAAAGATGCCTTGGTTCGTGATATGCGCGAAATTACCATTTTGTCCAAAGGCTCTTCAAGAATGATCGATTTGATGATTTTCACATTTTTCGTAAAATCTTCGCGTTGGGTGATGTCTCTGTGATGGGTGATCTTGTCAATTTTTCTTACTTCAGGATACTCTGAAAAGTCAATATCTTTTAAAAAATCCAGATCTTTCGTATGGTGTATGATCTTTTCCGGTTTTATAAATCTGATGGGATAGCGCTCATGGTTGTCAAAAGGGGCAAAAATGAACCCTTGTTGTCCTTCAACAGATTGAATATTTGTAATAACTTCGGGTTGTGTTTTCCATTGCAGCAATGTTGTGGGAAACTTCTTCTGCGGACTGCGATAGGTAACAAAAGAAAAACCTTTTGCCATCGCAATTTTGTATAGTTCATCCAAACCTTTTTGTTCTGAAATTAATGCTTCCATGAATAAATAGCAGATAGTAATTCTTAATTTATTTTCTCGATGACCATATTGGTGATCCTGCTGACAGATATTTTCCTGCCGGTTTCGTCGGTTATGGTTATATCCCAAACATGCGTTTTTGTTCCTTTGTGCACTAAAGTTGCCTTTGCGTAAACGAATCCCGAAGAAACAGACCCAATATGGTTGGCATTGATCTGCATTCCCACTACGTTGTATTTGGTAAGATCTACCAGATTGTAAGATGCTGCTCCGCCAATAGTTTCTGCCAATGCCAGACTCGCGCCACCATGTAAAATACCCATGGGTTGCAAAGTGCGCTGGTCAACAGGCATCTTCGCTTTCAGAAAATCTTCTCCTGTTTCGGTGAATTCAATACCCAGAGAATCTACCATTGTATTACGGCATATTTCATTGAGTTGCTTTACGGTAATCATAACTTGAGATCATTTGTGATTTGTACACACCTGCAGGATAAATGATCATGGATATCACATGATTTATTTGCGGGTATTCAGTTAACATTGCTTTTGCCGAAATGTTTGCGTTATAAGGCAAATGTGTGTTTTGAAGGCAAGCCCAACGAAGCAAATGTTGTTTTCTGCATACATTATCTGCAGAATCCGGAAAATAGCCTGTTATTCTAAAACTCTGATGCTTGTTTTTTGCTGTTCATCTTCCTAAAGTTCACTTCTGGGAATGACTTCCAGGTCACCCACCATTTTGGATTCATACACCCCTTCTGGATTTGAAAAAATAAAAAATGCCTGAAGGTCGTCTCTGCTTTCAACAAATTCGATGGCTTTTTCCAGTCCCATCACCATAAATGCGGTGGCATATGCATCTGCTTCCATGCAAGTTTTGGCAAAAACCGATGCGCTAAGCAGGTTATGTTTAACAGGTCTGCCGGTTTCAGGGTCAATCGTATGAGAGAATCGTTGCCCTCCTTCTTCATAATATTTGCGGTAACTACCCGAAGTGGCCAATGCCTGGTCTGTAATTTTCACCAGGTATTCCCATTCCTGCACAGCATACATGTCTTCAGCAGGTTTTTCCAGCCCGATTCGCCATTTCGTTCCATCGGGTTTTAATCCTTTTGCGATCAGATCACCACCAAGTTCCACCATATATGTTTCCACCCCTTTTTCCTCTAAAACCTTACCTGCCATATCTGAGGCATATCCTTTGGCAATAGCATTAAAGTCAAACTGCACTTGAGGAATTTCCTTGATTACTCTATTTCCATCAATTTTTACTTTTTTGTATCCTGTAATTCCTTTCAAGCTATCGATTTTCTGTTGATCCATTTTCTGGCGGTTTTCAAATCCAAATCCCCATGCATTTACAAGCGGCGACATGGTAGGATCGAAAGCACCATTGGTTTTCTCTGCAATTGCAAGGCTGTTTTTGAGTACAGATAAAAAATATTCATCTGCCTCTGTGGTTTCATTCCTGTTGATTTTTGAAATCACCGAATTGGGTACATAATAGGAAAGTGATTCGTTGAAAGAATGAAAAAAAGAATCGATTTCCGGGGCATAGTTGGTGCCTTTTTTCTCATAATAAGAAATGGTATAATATGTGCCAAAAACTTCTCCTTTGAGGGTAACAAGTTGCATCTCATCTTTCCGGTTACCACAGCTGGTTATCAAAAAAAGAGATATTCCAGCGATAAATAATAATTTATACATGCTTTTTATCATTTTTTTGGGAATGTAAAGGTTCGGTATGTACAGAAATGTGTGTTTCTTCTCCATATTTTTTCCTCAGAGATTTTTCAAGGTCGGTAGCAATATCATGTGCTTGTTCAATATTGAGATGATTTTCAACTTTTATATGAATATCAATGGCAATATGATTACCAATTTTTCTGGTTTTGAGTTCGTGCGGAAAATGCACTCCGTCAACATCATGAGCAATATTTAATATTTCCGATTCTTTCTCTTGAGACAAGGAGGTTTCAATCAGTTCGAGCAGCGTATCTCGCGTGATAGCGAAGGCAACTTTAAAGATAAAGAATGAGACAATGACCGCTGCTACAGGATCGAGTATGACCCATTTATTGCCCAGGAATATAGCTCCTGCAATACCAGCAAATGTTCCCAGTGATGAGTATGCATCACTGCGGTGATGCCATGCATTGGCGATAACCGCCTGACTGTTTACTTTTTTGCCGGTTTTCAAAGTGTATCTGAAAAGAAACTCTTTGATCACTACCGATCCGATGGCTGCATAAAGTGCCGCCATTCCAGGTTGTTCCAATATATTTCCCTGATAAACGGAATAGATCTTTGACAGTCCACTGTATAGCAATCCTGCCCCTACCATGATCAAAACAATTCCCACGAAAGCTGTGGCAAGGGTTTCCACCTTACCATGTCCGTATTTATGGTTGTGATCGCGGGGTCGACCTGCAACAGATAAACTACCCAATACGACCAGATCGGTTGCAAAATCGCTGATGGAGTGAATACCGTCTGCGATCATTGCTGTACTCCTGGCCAGGATACCGGTTATGATCTTGATGATGGTAAGAACAAGATTGGCAATAAATCCGATTAATATGACCCTGCGTGCCTGGGAATTTGATGATTTTTCCATAAGGAACAAAATTAAATAAAAAACCCCGAGCTAATTGCCCGGGGTTGTATTATTTTTATCCACCAAAGTCGTCCAGATCTATATTTTCTTCGGGCACACCAAGGTTGTCAAGCATTTTCAATACCGACTCGTTCATGATCGGAGGTCCACAAAGATAGTATTCCACTTCTTCGGGTTCTTCGTGCTTGCTAAGATAATTGTCAAGGGCAACCTGATGGATAAAACCAGTGTATCCATCCCAGTTATCTTCCGGCAGGGGTTCGGAGAGGGCGATATGAAATTTGAAATTGGGAAAATCCTTTTCTATTTTTCTGAATTCATCTTCATAAAAAACCTCTCTTTTGGAGCGTGCGCCATACCAGTAAGAAACTTTTCTATTGGTTTTTAATGTTTGGAAAAGGTGGAAAATATGTGAACGCAGAGGAGCCATACCTGCACCACCACCAATATAAACCATTTCTTTATCGGTAGGTTTGATGAAGAAATCACCGTAAGGTCCGGAAATCGTTACTTTGTCACCCGGTTTGCGGGAGAAAATATAGGAAGAACAAATTCCGGGATTAACATTCATGAACTTGTTTTTTTCTCTGTCCCATGGAGGTGTTGCAATACGGATATTCAGTTTGATGATGTTTCCTTCTGCGGGGTGATTGGCCATGGAATATGCCCTGAAAATGGGTTCAGGATTTTTCATTTTCAGATCCCACATTTTCAGATTATCCCAATCTTCGCGGAAATCTCCTTCCACTTCAATATCTTTACCAAAATCCACTTCACATGGAGGTACATCAATCTGTATATATCCACCGGACTGGAAATCTAAATTTTCGCCTTCAGGCAGTTTTACAGTAAATTCTTTGATAAAGGTTGCTACATTTTTGTTGGATATCACTTCGCATTCCCATTTTTTGATACCAAAAATCTCTTTGGGAACTTGTATTTTCAAATCTTGTTTTACTTTCACCTGGCATGATAATCTCCATTTTTCCTGTATTTCCTTGCGGCTAAAATAACCCACTTCTGTGGGGAGAATATCTCCGGCACCATCAAATATCTGGCACTTACACATAGCACAGGTACCACCACCTCCACATGCGCTTGGCAGGTAAATTCCCTGTTCAGAGAGGGTTGAAAGCAGTGTGCTACCCGAATTCACTTCTATTTCCTTGTCTTCGTTTATATTGATTTTTACGGGTCCGCTGGGAACAAGTTTATGGCGTGCATATAGCAATACACCAACCAACAGCAACATAATCCCCAGAAACATTACAACACTCAGGGTGATCACCCACATATTGTTACTTAGCAAAAACAGCATGATTGATTCTCATTAAGTTAATAAATTAAAGTTCAATTCCCATGAAACTCATGAAGGCGATACCCATCAGTCCGGTAATAATATAGGTAATACCCAATCCACGCAATGGAGCAGGAACATTTGAATACCTTATCTTTTCGCGGATGGCAGCAATTCCGGCAATGGCTATAAACCAGCCTACACCACTTCCCAAACCGAAAGAAACGGCTTCACCCAAATTGGCGTAGTTTCTCTCCTGCATAAAAAGCGAACCTCCCAAAATAGCACAGTTTACAGCAATAAGAGGTAGAAAAATACCGAGTGAACTGTACAAGGTGGGGCTGAATTTTTCAATGATCATCTCAACCAACTGAACCATAGCAGCAATAATTGCAATAAACATGATAAAGGTGAGAAAACTAAGGTCGACATTGGCAAATTGGGGTGATATCCAGGTTAAAGCTCCTTTAGCAAGTATGAAGTTTTCCAGCATATAGTTGACCGGTACTGTGATTCCCAAAACGAAAATAACCGCCAGACCCAACCCTACTGATGTTTCAACAGTACGTGAAACGGCAAGATAAGAACACATACCCAAAAAGTAGGCAAAGATCATGTTATCAATAAAAATTGATCTCACGAAAATATTTAAATACTCTTCCATTATAATTCTTTTTTTGATTTATATTGAATTCGTTTGTTGTGATGTATTTAGCTCACATCAACCAGTTCCTGGTTATTGTTTCTTTGTATCCAAATGATAACTCCAACTGTGATCAGTGCCATTGGAGGAAGAATCATCAGTCCATTGTCCACATATCCTATGTCGTACATAAAGTTGGGAATAATCTGATAACCCATCAGTTTTCCTGATCCCAGCAATTCTCTCACGGCTGCCACCAGCAAAAGGATGGATCCATATCCTGCTGCATTGCCAATACCATCTAAAAAAGAGGGCCAAACTTTGTTGCTCAGCGCAAAAGCTTCCAGGCGACCCATGATGATACAATTGGTGATGATCAGACCTACAAACACTGATAATTGCCTGCTCACGTCATAAACAAAAGCCTTCAGAACCTGGTCGACCAGAATTACCAAAGATGCAATAACCGTTAGTTGCACAATGATCCTGATGCGAGGGGGAATTCCATGTCGCAGCAGTGAAATGATAACGTTGGCAAATCCCATGACCGCAACCACTGAAATGGCCATTACAAGGGAAGCTTTTAATTGCACCGTGATAGCAAGAACAGAGCAGATACCCAGTACCTGAATCGTAATTGGATTATCTTTCCCTATAGGGTCACTCAGCAGTTTTTTGTTTTTCGCTGAAAACAGTTTTTCTTTGGGTGTATTTTCTTGTGTATCGCTCATAACATAGAGATCTTTTGTTTTTTAAAATAAGGTTCATAAACTTCTAAACCATTTCTAAGCATATCTGTAACACCGTTTGAGGTGATGGTGCCACCACTGATGCCATCAACGGCATATGGATCGGAATCAGGAGCACCCCCTTTAACGACTACCGGAGGGTTGAAATCACCTTGTTGGTCAAAAATTCTTTTTCCTGTGAATTGTTGCTCAAAAGGTTCGTCTCCAATCTCAGCGCCTAACCCGGGAGTTTCGCTTGCATGGTCGAAGTTGGCTCCCGCAATGGTAGTCAGGTCGCCTCTGAAACTAAGGTATCCCCAAATAGGACCCCAAAGTCCGGTGCCTCTGATCGGGACGATGTAAAAATTTTCCCCGTCCACTTCTGCAATGTAAAGGGGGAGTTTTCGCTCGTTAGCAGGTTTGCGGTTTTCTTCTTTCAAATCCACCTCAAAAGCATCACCTTCAACTTCTTCGCCCTGGTTGTTCAGCACTTTGGTTTCCGTAATGTATTGCTCAAACATTTCGATGGCTTTGGTTTTACTGGCGGTGATTTCAATGGTGGAAAGGATGTTCTGCATCTTTTCGATCCGCATATTTTTTTGTTGCAGAGGATTGAGTAATGTGGAAGCAGTAGAAAGCACAATGGCTACTACGATCACCATTACAGATGCATACATAAACACATATTTGTTGCTCATTTTTGTTATTTTTAAGTAGTGATTCCTGTATTGGTTTGTACTTTAATTTTCTGCATACGCCTCATGCGCCTTTTAACATTACCCTGAACCACATAGTGGTCGATGAGTGGAGCAAATACATTCATAAACAAGATGGCGAGCATCATTCCTTCAGGATAGGCCGGGTTGACCACCCTGATCAGGACTGTTAGCACGCCTATCAATGCACCATAAATATACTTACCCATTTCTGTTTGTGAGGCAGAAACCGGATCGGTAGCCATGTATACGGCACCAAAAGCAAATCCACCCATGATCAGATGCTTGTAGGCAGGCAATTCCATAAAATCATTCACTGCAAAGGCGTTAAATATCAATCCCATAAACATACCGCCGGCAAATACAGAAGCCATTATTTTCAGACTTCCCACGCCGGTGATAATTAAAATTGCTGCTCCCAAAAGTATTGCCACCATGGAGGTTTCACCAATAGATCCGGGAATAAAACCCATAAACATATTGTAATCGCTAAACAAGTCTCCTTCGCCGGATGCCATGATCGCCAGGGCAGTTGCACCCGAAAATCCATCCACTAATTGCTGACCTTCCTGAAGGGTCGTATCGATCCATACTTCCCCTGAAAGGTAGGAAGGATAGGCAAAAAACAGGAAAGCACGTGCCAGGAGAGCGGGGTTCAGGATGTTCATACCTGTTCCGCCAAAAACCTCTTTCCCGATTACCACGGCAAAGATGGTGGCAACGGCTACCATCCATAGTGGAGTGGTTACCGGCAAAACAAGTGGTATCAGCATGCCCGACACCAGAAATCCTTCGTTTACTTCATGATCTTTAACAGTGGCGAAAATAAATTCAACCGCAAGCCCCGATGCGTAACTTACAATAACAATGGGTAGTACTTTGATCAGTCCAAACACAACCTGGTCCATGAATGCAACATCAAGTCCCAATGCATTGTAGTGCTGATATCCCACATTCCAGATGCCGAAAAGCAGTGCAGGTATCAGGGCAATGATCACATGTACCATCGTACGTTTCATGTCCATTGCATCCCTGATATGGGCGCCGGTTTTGGTTACATCTCCCCGCACATACAGAAATGTTTCGAAGGCTTCGAAGGGGCGGTAGAGTTTCTCAAGTCGTCCACCCTTTTCAAAATTGGGTTTTACTTTTTCTTCTACAAAATTTATCAATGCTTTCAATTTCTTATTCCTTTTAGGTTAGTAAATGCTTTTGCATTTGTTCTTATTTTTGATTTTTCTGTAAAGCAGATCATGCAAATTCCTGTCTCATGGTATCCAGGCCTTCTCTTATACACTCCTGGATCTCGATTTTCGACGGACAAACATACTCGCACAAGGCAAAATCCTCTGGTGCTACTTCATAAATGCCTAATTTTTCCATCATATCAATATCGTTGATCATGATAGATTTCAATAATTGCATGGGCATGATATCCATGGGCAATACTTTTTCATATAGCCCGGTGATCACAAAAGGTCTTTCTCCACTGCGAATGTTGGTGTTGTGGCGGTATTTTTGCCCTGGTATCAAAGCAGACGGGAAAGTACGGGACACACTGAATTTATCAAAATTGGGTGCTATCCATCCAAACAATTCGGGTTGATCTCCTTCAGGGATAATGGTGATCATGTCATCATAAAATCTGAGAAAATCATTTTCTTCCAAACGGGTACCGGTAAGCACAGTACCACTGATATAACGGGGATGAAGATCATCTTCCTTCCTTACATTGTTCTGAATAATATCTTTGATATACGCACCGGACACAACATGGTAGTACCTGGGATTTAAAACCTCTGATCCTGCAAGTGCTATTATTTTACGGGCATCATAAATACCTTTAGAGAACAATCGTCCGAGCATGAGCAGATGCTGAATACCTATGTACCAAACCATATCACCCTTGTTGATAGGGGAAATATGATGGATTTGAATTCCTATGTTTCCTGAGGGATGAGGTCCTTTAAAGGTGTGTATCTTTACATTTTTTGCGTTTAAAAACGCTTTATTTGTTGTTTTTTCAGCGTGTACTCCAAGGTGAACGTCTCCATCAGTGAGTTTATTAAGTACATCCAGTCCTTTTTGCAGGTCGTCTTCCTGTCCGTTGACAATAAAATCCATGTCGGGTGCCAGGGGTGAAGAGTCAAAGGCCGATACAAAAATTGCATCCGGTTTTTTATCAGGATCGGCTACGACCGAATAGGGACGCTGGCGAATAGCAGGCCATAATCCACTTTGAAGAATTTTTTCCACAATTTTTTCCCTGCTTAGATTATTGGGTTCTTCTGCCCCAAAGTCTATATAACTATCGTCAGCATCTGCTTCAATCACTGTGCGTAAAATGCGCCTTTTTTCTCCCCTGACCAAAATTTTAAATGTACCACTCACGGGAGAAGTATAAATAATTTTTTCGTTGTATTTATCAAAAAATAAAGGAGATCCTGCCTTTACCTTTTCTCCTTCTTTTACCATCATTTTGGGTGTTAACCCATGAAAGTCGATGGGGAAAACAGCATAATGGGAAGATCGTGGAGCAGAATTAAGAATTTTTTCTGCCTCACCTTTCAGAGGAATATTCAATCCTTTTTTAATCTTAATTACCTTTGACATTTCTTTTTTGCTTATATAAGACTAATTTTACAGCTAATTTATGGATATTTTTAAATCTTTGAAATAATTTTACCGCATGATTTTTGTTTAATCCAATGAAATATGTACATAATTAACTATGAATAAGTAATGAAGCATTATCAACTTTTTTTCCATCATAACTTTCTTTCACGATTTGCCCAAAAAGCTTTTCTACCTTTGCCATTGATTGTTTTCTTGTTGTTTTTTGGATTTTTTATGACCTCGAAGTCCGGAAAAAGTAACGATAACGGAAAAATTTCTTCATTGAATGAGGAAGTTGATCATCTTTCCGGTAAGCATTCAAACCAACCGCCAGATGAGGATTATTACCAAAAGAACTTTATCAAATACGGTGATTTCGTTTATCAAAACAACATAAAAAGTGTTTTGTTTAACCGCAAAAACTGGGAGTTGTCACCCCCCATCATTGAGATGAATTCTTTAGAAAAGTTGGTTTTGCGCTTTGATGACATGGATGCAGATTTTAAAAACTATGCCTATACGATCATACATTGCAATGCCATGTGGAAACCCTCAGACCTTCAGCAATATGAATATATTGAAGGATTTTACGAGGATCGTATCGACGATTACAATTTTTCTGTAAACACCCGGGTTCCTTTTACGCACTATCATCTTGAGTTTCCAAATAACAACATGAAACCTATTATTAGTGGAAATTATATATTGAAAATTTTCGTTGATGGAGACCCGGACGATGTAGTTATTACCAAAAGGTTTATGGTTCTTGAAAGACTTCTTACCGCCAATGCAAATGTGAAGCAGGCCACAAACCTGGAACACCGTAAAACCCACCAGGAAATAGATTTTACCATTAATACATCCGGGTATTTGGTTTCAAACCCTTACCGCGATCTCAGGGTTGTGATCACTCAAAACGGAAGATGGGACAATGCTGTCTATGATCTTCAACCCCGTTTGGTGCAAGGAAACGAATTGATCTACGACTACGAAGATGAAAATCTTTTTCCGGGTATTAATGAGTTCAGAAGTTTTGATATCAAGAGCCTACGCTATCGCAGTCTCAACGTAAACAGCATTACCACAGGCACGGAAGGTTGGTTGGTAGAACTTCAGAAAGATCAGAGCCGGCAATTTTTGCAATATACGAGCAGAGAGGATATCAACGGGCAGTTTTTGATCAAGACTGAAGATTACAATGATGATTTTTTGGAAAGCGACTATGCTTATGTTGATTTCTTTCTTGCTCTTTCCAAACCCATTACGCAGGGAAATGTATATGTGATGGGCGATCTCACAAACTGGAATTTCACCCCGCTCAACAAAATGAAATATAACTATCAGCGCTCGGGATATGAACTTACACTTTTGCTCAAGCAAGGATTTTATGATTATATGTATGGTTTTCTTGAAGATGGTGCAGAAACTGCCGATCTCACCCGTTTTGAGGGAAGTCATTCTTTTACGGAGAACAACTACACAATTTATATTTACCACCGAAAACCCGGGGATTTTTTCGATAGTTTAATAGGGATTACACATCTTAATTCTTCTGTCCGGTAATTTATAAAAATTTCCTTGCCTCTGCTTTTATGAAATCCAAAGCCTTACGTGTTGAAAGTTTGGCTATGCTCAGTTCAAGGATCGCTTTGCTAAGGTCCGTGGAGGTTGCTTTTTCATCTAATTTACCGGCAGAAATATTGATCTGTTGTATCAGTTCTTCTTTGGCATTTTTTACCTTATCCCACGCTTCGGGCGAAACATACAACTGCTGCGAAAGGTTGTGGTCGTATTCATCACGAATGGTTTGAATTAATAATTGCTGAAATTGCTTCACCGGCATATTGGGTTTGTTGATGCGCATGATCAGATTTCCAGGTGATATTCTTTCCAGGAACAGTACAATTCTTTCGTAAGCCTGCAGGCGAACAGGGAAAGAAAGTTTTTGTTTTTCCTGCAGAAGCGTAAACCGGCGGGCTTCGTTTTCTTTTTTGAAAAACTCTTTCAGTATCAGCCACGCTGTGATAAAAACCACTGCAGCGGGCAAGGTGAATTGTATGGCTTTGAAAAATGCATCCATGAATATTCTTTCTTTTTTGGGGGTAAAGTTAAAGGTAATAACGAAAAATTCTCAGATTACATTGCAATTCTTTGCAACTTATTTTTGAACTGCTAAACAAAAGATACGAGGAAATGCATTTTTTTCAATCTGTTGTTGTCAACAGACGAAAACAGCAAAATTTGTGGTGGTAAAAAGTACCAGCCATGTATCTGTTCAGGGTATTAAAAGCAACAATGATTCTTATGGCAGATCAAACTTTTATCAGGGATATTTCATATATTTGCCGACCAAAACAATCTGTTAAAACAATACGAATGGTTTGAAATTCACCCCTAAATTTAAAGATATATGACGATAAAGTTATCAGAAAGAATCAATAAAATGGCCGAATCGGAAACCATTGCCATGTCGCGAAAAAGCAGGGAGTTAACCTCCAAAGGGTATGATGTGATCAATCTTAGTTTGGGAGAACCTGATTTTTTCACACCTGAAGATATCAAAACAGCCGCCAAAGAAGCCATTGACCAAAATTTTTCTTTTTATACACCGGTTAACGGGTATCAGGGGTTGCGCAATGCTATAGCCAACAAACTCAGAAGAGACAATCAGTTGGAATATTCACCTGATGATATTGTTGTAAGCACAGGCGCTAAGCAATCTTTGATGAATGCTGTTCTTTGTCTGATTGATCCTGGAGATGAGGTGATTATACCGGTCCCTTTCTGGGTGAGTTATGTGCAGATGGTAACCTTGGCCGAAGGCAAACCACACTTTCTGGAAACCGGTATTGCCCGTGACTTCAAAATAACTCCTGATCAGCTGGAAGCA
>CAYMLS010000045.1:0-22517 GCA_964390665.1 uncultured Bacteroidales bacterium | reverse complement strand
CATCATAAACCAGTACCTGTCCGAAAGTTTCTCCAACGGCTTTTGCCACTTCCGGTGTGGATGCTTTGGTAATACCCTGGTAGCGTTGGCAATGATCATCGGCACACACATCAAAATTTTGGTGATCCTCGCGGTCGTACCATTGAATGAATTCTGTATCTGTATTCACACCTTTGTGCTGGTTTCCCTGTTTTTGCAATTGTTTTCCTTTTTCTATCTGTGCCAGCAGCCAACTCCGCGAAATAACAGCATGTGCTTTCAGCAATCCTTCAGATGATCTGGCACTCATTTCAGATGAGATCACACTTTCCAGGTAATCTTCCAGGGCAAGTATATTGATGGCGGTGAGATGATCCTCTTCTGCGATGATCTCCAGGCCACCTTTAAATTGCTGATCCTCTTTTCTTTCCCAATGAAAATTGATGCCGATGGTCACATTGTTCAGTTCAAAAAAGCATTCATGGTATTTTTGGGGAGTCAGTAAAAAAGGGAGAGACACAGGTGTTTGTTTTCCTTGTTGATCTTCAAGCAGGATCATTTGTTCCTTCTTCAGGATTTTGTATTGTCCCGCCGAAAAAACCTGTCCTTCCCCGGAGGTAAAATCTCCATGCAGATGAAAGGATATTTCCTTTGAAAACATAATCCCTACGCGGATTTTTGGTTGTTGATTATTCATGATAAAATTGGTTTTCAGGACAGACCCTGCTGATGTTTATAATTGCATTATATGATGGTATATTTTCAATTATGATCCTGATCATATCCGTATTATTCCGGATGTTCTTCCACGAATTTTTCCATTCTCCAGAAAACGCGTTCAATGACCGCCCCCACATGGTGGGCATAAAAAGAGACAGGTCCGACCCATGGAATCGTGGCATATTGATGGCCCTGCTTTCTCATATCAGACAGGCATCTTTTCAATAAAACTGCTCCAATACCTGTACCGCGCAGGTCGGGATGCGTACCCATGGGGCCAAACCAACCCGTGCCCCGGTTGTTGCCATTGTGCACCGAAAAAGCAAGTGTTTTGTTGTTTTTCAGAGCAATATGTACAGATGGAGGGTTGTCTCTCATGGCCACATTTACCTCGTGCTTCCACAGATCCCATTCGTTGCTGAGCAATTCATCAATACCATCCCAATCGTCGTGAAGAGCCCGCCTGACCTGAATATCAAGTTTGGCAAGTCTTTCCTCCTCTTTCATGGTTTCCCAGCTGCTGCTTTTCAGGTCAACAAACATGTTGATGGCTTCATCAAATTTTCTGAACCCCATTTTTGTGGCAAAACAATAAGCGGCGGTATACCGCGGATCGATACCGGGCATAAAATAATTGAACGGAGAATCGCCCCACCGGATAATTTTTGCCCCTTTTCTGATCAGTTCTTTTTCTGCTTCCCTGAAAAGTTTTGTTCCCGTTTTGTTTCTCCGTGCCTGTTTTTCAACAGCCATTAATTTTATGTATCCGTATTCTTTCCCACGTACCGAGCGTCTGACACAAAAAATAAAACCGGTTATATTCCAGTTTTCGTAGGATGTAAAGCACAGATCGGGATCAGCAAAAGGATCGGCCGTAAGTTTTTCCTCCAGCAAGCTGGTGGGTAAAGTATCATAGATCAGGTTATGTTGCAAAAATGCGGATGTTTCTCCCAGATCGCTGGGCCAACCTTGTTTGATCATGAAATTGGATGAAAGCATAACCTACTAATTTGGTACATAAATCAGAAACCCACAGGGTGTCATTATATCTCTTTTTTTCAGAAAGTAAAAGTATACTTTTACCCAATAAAAAACTACATAGAAACGATGCTTTGTACTAAATTTTGCATATGTGAAGAAGTAAAGGTGACTTGTCTGAAAATATCTGTAATGATCTCCGGGGTAAGTTTTTCGTAGTCTTCTTTCCTGGGTGTTATCAAAACCCCTCCAAAGTCAACTGATGCCGGGCTGAGCACGATTTGATCCTCCCCTTCGGCAAAAAACTGTTTGGGTCGGTGCAATCTCCTGGGAAAAATAAACACCCTGTATTGCTGTTCTTCATACATTGCCAGGATATTGAGCATGGGTTCCTCATTTTGCTTGCTGTCTTTGTCCAGCAGGTTCATGATTTCATCAAAAAAACCGGCGACAGATTCTTTGGAGGTGCCTTCAACAACGATGCATTTTCGCAGGTATTCTTCCATGTTCCATAGGCGGAGGTTATGGGTATGTTTGATCAGTTTTTTCGGGAAGGTATGAAAATCCTGTTCTACCGGCATAAAACCTTTGTTGCCTGCCTGAAAGTGAAAGTGGTCGGGTGCAGAAGCGCCGCATTTGGGTCCGTTGTAAAAAACAACAAATCCGGTTAATGCTTCGGCAAGATCGAGCATGTCATACATGCGTCCGCTGATGGCCTGGGGCAAATGTTCGCGGTGCGGTATGGTCAGATGCCTGGGGAAGATGGGAAAGGGATTGACCAGGATCAGGTAATCTTTTCCAAAAGGGAGCTTTTTCTGTTGTTCGGGTAAATTTTGGCTGCACAAAAAGCACTTTCGTTCGCTGATGGATTTTGCATCTACTTTGGCGGCCGATGAATAAATCCTTTCGGGGTTGAACTGAACACCGACAATCTCGCCGTTTCCCAGGTCCACCAATCTTTTTTGGGCCTTTTTCAGTCCCTGGTAGTTCTTCTTTGCCAGATCCCAGTGCGAGATCTGCTGATGGAGCAACTCCAGGGTCTGATGCCCGGTATTTTCAAAATGATTGTTTTTCACGTTGTTGTTGGTTTTTGCATGTTACTTATTGTCAGCAAGAAAACTCACGGTTTTATCTGAGTTGGATAAACAAAGCGACAAGTGCAAAGCGGTTGATGACTAAAAAACAGCATATTACATTTCGTTGTCGACTGTTTTGAAGGCGAGCCCAACGCAGCAACTGGCGTTTTCTTGCAGGCAATATTTACTCAGATCGTTTGTTTTTCGCTATTCTTGCCCATAATTCAATGGTTCTGATCCGGTCTTTGTAGGTATTATGCTCATTGAGTTTTTGGATGTTGAGCGAGGCATCCGTATTGTCATCCCATCGGCGGCAAAGATAAAGGGGTTCGTAAATTCTTCCGATCTGGTAGTTTCTTGAAATATTTAACCCCAGCGCATAGTCTTCACCATAGCTAACATTGGGTACCCTTATGGAGCGGATCACGGGGGTGTAAAAAGCACGGGGAGCCCCCAGTCCGTTTATTCTCAGTGCATTATTTCTTCCGTTATCGGGTGTCCATTCTTTGTGGTCGATCAGTCCCGGAGGAATTTGCTCCAGTTTAAAATTCACCATTTGATAACTACCCACCAGCATGGCGCAATTTTGTTCATAAAAAGCGTTAACAATTTTTTCAATCACATGGTCATGGATGTAAAGGTCGTCGCTGTCGAGCTGGATGGCAAACTTACCGCATTTGGGGTGAAAAATACCTTCGTTCCAGCAGCCACCAATACCGAGGTCTTTTCGCTGAGGTATTACATGAATGATCTGATCATTTTCTTTGGAGAGTTTTTCCAGTATCCCGGTGGTGCCATCGGAAGAATGGTTGTCAACCACAATAAGATTAAATGCAAAAGGTGTTTTTTGTGAAAGAACCGACCGGATAGCATCTTCAATGGTTTTGATCCGGTTTCTTACAGGGATGATCACAGATGCTTCCGCAGGAAAGACGTGTTCACTGAAGTTTACTTTCTCAAAATCAGGGTGCAGGTATCCGTCAATATCTTTTAAATGGGCGGTACAGGCTTTTTCCATCTCTATTTGTACACTTCGGTTTTTGGGGTCGACATAATCAAACATTTTTTCACCTGATTTACGCGTGTCTGTCTCCATTTCGGTGTATAAAAATTCCGGCAGTCTGAAGATCCGTCCTAGCTGCGAAATTTTCAATCTCATTTCATAAAGACCGGCAAAAGCATACTCCTCTGTCATTTTCCAGGCGGCCTTACCGAGCAAATGGCTGTTTAGCAGCAAAAGCGAACCGAAATTAAAATCATCCCGCAAGCTACCATCCTGGTAATCGATCAGAGGCATGGGTTCCATTTTCCCCTGCTTCATCTGGTAATGATCTGAATAAACCATGGCGGCACCGGTGTTTTCTGCCACCTGTACCATTCTTTCAAGCGCATATGCTCCCATTTGCAGCGGAAGTTCTTTGGTGTAAAGCAGTGTAAAGGTATTGTTTGATAATTCAGATATCTTTTTGATTCCCGCAGTGCTTTTCATGTTGTCGATCCGGGCAGGTATTATTTTGTCTTTTTGTTGCAGCCCGGCGGGTATTTGGCTGCCCACAAGGTATATTTTATCCACCAGGGGATGGTCTTTGATCTGTGCCAGCGTGTGGTTGATATCATCCGTGCTGCCAAGGGGTAAAAAGCAGGTAATTTTCTTTGCTGTCATATTCATTTATTTTTGAAGGTTTTTAAATAGTTTCAAAATACTGTTCATCAACTCATCGCGTTGCTGCTGAGAAGTGATGCTTTCGAAAGGGAAACCAGCGGCAAAAACACTGTATTGTTCCGCATGATGCACCACAGCAGCGCTGATGTTGTTGGTAGCATACCGGTAGGGAACAATGCTTTTTTTGTTTGCGGGTTCCAGTCCGTCGGGTGCTTCCACAACATAATAATCAGGATGGGGTTGGGTATTGAAGCGGATGCTTTCCGGAAACCATCCGCGGGGTGTATGGGTAGAGGTAACGTTTCCTTTGCTGGTGGCATTGTTGGTACGCCAGGTATACCCCAGTGTGTTTTTGGCAAAATCGATGGCACGTTGGTTTTCTGTCCGGCTCATGTCGGTTCCGATGTAAGCGGCTGTAATGATAATATTCGTCCCGTTTTGCGTATATTCTTCAATTTTTTCGATCATGGAAGGGGAAAACAACTCAAAATCCGGATGGTTTTTCGGGTTGATAGCGGGGGTTGTTTTTTGTTTCCCCATGATCAGATCAACAACAGGATAATTTCCTGGTTTCGGTGTGTTGTTTTCAAATGCTTTTCGGCTCATGGAAACAAAAGAATATCCTGCCTTTAACACAGACGCCCCGTGTATGGCAGGATAATCGAACAGATTGCCTGCCACAGTTTCTTTTTCGTGGTTGGCATAACTGGCACCCCATCCGGGGCTGTCATCATCCAGCCACGGAGAATTGCGTTTGTAGTCGTGTTGCATTCCGGTATAGGATGCCGACCGCAGGTAAGGGATGGCATGATCGTCCCACCAGGATAATCCGGCCCATTGTTCTGTATCAAAAACACCGGGGCCACTAATGCGGTCGAACCCGTTTACCAGCAGCACTGTATGCTCCTGATCTTTTACAAATCCGGCAGCCAATATTTCTGAGGGCATGCTTTCACCGCCATCGTTTACTGATGTTACCTTAAAGCTGTAAATTGTTTCCCACTCTTCCAGTTCCCATACAACATTATTCTCCCCGGTGCGTGTCCCTGAATCAAATCCTTTACTACCTTTTCGTGTGTATAATTTAAAATAGGTTGGATCTGCTGACGGTTCCAGGGGATCGTTAACTGCCTGCCAGGATATTCTGATGGTTTTATCCCCGGTTTGTTCCACAGACAAATGGGAGGGGGGCAAAGGTTGAATCACAGGTTCTCTTTGATGCTGGTGAGCAATAAATTTGGTGATGCCTTTATAAATGGCCCTGCTTACATCGAACTGAAACCGGGGGTCGAGTCCGTAGCGCATATCAGAAAGGTTTTGATGCGAGAGCAGTTCGAGAAGTACTGCCGGCACATTGGGTCGCCAGGCTTCCGAATACTCTCTGTCCCAAAGGGCTCTGCGGGTCCAATCCGGATTGTGCAGCCGGCGGATATCTGAAACGATTTGCTCCTGCACAATATCGGCAAGATCGCGGCTCCACATTCTGGATATTCCATCGGGAAACAAACCGTTATCGCGTGCGGCACTGTATATGGCAAGGGTTCCGATCACCGAATCGGATTTGGTGATGCCGGCATCTGTATGGAATGCCAAAGAAAGATCAACCGGAATGTTCAGTCCCCGGGTCTGGTTGGCATTTGTTGGGCCCAGAGGTGCCCCCATCAGGTAGTTAACCCATTCACCTCTCGACATATAATCGTCGTTATAATCATTTTTTCCTTCATTCAGGGAATACACCAAAGTGTCGGGAAATCCTGCATACTGCAGAAAGTATCTGGCACCTTCAGTATATCTTGGATATCCGGATGTTTTCCAGGTATCATCATAGGAGTCATTCTGCCTGTTGTTTGGTTTCCCGGAGCCATCGTCATTGATGGAGCGTTGGTTATCAATTATTTGGTGTGTAGCCCTCCGGGCCACGTTTCCCATTCCCCCGCCAAATTTGGCGGCATCAGCGGTGATCACGCCATTTTTTTCGGCATAAGTATAGATCACCAAACTTCCCTGTGCAGGATTTTTTCCTTTTTCAAAATAAAATGTGCCCAGGTAAACCCACGTGCCATACCCCATTTGCTGATTGAGGGCAAAAGGAGCCTTTCCACCGGCATATTTTATTTCTCCTTTTACATGTTGCAGATTTTCCGGATGCCAGGCCCATGAAAAATATACTGCGTAGTGCCCTTCTTCCGGTATGTCGGGTATGTAGGTTAATTCACTGCCTGAATTGGCCTGCATGATCACGTGCTTTCCCATTTCAAAAGGATTGTCGTGGTCGAAAAGTGTATCGGTCAGCAAAAACCCTTTTTCTGCTGTTTGCAGACCGGAAGTACCTTCTGTAAATTCCACCGCAGATGCATAAGAAGATCTGTCATGATCTACGATCACTTCATGGGTTTGAAAATCTCTTTCGCGGGGTATCAATACACTGGCGCCTGCGTTTTCAAGCATAGGTGCGATGTACTGCAGGGTATATGCCAGCGGGAAGATGTCCTCCACGGTACTGAACAATCTGGCTCTTTGCCATTGCCATCGTTGCTTTTCCTGGTTGTAATAAAGTCCATGACTGTGCCACAGGGCAATATGGTGCCCTGATAATCCGCCCGGGTAGTTTTCCTGCCAAAGCCTGGTCACCAGGGGAGGTGCAGAAGAAGGTTTCCTGACCCTTTTGGCTCCATCGTGCATATTGTCATTTCTGTATAAGTCGGGGATATAGGACTCAAGTACTCTCCCTCTGGCAAAAAAATGTACCTCATATTTGCGGAAGCGCCACCCTAACTGGTCTTTGCTAAGTTGCTGCAAGGTGTCTGTCAAACCACTTCTTACAGGAATGTGCGTGATGGCATCGGAGAAAAAAACATGGATGGTTCTGCTATGAGGGAAAACGGCCACACTGTCTGTATCGATTTTTCCAACATGCTTGTAAGGAAGGAAAAAGAGGTGCAGTTCTTTGAGTTTTTTTTGTGCGATCTTGCTTTTTCTTTGATCGGGCATCTCCTGATTAGTGGCGTCCAGGGCATAACTCTGCGGTACAGGCAAAACAAATAGCAGGATGAGAAGAGCAACCGGCAACCGCATCCGGTTGATTTCGCCCCATATCAGTAAAAATAAATGTCCGAATCTTTTATGCATCATTTTTATCATGGAAATTCTGTTCAAATGTATTAACTCTTTTTGGAATAAGAAAAAAAAATACAAGGTTTTTAAAAATAATTATTAATGTTGTATTTTATTTTTACATTTGCAAAGTAAGGATGTAAATCCACGTTGAAACAACCTAAAAATTGAAATCCTATGCAAATCATTGCTGATAGCGGATCAACCAAAACATTGTGGTATTTACTTGATGAAGATCATCAACCCTCATCCCATTGCGAAACTGCAGGGATCAACCCCTATTTTCAGCAAAGTTCAGAGATTGTAAAAACCCTTGAGGAGGAGTTCGTCCTTCCCTCCGATCATTTGGAAAAAGTATATTATTATGGGTCGGGAGTAGCCAATGAGCAGAAGCGTAGCGAACTGAATGAAGCACTCAGAAGTTATTTTGGTTCTGTTTCCATTCATATTGAAAGTGATCTGCTGGGGGCGGCACGTTCGCTTTGCGGAACAGAAAGTGGTATTGCCTCTATTTTGGGAACCGGCGCAAACTCATGTTATTATGATGGTGAAAAAATCGTTGAGAATATTTCTTCTTTGGGATATGCTCTGGGTGATGAAGGCAGTGGTGCCCACCTCGGCAAAGTGCTGATCGGAAAGATATTCAGAAAACAGTTTCCTCATTATTTAATCAAACTGTTCTCCGATGCTTATCCGGTTGCTTTGGGAGATGTTTTGCACAATGTATATCGCGAACCTTATCCCAACAGATACCTGGCAGGGTTTACCCGTTTTTTGTCAAAACATACAGATGATCCCTACATTCAGGACATGATAAAAGATGCGTTTCGATTGTTTTTAGTCAATAATATTCAACCTTATCTTTTTGCCAAAGAATCGCCCTTGCATTTTACCGGCAGTATCGCCTGGCATTTCAGGGATTTGCTCAGGCAGGTGATCATAGAGCAGGGATTTCTGGTTGGCAACATTACACAGGACCCCATGGAGGGTCTTTTGTCGTATCATAAAAAAATATCGGATTACCTGGATAAAAGATAAAACTGTGGTGCATTGGCACAGGAATTTTTGAGAATGATTACTTCGTGCCGGCAGAAAAGTCCGGGTTTTAAAAAATAAAATTGTTTTTTTATTAGATATATACTATGGAAAAGGAAAAGTTTACCCTGAGCATCACCGAATCAGCATCGGAATTTGAAAACCTGGAAAAGATGACCGTGGAGGAACTCACAGCGGCTATTAATCAGGAGGATGCCAAGGTACACGTTGCCGTTAAAGAAGCCCTTCCGCAGATCAGCCGGCTCATTGAACTGACCCTGGAGCGCATGTGCAGGGGGGGGAGGATTTTTTACCTCGGTGCAGGAACAAGTGGCCGACTGGGTGTGTTGGATGCTTCCGAGTTGCCACCAACTTTTGGCGTGCCCGATACCATGGTACTGGGACTGATAGCAGGCGGTGATGTGGCATTGCGAAAAGCGGTGGAGTCGGCGGAAGACGATCCTGAGATGGCATGGAAAGAAATACAGGAAAGAAATGTTACGAATCTTGATACCGTGATCGGCATTGCTGCATCAGGTTCTACACCCTATGTTGTGGGAGGTATCAGGAGGGCGCGCGAAAACGGATTGCTGACAGGATGTATCACATGCAACCCCGGATCGCAGGTGGCACAGGCAGCCGAATTTCCGGTTGAGGTTATTGTGGGTCCTGAATTTGTTACAGGAAGCACCCGGCTGAAGGCAGGAACAGCACAAAAAATGGTTCTGAATATGATCACCACCACACTCATGATCAAAATGGGAAGGGTGAAAGGAAACAAGATGGTGAATATGCAACTGACCAACCAGAAACTTGTGAAAAGAGGAACGCGCATGATCATGGAAGAAACAGGTCTGGAAGAAAAAACCGCACAGGAATATTTATTGAAATATGGTTCCGTGAAAAAAGCACTTGAATTTATCAGGCATCATTCTCAAAGTTGAACGGTATAGTGCATATATCCCGATCGTATTCTAAAGATAATTACCATCAGAATATGTTACCTTAACTTTTTTACCGGCGAAAATTCTTATACATTTATAATCAATTCTTTTCAATATAAAATGACCTATAAATATCTAACCAGCAAACAATCCAAAAAATAAAATTCAACAAAAACGTAAGCAATATGAAAAACTTTTTAACGACGTTAGTATTGATTTTGCTAACGGTTTCCATTGCAAACGCACAGCAAGGGCGTATCACCGGAACGGTTACGGATGCTGCCGATGGTACTCCTTTGGTTGGTGTAACGGTGCTTATTGAAGGGACAACGCAGGGAACAACCACCGACATAGATGGAAATTATTCCATTGAAGCGTCAGAGGGAGATGTTCTGGTGTTCCGTTTTATCGGCATGGTATCACAGGAGGTAATTGTTCAGGATCAGGAAGAGATCAACGTTCAGTTGCAGGCCAATGTGGCCATTCTCGACCAGGTGGTTGTTACCGCTCTGGGAATCAAGCGGGAGGAGAGGCAGTTGACTTACAATGTACAGAGTCTGCAATCAGAAGAGATCGTTACGAGTCGCCAGGAAAACCTGGTAAATGCACTCCAGGGGCGTGTTTCAGGTGTGCAGATCACCTCCACCAGTGGAGCCCCCGGAGCGGCCAGCGAAATTATCCTGAGAGGTGCCACATCGGTTGATGGCGACAACCAGCCGCTATTTGTGATCGACGGTGTACCCATCTCCAATTCAAGTATTCGTGGTACTACCAACCGTGCTGCCGATATCAACCCCAATGATGTTGAAAATATCTCGATCCTGAAAGGTGCTGCTGCCGCTGCGCTTTATGGTATCGATGCAGCAAACGGTGCTGTGATCATCACAACCAAAAGGGGCGTGGAAGGGGCTGTAACCGTTGGGTTGAATAGCTCTGCCACTGTATCGCAGGTAGGGAAACTACATGAAGTACAAAATATGTTTACCACTGGGGCAGCCGGTTTATACAACCCCCGTACCTTTTCGCACTGGGGACCCCTTTTTCGCAGAAGCGACAACGTTTACAACAACCTCGATAATTTTTTCCGCACCGGTGTATCATCAAAATTTGATGCCAATGTAAGTGGAGGTAGTGAGAATCTTACCTACTACCTGGCAATGTCAAACCTCGATGATCAGGGCATCGTACCCAATACCAACTATGGAAGAAGGTCTGCCATGCTTACAGGATCGGCCAAAATTACCGACCGTTTGACGGTGCGCACCAATGCCAACATTATTAAAACCAACAATGCTTATGGTATTGTGCCCGCATCAGGTGGATGGATGGCAAACGTGTATCGCTGGCCCAGATGGGACAACATGGAAGATGTTTACAACGCTGACGGGAGCGAACGAAATGTTTGGATCCCTGTTAGTGGAAATCTGGCGGATGTGCCCGATAATCCCTTATGGGTAGCCAATAACAACGTCAGGGAAGATCTTGTGGATCGTACACTGGCATCTGTTACGGTTAATTACAACATTACTGATTGGCTGTCATTTGATTATGTTGCCGGTCGCGACTTTTTTATGCAGGATTACAAAGCAGTGAGCGAATGGGGTTCGGCAGGCAATGCACACGAAGGGGCCATCAGCGAATTCAAACGGAAAAGTGAAAAGATCACCTCCACGGCCATCCTTACCTTCGACAGAAATATAGGAGAAGATCTTACCGTTAAAGCACTGGTGGGAAACAATGTGCAGATAGATAAAGCACAAAATACTTTTGTGGAAGGCGAACGATTCAGAAATCCCACCCTGCACTCCATCAACAACCTACAGGAGATCAGAAACTCCCAATCCACCTCCCGGAGAAGGATCGTAGGTTTATTTGGTGACCTTACCCTCGATTACAGACGGTTTTTGGTTTTGGGTGTTTCCGGTAGAAATGACTGGTCGTCAACACTTCCCCTTGAAAACCGCTCTTTTTTCTATCCTTCCTACAGTTTTGCCTTTATCCCATCCGAATTTTTTGAAGGTGATCTGGCAGACATTCTCTCTTTTGCCAAGTTAAGAGGTAGTTATGCACAGGTGGGTAAAGATGCCCCACCACACCGGCTCACCCAAACGCTCACACAGTTTTTTGGTATCAACAGCGGATGGAGAAACGATCCCTTTGCCGGCAACCCGATCCTGAAACCTGAGATCACAACAGAACTGGAAGTGGGTGTCGATTTCAGGTTGCTCAATGGTTTGTTTAATGTTGATTTTACCTATTATGAAAGAAAATCAGATGATCAGATCATTCAACCCCGTGTTACGCCTGTAACGGGTGCCATCCTACAAACCGTGAATTCCGGTTCTGTTGAAAACAAGGGGATGGAAATGCTGATCGTTAGCAACATCATCAGAAATGACGACCTGCATTGGCAGGTATCGGCAAACATGTTCGGAAACCGTTCAAAACTTACAAAACTCTTTGGCGATCTGGTTGAATTTCCTGTTACATACGGGCAGGTTTCTTCGCAGGCCATTGCAAGTTCATGGTTGGGCGAACCGCTCTTTGGCATTGTGGGTACCGATTATGCCCGTACCGATGATGGCACCGTGATTGTTGACCAGGAGGGTTACCCGGTTATTGATTCTGAAAAAACATACATCGGAAACCGGGAACCGGAATTATATTACGGTTTCACCAATAACTTCCGATACAAGAATATAGAGTTCTCTTTTCTGGTTGATGGAACTTACGGTGCAGACATCATGAATGCGACAAGTCAGTTTCTTATATCCAGCGGAAACCATTCCATGCTTGAAGAATACCGTAACCAGGAATTTATTTACGATGGTGTGGTGGAAACCACCGATGGCAATTACGTGCCCAATGAAACACCCGTTGTTCTGGATCGCGACTTTTTTAATAACTATTATATACTTGCCGGAACAAATTTTGTGGAAGAAGTTTACTGGGTTCGTTTGCGAAATGTGAACCTGGTTTATCATTTGCCCGAAAATTTCCTGTCTAATCTAAGGATCAAAGAAGCATCTGTAAACCTGAATTTCCAGAACCTGTTTCTGTGGACCAACTACTCAGGAGGCGATCCGGAGGTGAACAATGCAGGACCTGGCGGAGGTGCCAGCGGAGCCGGCACCATGGGTGTTGATTATTTCCAGGTACCCAACAAGCAGGCAGTAACAATGGGATTAAATCTGAGATTTTAATGCAGAACCCCGGTTTTATTTTACGAACTCAAAAACATTAACAGATATGAAAAAATTAGCAATATTTCTCATCGTAACTTTTGTTTTCTGGGGATGCGAAGATTTTCTCGATGTAAATCAATCCCTTGACAACGACGAAACAACAACGCCCAATTATATGCTGCCGGCTGTTTTGGGCAATATGGCCTATACTCATTACGAACAGGGTGAGATCACTGCTTATATTACCCAGTATGTCACTACCGAATTTGGTGGCAATTCCGTGAAAGACCGCTGGGATTACAGAAATGTTTTGCGCATGGGTATTTGGCGCAAAAATTACTTCGATGTGGCAGGAAATGCCCATAAGATGGTAGGTTTCGCCGAAGAAGAAGAGTCTTACAATTATGTGGGTGTTGGAAAGGTGATGATGGCATTTTCGTTCCTAACCGCCACCGATATGTTTGGTGATATGCCCATTTACGAAGCATTCTCCGGTGTTTACAATCCCACCTACGATTCGCAGGATCTGGTGTATGAAGAGATTGAAAACTGGTTGAATGAAGGTATTGAGGCATTGCAGAATGCTGATGAAACCGACAGAAGCATGACTTCCTCCGAAGATCATGTTTATGCCGGGAACATGGATCACTGGCTTGCTTTTGCTTACGCCCTGAAAGCAAGGATGAAAATCCATACCGCCAACTTTACCGGAGGATATGATGAGGTGCTTGGTTTGGTAGATCAGGCAAAACAAAACTGGGAAGAACCCTTTTATGCGTTTCTGACCGATGCCGACAGCGACTGGTACCGCAACCCCTGGGGCCCTTCCAGAGCAAGAGCGCAATGGGATATGGTGCAAAATGCACTCAACTCATCCATCAGTACCGATTTTTTTATGAATGCGATGAATTTGTCTGGTGATCATGACCCACGTTTATATGAACTCACCTCACCCGGAGAAAATGGCAATTATTTCTCTGTTCCTGCCAGCCAGGGAAGGGGTGCACTCGATATTGAAGACTTTGCTATTCTGTATGACGGATACTGGACGAAAGACGATTCGCCAGTGGTGTTTTTAACCACCGAAGAACTTCATTTTATCGAGGCCGAAGCCGCTTATTATCTTCCCGACAGAAACAGGGCCTATCAGGCATATTTAAATGGTATTACCGCCAACTTTCAGCGTTTGGGATTATCTGCCGAACTGGATACTTACCTTACCTCCCAGGCTGTGCCTCAAACACCTGAAGAACTTCAGATATCGGATATCATGATGCAAAAGTACATCGCCTTATATCTCCAACCCGAAACCTGGGTGGATATGCGCCGATATCATTACAGCAATACTGCCTATCCTGCATTACAATACCCCGAAAATGCCCTGGAATTGTATGAAGGTGAATGGATTAAAAGGATGCCTTATGATCCGCAGACAGAATATATTTATAACCCCAACGAAATTGAAAGATTGGGTGCAAGAAGAGACGACTGGGTCATTACACCTTTTTGGTGGATTGAAAATTCAACTTTGTCAAATTAAAAAAACACAACAACAATGAAAAAGATATTTTTGCTCATCATACCCATGGTCATCTTGTTTTTTGCCTCATGCGAAAAAAATGACCCCCTGGCAGAACAAGGAGAACTTACCGGCAATGTTGTCCCTTTTAACCTTTTGGCGCAAATGCCTGATGCCTCTGCCGGAGATACCCTTACCCTGCGTACCGTTTGCTGGGCCATTGACGACAACATCGAATCCGTGGTTTTTATGCACCAGGGTTTCAAAGTCAGAAGTTTTGATATCAGCATGGAAGTTACTTTCGAGGATTCATTGCATGTGCTTTCAACCGTGTTTACCCAGGATACCATCTTTACACCTTCTGCCGAAGTTGCTTCGTATCCTCAGCAGGGACAAACACTTGATGATTTTTATCAAACACAGGAAAACGCTTATGTTATTGAGCATGACTTTGTAGTCCCTGACGAATATGCCCTCACCGGTCAAACCGGTGGAGATCTGATCTTATCCCTGGATGAGGGACTTTTTGATTTTGTTGTTCAGGAGATAATGCCACAATTTAATCGTTCTGTGATGAGGGTTGTTTTTCCCGAAATCAATCCCTTCTCACTTGATTATTTCGTAGTGGATGATAATGGCTTTTATACCGGAGAGATCACTGCAGAAGCTGAACAGTATATTCTCAATAATCTTACGCCTGCTGTCATGGCAGAATTTGTTGCCGGCGCATCTGCCGAAGATGAAACCAGGGTAACTGTTGAGTCTGCTGCAACACTGGAAGGAGAAGGCACTTCTTTTACTTCCGAAAGAACTTTCAAAATTATATAATCAATGCATGAATTATGAAACCATGAAAATCATCTGGTTTTCTTTTGCTGAAAAAAGATCTTTGGTTTTACCGGTTTTATCCTGTTAATTCAAAAAAGTAACATATATGAAAAATCTATTTTTCTTAACCAAAACAATGCTCCTTCTTACGTTGGTGTTCGTTTTTAGCGGATGCGAAGAGGATGAAGTAGAAAAAGACTGGGGAAACGTAACAACAGGTTTCTCCGTAGATGAAGAAGAACAGTTATTTGCTCCTGCAGAGGTGGTATTTATCAATCATTCCAAAAACGCAGAAGCCTACCATTGGATATTTCCCAACGGACGTATCATGGAAGGTGATGATATAACTGCGGATAGTACCACCACTGAAATACAACCTCAGGCGGTATATTATCCTTTACCCGGTGAGTATGAAGCGATCCTTACCATTACTGCTGATGGTGAGGAAACAGAAACAGTAAAACAATTTACGGTGCAAAAACCCCAACCCAAAATTTCTTATCAGCCCGAAGGGGGAATTGTTTTTGACGATACCATTCAATTCAGTGCCGATTATTTTATTTATCCCGACCTTCAGGATCAGGTAACTTACCAGTGGGATCTGGGAAATGGGGAAACCTCCACCGAACCCAATCCCATCACCTCTTACAATCCACCGGGAGAATATACAATATCGCTGGAACTGTTTGATGGTGTTGAAACCTTGTATACAACACTTACCATTACTGTACAGGCAGAAATAGCCAAAACCCTGTTTTTCACCGATGCGATCAACCAAACCCTTTACAAAAAAATGCTGTACCAGGGTACTGATTTGCCGCGTGAAAATCTGAATGTAAATGTCGGATTGCATCCGCTGGCGGTAAGTGTTCATCAGGAAAGGATCGTGATCAATGTTGCCGGAGACAACATCAGGTTTGCTCCTGAAGATACACCGGCAGATGGTTACATTTTTACGACCGATCTGAATGGCGGAAACCGCTATACGATCACTTCAACCGGTGTTGATCATGATTACCGCGATGATCCTTTTGCCGGTACGGTTGGCCCTGATGGTACCGTATACTGGGTAGATCGTTTCCAGGGTGCCCGACGCGTGAATATATCGGAACAGGATGCTGAATACCCGGAACCTTACGTATTCCATGAAGCCTCTGAAGGAACACCCCTGGCCGAAGCTTTGGGGGTGGCTTCCGCTTTTGGATGGACAGATGGTGCTGTTAGAATCGTGAATGGTGAATTGTGGTACAGCAAGCACGGTACAGGAAAAGGTTTGTACCGGTTCACTACCGAAGGTGAGTTCCTGAGCAAATTTGATAACCTTTTCGATTTGAAAATCAAAGCCTTTGAGGTAGATACGGTCAACCAGAAGATTTATTTGTCTGTCAACAATACAGCAGGCGGATACGATCCGGGTTTATATGTTTGTGATATCGACGGATCCAATATTCAATTGGTTGATCCCCTGGAAGGTTATTCCACCCAGGGTGGTGAAGTGGAAAGAACTTACATTACTGATATTGTTGTGGATAGCGATGGTGGATACATCTATTATCCTTTCCGTCATGATGCAGATATCGATCTTGATGGAGAGATCGTTGGCGATGGCAGTCAATCCGGTATAAAGCGCTGGAAGATCGATGGCAGCGAAGAACCGGAGTTTTATGTAACAGGTGTGATACCTTACGGTATCGGTATCGATCATGTAAAAAGATAAAAAATAAAGAATCCCGGGTACCGCTATGTCTGGTACCCGGTTTTTTCAACTGCACCTTTGACACTTTTTCATATAAAATCAATTTTTGTACTAAACAGATATTTATAATGCAAAAAAAAATACTTTTTACAATGATTACCTCCCTGCTTTTTGCTGCCTCTGTTCTGGCGCAACCCCAGCGTGAGGTGCGTGCTGTATGGCTCACAAGTGTATACAATATTGATTGGCCACACAGTACCGCTGCATCAGCAGAAGTTCAGCAAAACCGGCTGAGGCAAATGCTGGATGTTCTGAAAGAGACCAATATCAATACCGTATTGTTTCAGGTACGCCCCAATGCCGATGCGCTTTATCAGTCGGCATACGAGCCCTGGTCAGAATGGGTCACAGGTATCAGAGGAGAAGCACCTTCTTACGATCCTTTGGCTTTTGTGATCGAAGAATCCCAGAAAAGAGGGATGGAAGTACATGCGTGGCTGAATCCTTACCGGTTTGAGATCACGGCGGGTGAATACAGCGGATTGCCTGGCGACTATTCTCAAACACATCCGGAGTTGATCATGACACACAGTGGCAGAACTTACTTCGATCCGGGAAATCCTGCCACCACAGAACTGATAAAGAAAATCACCGCTGATCTGGTGGAAAATTATGATCTCGACGGACTTGTGTTTGATGATTATTTTTATCCATCAGGATTATCTAACAGTGCCGACCAGGCTACTTATGATGAGTTTGCCACCGAAGAACTTGTTTTGGGATATTACAGCAGCATGACCCGTGGCAATTTCCGCCGTGCTTCGGTAAACAATATGATCAAAGAAGTGAATGATACCCTCAAAAGTATCAAACCCGATCTGATCTTTGGGGTTAGTCCTGCAGGTATTTATTCCACCCAGGCTTCTGCTGCTTCCAATTGGGGGACCACACTTCCCCAGGGTATTACAGGTGCCGACAATTACAACTCCATTTACTGCGACCCGCTGGCATGGCTGGATGATCGCTCTGTTGATTACATTTCACCACAGTTATACTGGCAGATCGGTGGTCCGCAGGATTACCTGACCCTTGTTGATTGGTGGGGAAAAGAGGCAGAAAGAAAAGGTCGTCACTGCTATCCCAGTATCGGATCTTACCGTTTGCCTCCCGATGCCAAAGAAGGACCTTCCTGGAAGGGTATTCCCCGTTTCCTGAACGAATTAAGAACCATTCTGCAGATTCGCGACGGATACAGTGAGAAAAGGAATGTATTTACCCTACAGGAAATTGAAAATCAGATACTGGCCAACAGAGATAATGAAGTAAACAATGTATTTGGTACCATCTTTTTCAGCACAAAAGATATTACCAGCCGGGTACCTACGCTGGCACCTTTTTTAGCGGAAGGAGTTTTTGCAGAAAAAGCGATTTTTCCTACCATCAACTGGATAGATGAAATACAGCCAGGTGCCCCACAAATTGCTGAAATGGGGGTTTTGGGCGAAGATCCCGATGCCGCTGTTATCAGCATTAAAAGTTCGGCAATGAACCGGTTTTTGTTACTGGGTTGGGATGAGATGCCGACAAAAAATGACTGGGAAGGCGCCGAATTTATGCAAACCGTTTTCGGAAAAGAATTCTCCCCATTTTATCCGGAAGGAAAGAATTTTTTCGCTGTTGCCGAATTACTTCCCGATCGCCAGATCGGAAATATTTCAGGAATTTTTTCCTACGATCCTTTGGAAACTTCACAGATCATTACCCCTGAGGAAAATCAAACCATCTGCGACCCTTTCAGTTTTTCCTGGACAGCGGTGGAAAACAGCGAAGGTTATGAAGTTTTGATCGCCACACGACAGGATACCAAAAACTTTATCCATACATTTGATGTGGGCAACCAGTTGAGTTTTCAATTGCCTCCTGGTACGCTCAGAGGACAGGAATATTATGTGGCCAGGATAAAAGCCATCAATGGTGCACTGGTATCTTATACAGCGCCATCAGCATTTTTTACAGGATATCCGTTAGGCACCGGTCTTAATACACCCTCAGATGGAAGTGATAACGTGAGTCTTACGCCCACTCTGCAATGGAATTCTGTATCAGGAATTTCGCACTATCATGCACAGGTAGCCACCGACCCATCCTTTGCCGAAGATTTTTTAGTGGTGGATCAGGAACCTGTTTCTCTGAACTTTTTCACTACACCAGCTTTGCCAGGCAATACTTTGCTTTACGCCAGGGTAAGGGTTGCAGATGAGTGTGGGTACTCTGAATGGTCGGAAGTGAATTCTTTTACCACCGAACAAGGTACTTTTACGCAGGAAGAAAAAGTAGTAAGACTGCATGCTTACCCCAACCCAACGCAAACACAGTTTTCTGTTCGTTATCCGGAAGATATCCGGGAGCGTAGTATTTCTATCTATGCTGCGGATGGACGTTTGGTGAAACAATTACAACGCAATGACAATACCAGTATTGATAAAATAGACATATCACCTTTTCCTGAAGGGTTTTACAGTGTTTTGGTTGAATCAGAAAAAGAGGTGAACTATGTTTTTAAAATCCTGAAATCACGCTGAAGAATTAACTTTAGGTTGTTATCGTTGTTAGCTTGTTAAAAGTGACCGGTTTTTTCTGCACCAAAGAGATTTGTTAAACAACCATTAAATCCAAAAGATATGAAGACACACACGAGGTTAAAGATTTTTCAAAACACGCCAAATTTCTTACATCTGCAAAGAAGTTTTCTTTCTGGTGTATTGCTGCTTCTTTTTACGCTGGTAAATCATGCGCAACCTGTTCCGGCAGGAGAACCCGAGCTGCTTATCGGGAGCAACGGACGAAGTTTCATCAATGCGGTCTGGTCGCCCGATGGGCAAACCATCGCTTTTTCGTCAGATAATTACAACGGCATATATCTGGCTGATCATAATGGGGAAAACAGGGAAGTTTTAACCGACGACCCGGCAGTAGGTTTTGGTTTTAGCTGGTCTCCGGCGGGCGATTTTATCCTGGGCAGGGCAGCAGAATTCGAAAACCGCAGAAGATACCATTTGGTGAAAATTTATGATACCAAAACAGGAGAAGAAGAAATTCTCGTGGATAAAACCCGCGAGTTGCAGGCCCTGCCACTTTGGACACCCGACGGATCGGAAGTGGCAATGGTTCTTGACAATAAACTTACTTTTCAATCATCTCCCAAACTCACTGCACAGAAAACAGAAAAACCACAACAGGTTATCTATACCCTTAACGGAAAACTGTTGAATGCCAGTTTGGTGGTGGCCAGGAATGTGGAAATTTCTGCGTTTGAAGGGAGAACGATCTTCAATGTGGAAGTGTCACCCAATGGGGAAAAGGTTGTATTTCAGGTTCGCGGAAAAGGACTGCATGTGATCAATGCCGATGGAACCGGGTTGAAGCAGATCGGATACGGAGAAAGAGCTTCCTGGATGCCCGACAACCGGTTTGTTGTTGTTTCTTTGGTGGAAGATGACGGGCATGTGATCACCGGAGGCGAACTTTTTGCTGTTGATGTATCTACTGGTGAATATCACCCCCTGACCACCCATACTGATCTTACCGCCTTAAAACCCGATGTTTCACCCGATGGAAAATATGTATTGTTTGACAATCCTGACGATGGCAATATTTACATCATGGAATTGCAATAACATTTTTGAACACCCCTAAATCGCCACACAATGAAAATCTTTACACAAAAAAATCGTATCATTTCCCGGTTTTCCTTTTTCCAATGGGTATTTGCTCTTGCTTTTCTATTTGTTTCACGTATTTTGTCTGCCCAGGAAGTAACCGGATTAAATGATTGGACCATTTATTTAGACCAGGGGCACTCCCAGACAGAAAACATGGGATTGTACAACTATTCGGAAGCAGAAAAAAATCTCCGGGTGGGCCTGGCACTCCGCGAAATGTTTCTGCAGCAAACCGATATCGATACCGTATATTTGGCACGTGAAACCGACAGCGATGTGATCTCGCTGGAAGGACGTACCGACGAAGCCAACACCCTGGGTGTTGATTTTTATTACAGCATCCACAGTGATGCCGGCCCGCCGGCCGTCAACAGCACATTGATGCTGTATGGTGGTTGGAAAAGCAATGGAGAGTTGGTGGAGAAGACACCCGAAGGAGGTGGAGCAATGGGCGACCTGCTTGATTTGGATCTTACCGGTGCCATGCGCATCGACCGAAGAGGCAATTTTGCCGACCGTGTTTTTTACCAGGGTGATGTTTTTCATCATACCAACCAGTGGTCCTACCTTCATGTAAATCGTACAACAACAATGGCTTCTCTTTTAAGTGAGGCAGGTTTCCACACCAACCCCGAACAGCAAATGCGCAATCTGAATGCTGAGTGGAAAGTGCTGGAGGCACTCTCTGCTTTCAGGTCATTCCTGGAATGGCATGAACTGGAAAGACCGGAAACAGGAATTGTGGCAGGTTATATAACAGATATTGAATCGGGTTTGAAACTGAACGGTGCAACGGTTACCATTGGTGACGAAACTTACACGACCGACAGTTATGAGTCACTTTTCAATCAGTACTCCAACAATCCTGACCTTTTGCGCAACGGTTTTTATTATATTGATAGTCTGACACCATCAGGCACCGTTACGGTTCAGTTTTCCAAAGAGAACTACCAAAGTCAGGAAGTGGAGATCACGTTGAATTCTGATCCTGCCGCCTCCACAGGTGATATTCTCAATTTTTTGGATGTTGAGATGTTATCGCTGGAACCGCCTGTGGTGGAAGATGTGCAACCGGCAGATGAGTTTGAAGCATTGATTCCCGGAACACCCATCCTGGTCAACTTCAACCGGAAAATGGATCTGCAGTCGCTCACTGAGGGAACAACCATTGAACCTGCTGCAGATTTCACCATTGAAATGGCGGATGAATTCACCGCGCAGATCAATACGGACTCACTTGCTTATCTTGAAGACTATACCATAACATTTGACGGATCGCTTGTGACCAATACCCTCACCGGACAGTTTCTGGATGGGGATAGCGATGGAGAGGAGGGAGGCAACTATTCTTTCTCCTTCACCATGTCTGATGAAGATACTGATGCACCTTTTTTACTGGATTATTCGCCTGCAAATAACAGCACACCCGTTGGTCTGAGACCCATTTTGCGTTTTGTTTATGATGAGATCATCATTGAGGAGAGTATTTCTGAAAATGCCATTACGCTGCATCCCAGGGGACTTGACTTTCCGGTGGAAGGCACCATTCATCATTCCATTATTAATGAAGCAAGTGTACTGCACTTCTTTCCTACCATTGATCTTGATCCTGCCATGGTTTATGAAGCAACTGTTGCTGCTGGTTTGTCTGATATGTTCAATAATGAGACGGAACCGTTTACGTTCGAATTTACTATCGTGAACAGACCCGTTACCGAACAGGGTGTGATCGATGATTTTAATGAAGGGATCAATGAATGGTGGACACCAGGTCAGGCCGGACAAACCGTTGGATATGTTCCGGAACTTACATCCCGGTCATCCAATATTGAATTTGTGAATCATTCCATAGGAAGCACCGGTAGCATGCAACTCAATTACGGATGGGACCCTGACTTTTCGGGTACCCCATACATAAGGCAGTATTTACCTCCCGGCGCTCCCCAAAATAACAACCGCTTCAACCTTGATGACGAATTGCGTGTATTTGTGTTTGGTGATGGGTCCAACAACGAGTTCCGGATGGTGATCAGAGACGGTGCAAACCAGCTGGAAACC
>CAYMLS010000044.1:0-22580 GCA_964390665.1 uncultured Bacteroidales bacterium | reverse complement strand
ATACTAAACTTGCCATATGTTTTCCTTGTAGTGAATCAGAAAAAAAAGTTTGGAAATGGAATAAAATCAGTTTGAAATCTGCCTGTATTCTATAATTTTGCATACAGGATATGAAAAAAAAGAAATACCGGATCAGGTTTTTATTAAGCGTTTTGCTGGTACTGGTTTCAGGAACAATACTTCTGATCGTTGTAAGCAATCTGTTGATTGTGTTGCATACACGAAATTTTTTGTTCGACAGTGTGGATGACATCCCCCAACACAAGGCAGGGATCGTTTTGGGCACAAGCAGAAACCTGAAAAGCGGCAAGCCCAACACCTATTTCTATCACAGAATGAGTGCAGCAGCCGAGATTTATCATGCAGGCAAGGTAGATTTTCTGATATTGAGTGGCGATAACCGCACCGTTTATTATAATGAACCCGAACAGATGCGACGCGAACTCCTTAAATATGACATCTCCGATACGGTTTTGTATCTTGATTATGCCGGGTTGCGCACACTGGATTCTATGATCAGAAGCAGGGAGGTATTCGGGCAGGACAGCATTGTGGTGATCTCTCAGAAATTCCATAATCAAAGAGCGGTTTTTGTAGCTCGGATCAATGGTATAAAAGCCATCGGATATAATGCAACAGATGTATTGCCAGGACAGGGGGTCAGGGTGCAGGTGAGAGAAGTGTTTGCCCGTGTGAAGGTTTTCGTTGATATCATTACAGGGAAAAAACCCCGGTTTTTAGGAGACAGGATCAACGTTGGACAACCCGCTTCAGATGTTCCCGAATAATTTATCCACCACATTTTGAAAAGCATCAATTTTGAGCGGTTTTGTGAGGTACTCATCCATACCCAGATTCATATACTTTTCACGGTCGCCTTCAAAAGCATTGGCGCTCAAACCAACAATGGGGGGTAATTGGGCATGTCTTTTTTTCAGTTCCTGTGTAGCACAAATGCCATCCATCACAGGCATTTTAATATCCATTAATATAAGATCGAAAGTACCAGGTCTGAATTTATCGAGTGCCTCTTTTCCGTTGATAGCCAATTGAACTTTATGCCCAATGTGCTCAAGCATAAGTTTGATAACTTTCTGATTAACAACCTTATCATCTACGAGCAATATTTTCAGAGAAGATATTTTTTCTTTTGAGTTTTTGGGCGTCGCTGACTGATTATCATGATTTTCTGCTGTGCTTTCTTTAACCTTTGCCGTAAAAGTAAAAGAGAATCTGTTTACTTTTCCTTTCAGTGTATCCATGGTCAGTTCACCTCCCAGCATTTCCACAAACTCTTTACTGATGGCCAAACCCAGTCCGGTTCCGTCAAAATCCTCCAGATCGTCATTATCCTTAAATGCACCGCTTTGATAGGGATTCAACATCTCTTTGGTAAGATGGTCATGAATGGCACTTCCGGTATTTTCCAAAGAAACTTTGACCATAAGACCATTGTCGGGCAAAGAATTCAGAATTTCGGTTTTGATGATGATCTTTTTACTTAAATAAAACTTAACAATGATGAAAAGTAAGTGTTGAAGTATCTGCTTAATACGGTATTTATCAGCAACAATTTGTTCGGGAAAGGTTTCAGGTATATCCAGCAGGAGCGAAAGAGATTTCTGGTGTGTGGCATCAAATACTTTTTGTACATGTTTTAAAAGATCACGCATGCTAAATTGAACAGATTTGGCAGTGATTTTCCCAGCCTCTATCTTTGCGTAATCCAGAATTTCATCGATCGTTTGGTTTAAATCCATGCCAGAAGTTTTCAACGTATTCAAAAGATCTTTTTGATCAGAGGAGAGTTCTGTGTTTTCCAAAAGGTTTGTGACACCTAAAATGCCAGTAAGAGGTGTACGAACCTGGTGACTCATATTTGCCAGGAACTTTTTCTTGAATTCGAGCGATTTATTGGCAATTGCCAGATCGTGTGTCAATTCTTCCGACTGTTTTTCGGCAGTAGCATCAATAAGAAATCCGTCCCAAATGACCATATCACCTTTTCTTCTGGGTTTCGAATTGGCCTTTAAATATTTTCTTTCACCCTTATGATTGGTGATCCAGAATTCAAATTTCCAATTGGACAGATCCCTTGCCGACTGATAAACAGATGACAATAAAGAAGCACGATCATCAGGATCAACAAATTCAAAAATATCTTCTTTTTTGAGAAATTCATGGGGAGGTATTCCAAAAATCTTCTCGCAATAGGGGTTTACGTATACATTTTTGAATACCCCTTGCTCATCCATCATAAACTGATAGATCATACCAGGAATATTATCAGAAATTTGATGATATCGCTGCTCACTTTCTTTCAGTTTTCTTTCTGCCAAAACCCTGGATGTTATATCAATAGCGGTAAAGTTTGATCCCATAGAAATATCAGATGGGTCAAGATAAGTTGAACTAAGCAAAACATAAACATGACGGCCATTTTTATGACGCCAAACCGTTTCTATAGTACCTACCCCTTCGATATCCATCTGCCGGTATTTTTCAGTCCCTACCCTTTCAAACTCTTCCTGTGTGAGATATAAAATTCTTGAACTTTTTCCAAGGATCTCTTCGGGTTGGTATCCGGTAATTCTACTAAAGGATGCATTCACTTCCACCATAACCCTGTTTTTCACCACACCGATAGCGGCCGGTGAAGAACGAAAAATACTTTGCAGACGCGCCTGACTCATCATCAGATTTTTCCGGATCAACCCTCTTTGAAAATTTCCCAGCACTACGGAGATCTTTTGGGAAACGCGGATAGCAAAATCTTCGTCAAATTGATCCCAGTTTCTGAAGTTTTTTGAATCCTCTATACACAAAATACCGTGCAAAAAACCATCTTTTCTAATTCCTGTTTGTAAAAGCGATTTTACGGGACGCTGATTGATAAAAGCAGTCACGAGATGGGCAAAATCTTTATTTTCATGTATATTTCTGATGCTGATGATTGGATGATCTTTCAGGTATGAAAATGCAGATAAATACTGACTTTTTCTCAACAAACGACCTGTTTGATAATGATTTGTTTCCTGATCATAAGAATCAAAGCAACGCATTTGGTTTTCTCTTTCATCAAGAAACCATACACTGATATGATCAACTTTTAATGTAACAGAAGTTAACCGGATCATCTCCCGGATAAACTCATAGATCTTACCATCTGTATAGCTGGCAGACAATGACAATTGATTCAAAGCCGAAAAATAAGCATCGCTCTTTTTGGAAATACGTGTTGATTTTTCACTGGAAGGGGAACCTTTAAAATACGCGACCAAATGAGTATTGTCGGGTGTATAAGCATGCAAATCAAAGGTTTTTCCATGCCAGCGGCAAACTTCTTCAACAAAAACACTTTCTTTGCTTGTTAGTGATCGGGCGATCTCCAGTAGTATCTGCGAAACATTTGCACAAGGAGGTTGAAAAAGTTCGGATACATCTTTTACATGAGAAACACCTGATGGTTTATGCTGACGATTGTCTGTACTTACATGAATTACCTCAAGTTTTTCCACAACCCCTTTTCTGTTTTTAACCATTTTTAAAAACAGACTAAAAAAGTCAAACAAAAAGATATGCTGATGATCAACAAATTCCTGTTCCATATAATTTCCTCCCTATTCATCTTCTGTCGGCACCTTACAATGATGACTGATAACAAAAGACAATTTATTTAAGACAAAGAATGGGGTTCTGCGGTAATATTGCCGCGGCGGTTTTTGGTGGACGGTTGTAATTTGATCAAAATCTTAAAAGCAGATCATTTACCTATGTATATCTTTGATTTTAAACAATATAGGTTTAGTATTCGATTTGTAAATGTAGTCATTTTTTATCAAAAAAAACACCCCTTCCGGAATTTTTCTAAAATTAATTAAGGAGTTCAACCTTCATCGCCAAACCATATGTCGCTCATATTAAACATGTTAAGAAAAAGCGAATTCATATTAACTGCTGAATATCAGCAACTAAAGACTTAACTGCGGATTTTACCTGTTTTTTTTGTAAGGTCCGCGTATCAGTTGTACAGGCATATGAAGCAGATCTCTGATCACAGCGGAAGCAGCCACTGAACCAAACACAGTGGGCATATAACTGAGTGTACCTACAGTAGTTTTTTTATTGGGTTCATTGTCAAGATATAACACAGAATCTTCCGGAACCAGTTCAGGAGAAAAAACGGTCTTAAACCCGGTTCTGATGCCCATATTCTTCAACCTTTTACGAAGCAGTCTGGCCAGATTGCAGTTATACGTTTGAGAAATATCCGTTAATAACACCCTGGCAGGATCGGTTTTACCTCCTGCACCCATACTACTGATCAAGGGCATTTGTTTTTGCATTGTATGATAAATGAGGAATATTTTTGGGGTGAGGGTGTCAATGGCATCCACAACATAATCAAAAGGTTGCTGCAATATCTCCTGAATTGGTTCATCGAACAGGAAAACATCTTTAAGAGTGATCTCAAGTTGAGGATTAATATCCAGCAGGCGATCGTTCATCAGCATTGTTTTCGTTTTCCCAATGGTGCTGTTGAGTGCCAGAATCTGACGGTTCAGATTGGTTTGATGTATGGTATCGTTATCAACAATGGTCATTTTTCCGATACCGGCACGACACAGCATCTCGGCCGCAACGGCACCCACACCCCCCAGACCACAAATCAAAACATTCGCCGATCGTAATTTTTCAACATTCTCTTTTCCCAGCAATAATTCGGTCCTATGCTGCCAATTTTCATTCATTAATATTTGTCTTTTTAAAATCGCTCACCGAAAAGTTTCGTAAAATTATTCATCATTTGTTTTTGCAAATGGATGAGAGAAACTTCTTTCAGCAAAGATACTTTTTGATAAATTGCATCAATCTGCATGTCGTCATCATCGGTTTCCAACAGAAACGCAGACAAGGGGAGTTCCTGAAGGGCAGCGGATGCTTTGGAATTTTCAGAAAAAATGCTATGTCCGAAAGACAGCAAACATCCATGATCCATTAACTGGCCGGCCATTTGCTCACTACTGTTAAAACCATGAATGATCCAGGGCTGTTTAGAATTGATCTGTTTACGAAGATGAAGGATCTCATCATACGCTTTTACACAATGTACGATCACTGGTTTGGAAACAATCTCTGATATTTCAACCTGTTTCATAAAAAGAGATCGTTGTTCATTCATGGGTAAATCACAGAATTTATCAAGTCCGCATTCGCCAATTGCCAATACTTTCCGAATGGAGGCAGCTTCTGATATCCTGTTGAGATCTGTTTTGTTTTCCTGTTCCGTGCCATGATGCCATGGATGCAGTCCTATCGAAAAAAAAGTATTCCGGTAGAGATCCCAGTCATCAAAAGATGGCACATCATGCGCAAAAAGATTGTGAATACAGACACGATCACTGTCATCCTGACAAATTTTATGTGTATGAAAATCGATACAGACAGGTTTCATAAAAGATATAGTGAAAAAGATAAACGAGATTTAAAGAGGTATATATTTTTGACGAATAAACCCATATAAACCACATATTGTTTGTAATTTTGTTTTCGAACTCAAAAACCCAAAACTTATGAGGATATTGTTGGTTTCCGCGACTACTTTGGAAATAAAGCCTTTACTGAAGCATTTAAGTTTTGATCGTCGTCTGAATGCCCAGATCAACCGCTACAAATTTAAGCATATTACACTTGATGTGCTAACAACAGGTGTTGGCATGGTGCCTACCGCCTATATGATGGGCAAAGCCCTGGCAGTATCTGAATATGATGCAGCCTTTAACCTGGGGATAGCCGGCAGTTTTGACCGGTCGCTCGAACCCGGTGAAGTTGTGCATATCACTCACGACCAGTTCCCGGAACTAGGTGCCGATCAGGGAGAATATTTTTTATCGTTGGTAGATCTGAAACTGCTTGAGGAAGATTATTTTCCTTACCGCGACGGGCAACTTATCAATGAGTTACCCATCAGAAGTCGTACGATCAACGAATTAAGAACAGTTCGTGGAATAACTGTAAACAGGGTGCATACCACCAATAAAAGCATTCAAAAGATTAAAGAGCGATGCAATCCGTCAACAGAAAGCATGGAAGGGGCAGCATTTTTTTATTCCTGCTTTTCAGAAAACCTTCCGTGTGCCCAAATAAGGGGCATTTCCAATTATGTTGAACAGCGCTCTGAAGACCGCTGGTATATCCCCAAAGCCATTGAAAATCTCAATAAGACCATTCTTTCCGTACTGCACGAATAAGTCGTCTTCGCAAATAATCATTAAAACAAATTATTATGATCGTCGTAACAGGGGCAGCAGGATTTATTGGAAGCTGCCTGGTAAACAAGCTCAACAACAAAGGATTTAAAGATATTGTGGTGGTGGATGATTTTACCAGCACAAAAAAGAACCTGAACATACAGAACAAAGCTTTCCGGCAAAAAGTTGACAGGGAAATATTTTTTGAATGGTTGATCGAAAATCACCAAAAGGTGAATTTTATCTTTCATATGGGTGCCCGAACCGACACCACAGAATTCAACAAAAACATTTTTAACAAACTAAATCTGAATTACTCGAAAAAACTCTGGCAGTTGTGTGTGCGTTATGACCTTCCGCTGGTTTATGCATCCTCTGCTGCAACTTATGGCAACGGCGAACATGGATATGATGACAGTGTTGAGATCATACCAAAACTGAAACCGCTAAACCCTTACGGGGAAAGTAAAAATGAGTTTGACAAATGGGCACTGGCACAATCTGAGAGACCTTATTA
This sequence comes from uncultured Bacteroidales bacterium, assembly GCA_964390665.1. Classification (GTDB taxonomy): domain Bacteria; phylum Bacteroidota; class Bacteroidia; order Bacteroidales; family UBA7960; genus SKVR01. Next base: position 15,812 of record CAYMLS010000044.1, on the reverse strand, counting down.
CTGGGCTGGTTTGAAATTTTTCAATGTTTACGGTCCCAATGAGTACCACAAAGGACGGATGGCATCGGTGGTGCTGCATGCCTACGAGCAAATACTGAAAACAGGGAAAATGAAATTATTCAGATCGCACAAAGCAGAATACAAAGACGGCGAACAGTTGCGCGATTTTATTTACGTAAAAGACGTTGTGAAAGTATGTTTTTTTCTAATGCTGAGAAAAAAAGATTCCGGCATTTACAATTTGGGCACCGGTAAAGCCCGCACCTTTTTTGATCTTGCAACGGCAACTTTTCATGCCATGGATAAGGAACCACATATTGAATTCATGGATACCCCCGAAGACATTCGTGAAAAATACCAGTATTTCACAGAAGCAAACATGCAAAAACTCCGAAGTATCGGTTATGAAAAACCGTTTTTTACCCTGGAACAAGGCATTAGTGATTATGTGAAATCATATCTTACCTCGGGAATGTATTACTAAAAAATCCGGGAATACTTCTTACTTTGCAACCTACTGTTTTCTTCAACATACAATTTGCATGTGATGCTTGTTTTGAAAACAGTCATTTCCCAAAGCAGATCAGCACATCTGAAGCAAAGCTGCAATGCAGCGACCAAATCAGCAAGTCGCGATCATTTTGATTTACTGGTCAAAATAAAACTTAATAATTGATTTGCAGGAAGATCAGAAAAGCGATGCAAAGGATAAGGAAGGCGATCAATCCGATAATTATTTTCTGACTACGTCGCAGCAGGCGGTTTTCATTTTGAATATGTTTTTCGAAAATGATACGGCGCAAAATATTCCTGGTACGCTCCATGACCGCTTCCGACTTCACTACATAGTCATAAGCGCCCTCTTTGATGGTTTGTGTTGCAACTTCAAGGTTGTCAATGGCAGTTAGAAAAACCACTTCGGTAAAAGGATGATTTTTTTTGATGATCCGCAATACATCCATCCCATCCTTTTTATTTTCCCCCAGGCGATAATCCAGTAAAACAACATCGGGTTTCAGATGCATATTCTGAAGGCAATCTTCTCCACTATAAAATACTTTGATGTTGAGATAATTCTTTTTTTCCAATGCATGTCTGATAACTTTGGCATAAGAAAAATCATCTTCAACGATAAAAATCAAAGTATAATCCGGTTTGGCCATAACTGTTTTTAAAAGCGCTATGTTATCTGAAAAAACATCGAAGGAATGCACCCCTCTGATTTTGATTCAACGAATTTAGTGTATTTTTTTTATTTTTACAGAACTATGTGTGTTTGCGAAATCATATTCACCCTACTGAGAGTTATGCCCGTCATCGTTTCTGATCATCGAACAGTTTTGCTTTTCTTCTCCATAACCAGTCATTATTATTAAAAAATTACGGATAGCAAAAAACTTTTAAAAGTTTCAATAGTTTATGGAAAAAAATATATTTTTGACATTCATGTTTCATATTCAATTATGCCGGATGAAGGGTTCCCGGAATCAAAACAAACAGTACAACTTGCAACAGAACAAAATTTCAAGCATTCTTTTTTCTAACATCTGTTCCTTATACGTTTTTTTTCTGTCATAGGTTCTCTTTTCTATGATTTTCATAAACAGAAGACTTCATTCAGGCGTTTTAAGCATACGACAGAATAAAAATTTTGCCACAAATGACAATTCAGTTACAAATATGGATGCAACACAATTGGTGTAATAAAAACAAATATTTATATTATGAACAAAACGATCAGTTGGTTACTTGAGAAAATATCATCAGGTGCGCGAATATCAACAGATAGCCGCTACATTCAAAAAAACGACATTTTTTTTGCTCTCAGGGGAGAAAATTTTAACGGCAACCGCTTTGCTGTTGAATGCCTTGAAAAAGGGGCAATGGCAGCAGTAGTGGATGATGAAACCATTGAAGAGCATAAAAGTATTCACAAAGTTCCAAATGTTCTTGACACCCTTCAACAACTTGCCATAGCATATCGCAAAAAACTCACCATACCAGTGATTGGCATTACGGGGTCCAATGGGAAAACGACCACCAAAGAACTCATGGCACTGATTTTATCAGAAAAATATACTACATTTTTCACCAAAGGAAACCTGAACAATCACATAGGTGTACCACTTAGCGTGCTTAGCATCAGACCGGAACATGAAATAGCCATTATAGAAATGGGTGCCAACCATATGGGAGAAATAAAAGTGCTTTCAGAGATAGCACAACCAACACACGGATTGATCACCAACATAGGCAAAGCACACATTGAAGGATTTGGATCTGTTGAAAACATTCTTACAGGAAAAACAGAACTTTACAGATACCTGAAAAGTACAGAAGGATTCATTTTCATCAATCCTTCGCACACCAAACTCATGGGCAAACTGGGCGATTACCCCAACTTTTTTACTTACGGCACCCTCCCGGAAGTAATATGCCAGGGCAAACTGACAGCGGTAAAACCCTTTCTGAAATTACAACTAACCCACCAGCAGCATGATAAAAAGGAAGCACAAAAAACGATCATCGACACCCATCTGGTAGGCGGATACAACCTTGAAAATGTTTTGGCAGCAGCAGCAGTTGGATTAAAAATGGGGGTTACTGCCGAACAGATCAAAAACGGTGTTGAAAAATATAGCCCTGAAAACAACCGTTCGCAATTAAAACAAACAACCACCAACCAGATCATCATGGATGCCTACAATGCCAACCCTACAAGCATGGCTCTTGCCCTGAACAGTTTTGCAGAGATGGATGCATCTGCCAAATCTTTGATTCTGGGCGATATGCTGGAAATGGGAACAGAAGCAGAAAAGGAGCACAGGCAAATTATTGAATTAACCCTGCAACACAAATATGACATGGTTTTACTTGTAGGAGCAGAATTTGGGAAAGTAAAACCACATGCCCCGAATTATAACGCATTTCAAACTGTTGAAGAAGCCTCGCACTGGTTAAAAAACAACCCTGTTGAAAACAAAACCATATTCATGAAAGGATCACGGGGCATTCAACTGGAAAAACTGGAACAATATCTGTAACCCGGCAGAAAGCAAATTCAGTTTAAATCGCATGAATTTAAAAGATTGCGAACCGGAAAAAACATTATTTTTGCCCTTTAATACAAAACAGATCCTCTGTGGGAGATGTTTTATCCAAAAAAGCAGAAAAACTGCCTGTTACCTTATATTCAAATCATGAAAAGTTTAGTTGTTTTAAACCCTCTGAACTTCCAAACCAAAACCAACATTATGAGAAACAGCATTTCTATTGTGAAAACTGTTGCGTTGATGTTTACCATTTTCACCTTGTCCTCATCTATTAAAGTGAAAGCACAAACAGATACAACAGAAGTAATAAAACTGATGCATGAGGGGATAAAAAAAGTAAGTGATAACGAATTAAACAGGGCCATTTACCTTTTTGATCAGGGAAGAGAAAAGCTATATAAAATAGCCATTTCCATTGATGAGAAGAACGAAAACATCATAGAATCCAATAAGCTTACGCGTGAAGCAGAAAGACTCATCAAACAGGAAAACCTGGAAGGAGCACTTGATTTACTCAACCAGGCCATAGCACTGAACGATCAAAATGTGGAGGCCTACAAATTCAGAGGTTCCATACGACTCATACAGGAACAGATGAAAGAAAGAAAAAGAGACAGGGATTATATAGGGTTGATCAATGATTACACCAATGCCATCAGCATTGTAAATAAAAACATTGAAAGAACCGACAGAAGAAGCCAGGAAAGGCGCGAGCTGGAAAAAGAGAAGGCAAAGATACTCATCAACAGAGCATACGTAAAAATGCAGTCGAACAGAACCCCTGGTTTTTATTCTGCCATAGACGATTACAATGAAGCCACACAACTCGATGGCGAGAACTGGGATGCTTTCCTGGGGCGGGCCGTGGCTTACAACAAACTTCGCGAATACAGAAGAGAGGTAAACGACTACCTCAAAGCAATAGAATTAATGCAAAAATATGACTACTTCCTTACAGATGAAGAATGGTCGAATCTCTATCTGAATGTTGCCAATGCCTACGCCAATCTCAGAGACAAAAGAAACGCCTTTGACTACGCCGTGAAATCATACAACCTTGGCAACCTGGAGGCAGAGAAACTGATGGAAAAAAACCGCCCCTGAAAAAATTGCTGAAGCAAACTACAACATATAAGTAAATTAGAACCACCAAACAAAAAGAGATTATGGAACTGGATAAGCAAATCCTCGACAGAGCAAAACATTGGTTGGGAAGAAGTTTTGATGAACAAACCCGCCAACAGGTAGAGCAACTGATTGAAAACGACCCCAAAGAGTTGAATGAATCATTTTACCGGGATATGGAATTCGGGACAGGCGGATTACGTGGTATCATGGGTGTGGGCACCAACCGGATGAACAAATATACGGTAGGTATGGCCACCCAGGGATTAGCCAATTATGTGAAAAAATGTTTTTCAGACAAACCGTTGAAAGCAGCCATCGCTTACGACTGCAGAAACAACAGCGCTTATTTTGCACAAATAACCGCCGAAATACTCTCGGCAAATGGATTTGAAGTATACCTCTCCGACACACTCAAACCGACCCCTTACCTTTCTTTTGCTGTCAGGCATCATCAGTGCCATACCGGTATAGTCATCACTGCATCGCACAACCCGAAAGAATACAACGGATATAAGGTTTACTGGAATGATGGGGCACAGCTGGTAGCACCCCATGATAAAAATGTAATCGCAGAAGTGCAGAAAATCAACGATGTGTCGGAGATCAACTTTAACAAAAACCCGGAACTGATTTATCAACTGGGAGAAGAAACTGATCAGGCTTACATACAGGAAGTTGTGAAACAATCTATCTCTCCCGAAATTATTGAAAAGCACAAAGACCTGAAAATTGTTTTCACCCCCATACATGGTACAGCTGTAAAGCTTGTGCCTGAAAGTTTACGTGCTTACGGATTTCAGAATATTTACAACATACCTGAGCAGGATGTGGTGGACGGCAACTTCCCCACAGTGCACTCTCCTAATCCGGAGGAACCCGCTGCCCTGGAAATGGCACTTGAGAAAGCACGGGAAACAGATGTCGACCTGGTGATGGCGACCGATCCGGATGCCGACCGTGTGGGGATCGCCGTTAAAAACACCGACAACGAATTTGAACTCCTTAATGGAAATCAAACTGCCTCCCTGATCATTTATTACCTGCTCAACCAATGGAAAGAGAAAGGAAAAATGACAGGAAAAGAATATATTGTAAAAACCATTGTAACTTCCGAGATGCTGAAAGATATTGCCGGCAAATTTGGCACCGAATGTTTAGATGTGCTTACAGGGTTTAAATTTATTGGTGAAAAAATCAGGTTGTTAGAGGGTGAAAAACAATTCATCGGAGGTGGTGAAGAAAGCTACGGATACCTGATTGGCGACTATGCCCGCGACAAAGATGCCGTTGTATCCTGCTGTATCATTGCCGAAACCATGGCATGGGCAAAAGAAAACGGCAAAACCCTTTATGAGATGCTTCAGGATCTTTACGTCGAATTTGGTTTTTACAAAGAAAAACTCATTTCTGTAACCAAAAAAGGGAAAGAAGGGATGGAAGAGATCCGGAAAATGATGGATGATTTCAGAGGTACTCCCCCGGCATCCCTCGGTGGCAGTAAGATAGCGGTCATCAAGGATTACCTTACAAGCAAGGAAAAAGATGCCAAAACCGGGAAGGAAGTAAAAATAGACCTGCCTTCATCAAATGTAATACAGTTTTTCACAGAAGATGGTAGCAAGATCACCATGCGCCCCAGTGGTACCGAGCCCAAAATCAAATTTTATTTCGGTATAAAAGGAACATTAAAAACCGTGAATGATTTCAAACAAGTGAACTCACAACTGGACAGTCATATTCAGAACATCATCACAGACCTGGGATTGTAAAGCATATTATGCGCCCGGATAAAAATGAGGTAATGAGGTAGCGGGGTATTATTTTTTCCAAAAAATAACTCCCCGCTACTTTTTTTATTTTTTAACCCGGTTTAATTTTAAACCTTTGAGCACCCAAAAAGGCAATGATTTTAAGGGATTTCGGTTTTTGAGGTTGATGTACCACCCGATCTTTTTCATCACCGGTACTTTATGGGTTTCAACAAATTCCACAGGAGTGCCATCGGGGTCAGAAACATAGGCAAAATGACCAGCGGCCTCACCCATATCAAAACTGCTGCTGCTGTCAACCGTAAAGGGAAACCCAGCCTTTTCGCATTCCTCTTTCAGCAGATCCATTCCATTGACATCAAAGCAAATATGAATAAACCCCATGTCTCCCCAGATCCGGTCTTTATAAATGGGTTTGGGTTCTCTGTCAAAGGTTTGTACCAGTTCTATTTCTGTAGGACCCAAAATTCTACTAAAAGCACCTTTTCTTACTTTTGAGTGTTGAAGGAGAACACGTCTGATATGCTGAGTACCTCCCGGGAGTGTTTTAAAATCTCCAAAAACACCCTTTTCATCATAACAAACTTTGTCGTAACCCAGGATGTCCCGGTATAGTTTCAAAGATCTCTCCATATCAGAAACACCGATGAGTGCGCCAAAAGTTCCACCACTGGGTACTTTTGATTTTTCGTAAACGGAAGCATCCTCCACCATTTGGAAAAGATTGCCAAAAGGATCTTTAAAGATAAAATGTGAAGTATTGGCGGGGTTTTTTTCCACATCAGACAACATATCAACCTTTTTCGATCGCAGATACTGAAAAGACAGGTTTATATCATGGGTTTTCAGTTTACAAACAAATATACCCGTATCACCCAATTGTACATCAAACACAGGATCAAGAGCCTGGTGCCCGGTATGCTGCCATACTTCAAATCCTCCTCCACCATGCATATTCAAAGCCAATATGGCATGTCTCTCGCGGGGTTTTCCATCTGTATAATGAAGCATCAGCTCAGCAGTGGCCTTCTCCTCAAATATCCTGATATCCATCCCAAGTATCTCTCTGTACCAGTCAAAAGCTTCATGAACGTTTTTAACGCCAATGCCGATCTGCTGGATGCCTGTAATATTTTTCTTCATGGATGTATTTTTATTTAGCAGGTTAAGAAATCAATAACCAGATTACAAATTAGTTTTCAAGTATAAAAAAAATCCCGTTCAAGTTCAATACCCAATGAAGATCATTTGAAAATTAAAAAGATTTAACGGAAATGATAAGTTTTGAAAGAACAGTCAGGTAGCACTTATTTTTCCTGCGATTTTAAAAAACAAAGCGGGCAGAAATCTTCTGATGTGTACCATCCATATTTCTTTGCCTCCAATAAGCACTTCCTTTTTTCGTTTTTCGATGCCCCGCAGGTATTTTTCAGCACATTGCTCAGCACTTATTCCACCGGCCTGACCAGGATCAAGTTTACCGTGCTTTTTGCCTGAAGCGTCAAGCGCATTAAACGATATGTCAGTCTTCACTCTGCCAGGCATGGCGATGGTTACAAAAATGTTATCATCATGGTGTTCCAGTCGCAAAGTTTCAAAAAACCCATGCAGAGCGTGCTTGGATGCACTGTAGGCAGAGCGAAGAGGAAATCCGAATTTACCGGTAATACTGCTGGTTACAGCCAGATGCCCGTATCCCTGTTTCAGGAAAAGAGGCAAGAGATGTTGTACGATCTGCACATTGCTGAAATAGTTGATCTGAAAGATCTTTCTGTGTGACTCAAAGGAGGCATCGCAAATATACCCCCGTTGACTGATTCCGGCATTCAGAATGACCACATCCAAACGACGATGAATGCTTTTTACTTTTTCAGTTAACGACACGATGACATCGCTTTGTGTAAGATCAGCCGGCACAACATGAACAGAGGGAGCTGAGACCAAACATTCCCGCTTCACCATTTCAAGTTTGTTTAATGAGGAAGATGTCAGGATCAGGTGAGATCCTCTTTTTGATAGGTGAAGGGCGATTTCCCTTCCAATGCCACTGCTTGCTCCTGTTATCCAAACAATCCTGTTCTTAAAAAAATCAACCACCAGGAATAAAAATTACAATTTAACAATTCAAATTTCACTTGATATGCAAAAGAACATTCACAACTAATCTATAAAATCAAATGTTCTTTTTTTATGTAAATATACGCAAAAAAGAACATTTGAAACTTGTTGCCCTGAAATTAAACATGCATTTTAATCGGAATCGATCAACAGATCTGTTTGACCTGCACCGGGAAACTGACCGGCGCCCATCATCCTGATTTGCGTTGAATCGCTCGTAACGGCAGTTACATCGCCATAGCAATTGGTGAAATAAACATAATTCCCCTGGTCGCGGAATCTGTAAACCTTGCACCCATCATGCTCGAACAGGTAATGAACCTTGTAGGAATCATTGTTTTCAGGGATTGCAGAAGTAACCGGTCTTCTGACTGTGCAGGAAAACACCAGAACAGAAGCAGCTGCCATTAACAATACTACGAATGCTTTTTTGATCATTGAATAAGGTTTTAAGTTAGAAATTGTAACAATCAAAAATACAATATTTCTACATCACAAAAAGAAATTGAAAACAAGATTCGTATGTAATAAAGCAATTTTCGGCACAGTTTTTCAGATGCATTTTTCAAATAAAGAGAGATATCAATGGAAAATTGGGTTAAAATAAATTGTACAAATTTCACCTCAACAAATAAGCGACCGTAATACCGAGATAATTGCCAATGGCATAACCAATAATACCAACGGTTAGTCCGGATATGATAATGTCCTTGTTCTTAAGGGCACCTGCCACTACAGGCACAAAAGGAGGAGAAAGAATGAGTGCAGTGGAAGTAATGATCATGGTATCGGTATCAATACCAAAAATGCGGCATAACAAAAGATGAATAAGTAACGAACCAAAAATAACCAGGGCAACATATAAGAATAAACCGGGAGCAGAACCCGCGAATTGACTGACATCTGCCATAGATGCTACCGCCAAACTAAATATAAGTATAAAATACATCCCCGTTTCAAAGGTTTTTTCTATAGAATTGATCCGGGGAGAAAGACTTGCTGCGATACTAAGTGTAGTGATCGATAAGATAATGATGAGCATGGAAATTTCGCCGGCAATGAGAAAACTCAGCCCAAGACTAATGGCAGCAATAAGCAACGCAAGCCCAAGTGCACCCAAAACCGGGATAAACACTTTTTTGCGAAAAATCCCCCAATAAGGATCCTTCCCATCGAAACCAACACCTTCCTGAGCGTTATGACCGGTTTTCTGAAAAGGCTTCAGGATCATGCCTATTACCTTCTGACCGAAGGTCATAATAAAAGCAAGGTGCAAAGCCGATAACAGAATATCATGCGTATTGAGAATGATGTATGTTTCCGGTTTTGCTTCCAATACACTTTGAATGGAAGCCATGTTGGGTGTGCCACCACTGTAAACCCCCACCATCATTCCGGATATTTTCCAGATCTCGGGCAAGGTATCCCTGAAAATAAAATAACCAATCACTACCATGATGATCGCCGATACCAGACCCAGTACCAAAGCAAGCATTGTTTTTCCAGCCATACCAAACCAACGTTTGATATTCAGGGAAAAAAGCAGCAAAGGCAATGCAAGCGGAATGGTTGCAGAAGTCAAGGCATCCTGCACCTGTGCTGCTTCGGAGGGGAGTATCCCGGTATTTCCTGCCACAAGACCGATGACATAGGCAATGACCACGGCACCAAGTTTATTAACAAAGCGGTACCGATGGCAAAGGTGCAGCACAACTACCGGGGTGCCCAGGTAAAAAATGATCAGTAAAACGGTGTTCATCTGTTTATAATTTGATTAATAAGTCCACTCCGAAAACTCGTTTTCGGAGAAATTCATGCAATTATCATGTTATTATTTATCTGAATATCAGTCATTTTAATTAGTGTCCATTGGTGTAATTTGTGGACAATATACTTTTTAGAATGAACTCATTAACAGTTTCTCGATTTCACAACGAGAGAGCTCACCAACAACACGCTGACTAAATGTTTTACCATACCGCGACTTATAATCATGCGCCTGTACTTCTACATGCTCAATAAAACTGTGTCAAAAATTTTGTCATGGCCCGGTTTATCATGGGAAAAATTCCGGCAAATCTACTGATTTTTAAAAACATTTGATCCAAATCGTCTCCATCCTACCAATATTTCTTAATTTTGATGTATATTTTCCGGGTGATTTATATATGAGTACAGTCTAAAAACTTGTTTTTAGACATTCGTGTAAATTTTTTTTTGTTATATATTACTGATTTTCAATCTATTAAATTCGGGTAAATTAGTGGAAATTTGTGGACAAATACTTTTTTTACCGGACTCATATATGCCACCTTTTCTTTTGTAACACATGGCACATAAACCCTGAAAATACGGGATAACAAATGGATCATAAAATTGAAAATCATCAAAACACATGCATAATCAACGCTATACGAACCCTTAAAAAACATTCATCATGAGGAAAACAATTCAAAACATCTTTTTGACCGTTGCTGCTGCAATTATTTTTGTTGGTTGCAGTACCGGAAAAAAAGAAGAATCAACAAACAATGAAATGAAAGAAAAAGTGGAAAATTTTACGGAAGTTACCCTTACAACCGATCTGGAATGGTTATCGGAAAATGAACGAGAGATCATCAGTAAACTGATAGATGTTGCACAGATCATGGACGAGATCTTCTGGATGCAGGCATATGGGAATAAGGATAGTTTATTTGAAAAAACAGATGATAAATATGCTGCCGAATATGCGCGAATCCATTACGGACCATGGGACAGGTTGAATAACAATGAACCTTTTATTGAAGGATATGGCAAGAAACCTGAGGGGGCAAATTTTTATCCCACCGACATGACAAAAGAAGAGTTCGAGGCCTGGGATGATCCCGATAAAACAAGTGAATATACACTGATACAACGTGATCAGGAAGGAAACCTCATCACTGTACCGTACAGCAAGGCTTATGCAGAAAAGCACGAAGAAGCCGCCCGGATCATGCGGGAAGCGGCTGCCCTGGCGGAAGATGCGGGACTGAAAAACTATTTGGATATGCGTGCCAAAGCATTACTGAGCAACGAATACCAAAACAGTGACTTTGCCTGGATGGAGATGAAAACCTCCAACATTGATTTTGTGGTGGGACCGATAGAAACTTATGAAGACCGCCTCTATGGATACAAGGCAGCCCACGAAGCATTTGTGCTGGTGAAAGACCCTGAATGGAGCGATCGCCTCGCCAAATATAACAACATGCTTGTTGACCTGCAGAAAGAATTACCCGTTCCGGCCGAATACAAAGCAGAGATGCCTGGTACCGACGCAGATATGAACGTTTACTACGCCCTGTATTATGGCGGCGACTGCAACGCCGGAAGTAAAACCATTGCCATCAACCTGCCCAACGACCCGGAAATACATATAAAAGTAGGCACCAGAAAACTTCAACTTAAAAACGCTATGAAGGCCAAATTTGATAAGATCCTGCTGCCGATAGCGGGAATCCTTATCGACGAAAGCCAACGTACGCACATACAATTTGATGCTTTTTTCGAGAATACTACTTTTCATGAAGTGGCGCATGGCATGGGCGTAAAAAACACCATCAACGGAAAAGGACCGGCACGTGATGCCTTACGGGAGTATTACTCAACCATAGAAGAAGCCAAAGCAGACATCATGGGATTGCATCTGGTAACACAACTTTACGAAATGGGAGAAATAACAAGCGGCGAAATCATGAACAATTATGTTACCTTCTTTGCCGGTATATTTCGCTCCAGCCGTTTTGGTGCTTCCAGTGCCCATGGAAAGGCCAATATGATGAATCTGAAGTATTTTGCAGAAAACGGCGCCTTCATGCACCAGGAAGACGGCACTTACAAAGTTGATTTTGAAGCCATGAGAACGGCCGTTACCGAATTGGTGGAGAAGATCCTTATTATCCAGGGCAATGGCGATTATGAAGCATCCAAACAATGGGTGGAAAGCGATGGTGTAATGACCGATCAACTTGGCAAAGACCTTGAAAAGGTAAATTCATCCGGCATACCCGTTGATATTGTTTTCAAACAGGGAAAAGATGTATTGGGATTATCAAAGACTGATCAATCAATCAAATAATGATTCAATAGCATAGAGCATCTGGTGTGCGGACAACTTTCAGCATGTCCGCACACCATAGCCAAAAACTTCGAATACACCAGGCAATCCAACGATTCAGCATGGAAACCATCCTTCAACCTCTTTGAGGGTTTTCAACCGCTCAAAGGGTTTACCCCTTCAACCATGAAACAATCCAACAAGCCAACAAGCCACAAATCATTCCCTCGTAAACCGTTCCAGCATCACATCAAAAACTTCCTGTGTTTGGCGCATGATATGGTTTCGCCACGGAACTGAAGAAGGAAAATACATCTCCAGGATATCTGATTTTACTTTCAGACTGTCTTTTTCGGTTGCAAAGCCGTGATGATACCCCTGATTTTCAAGGATCATGATGTGGATGGATTTCAGAGAACCCATGGTGGTTTGGCTGTTCAAAGTACCATATTCAAACACCATGGGATAGAACTCTTTTTGGGGGTTCAACTCACCAATAAAACCGGCAAAATCGCCGGTCACGGTATAAAAATCATCCGAATCGCCCCAATCAATCACAAAACCATCATACAATTGCTCCAAAACATCCCGTTGTTTTTCTTCCAAAGGATTGGGAAAGAAATGCAGTTTACCCCTTTCACCATATCCGGTATGCAGATCAATTACCTTGATCCTGGCATACGGCTCAGTGATTTGCTGTAATACATTTTTCAGGGAATCGATCTGGGGTTCATGGCGGTTTCCGCCAAAATAAAGTCCTTCAGGATAATCATATTGCCCTTGCAATACCGCCTGTCTCAACACGGGTAAAGATGCTTTGCGGATCTCATTCATGGCTTTGATGAAGAAAAAACGATTCTCCACCGAACCAGTGTTCACCACTTTTGCCGGATTGATAAGGTCATAAACCTCAGGATAACCCAGGTTTTTTATGTTGTACAACTGATTATCCACGGCACTGTTTCGATTCATGTCTACATTATTCTCCGTTACCCTCCTGCTATACTGAAATCCAAAAGGATTCACCGAATGAACAAACAATACTCCCGTATGATCCAACAAATCGCTGCGGAGGTACTCATCGGCAAATAACTCCTGCACGGCATGCCCCACGTATCCTTCCACCCCATGCACACCGGAGCTCAGGATCAGCAGACTGACACTGTCTTTTTGGGCGGGGATATAACATAGATCCACAGTAAGACCATCATCAAGGGCAGAGGGAACAGAGATACTGATGCTCCTCACACCATCGAACTTCAAAGCGTTTTCATCAACAATATTGGCAAAACGGATTTTAGAGTCGGTATAGTTTTGCGGGAAATAATGTGTATAATCTTCCGGGGAAGAAAAATCATCATCGAACTCCAGCTTTCCAAAACCAACGGAAATGTGCATCAGAACAACGATGAGTAAAATTGCCAGCGATAAAAACGTGTACATAAATATTTTCCATGATTTCTTCATAAGATCAGATTTTAAAAAATACCGGTGAATTTACTGAGGTACAATTTTAGTTAATTTTCAGCAATTTACGCAGGGATGTGACAAAAACATCAAAAAAAAATCCCGGTGCAGGATTTAGCACCGGGATTTATTCTTTTTACCAAATATCACAACCACCGGATCATCAGGGAACAACTTCGATCTTGTATTCCACCTCTGAAATATCATCCGGCAATACATCAAGAAATCCCAGATCAATCAGCGGGTTGGCATTCACAACCTGATAAGGTTTTCCCTCGTAAGATGCCAGGACATTGTATCGCACAAATTGGTCGCCTGCCTGCTCCCACTGCACAAATTTTTTCTTTTCGCCATTGAAACCCTGATAGTCAATTATTCTTGTGATGTCCGGATTGGGAAATTCCTGTTTTTGTTTTTTGGGGGAAATAACGACCATACTGACAGAGGAAGGTGGAAGCACCACATGGAGGTCAGAAGAAAGCAGGTCTCTTTCCCCGATCAACATAGGTTCCATATGCGCAGCCAACATACGGTAAATGTCGGCAGAAAGGGTATCGGGAGCGCCCATTGACTCCCATGCTCCATGTGCATAACCATGTAAACCATCTAATCTGAAATGTTTCAGGGTAAGATCTTCAGAATCCAATCCCTCCAGAGTAACAGAAACAAGCGCACCGTTGGGGTCATGCAGGGATTTTTGTTCCAGCGTAATGTCTTTGTTATTTTTCCAGTTGTTGTGTACCGGTCCAAAATCAGGTTTATTGGTAAGAATCAAAACAATCTCCTCCGCTTTGGTTTTTGATGGTATCACTAAGACATTCTCACGGGAAGAATCATACCCTTTAACATCATACCTCTCTCCCTCGCTCATGGCAAGCATGGAGAATACAGAAAAAACAGGCTTTTTCACCAGCCAGAACTGAGACTGCCTGTCGGTATCATCAGCGTGCATAAATCTGGCCATTTGCGTTCTCTGGTACCAACTGCCCATAAAACCGTTATCATTGAGCAATAAGGTGAACGGCACTGCCGCGGAATCAACAGCCAGCCGGTTGTGTGCATCTACTGATTGTGCAACAAAAGCAGCATACCAGGGGTGGGCTCTCCACCAGTAACTTCTGCTCCATCCGGCCATGGGGTCTGCTTCATTGTTCCAGAAAGGAAGATTGCTGAAGCGAGGGTGATTTTCCCGTATATATTCCACGAGTTCCATTTCCTTATCGATCATGGTATAGGGAGAAAATTTGCGGTGAATTGAGATATAATCCAGCACAGCGCCCCTTTCCCCTGTAATTACATTTTGTCCCTTGTCGCAATGTGCCAGCAGTTCTTTGAATTCATCAGACAATCCTCTGGCAGTGCCAGGACCTCCAAAAAGATATTTGTCATCAACCGATTTAATGGCTTCACTGGTGGCATCCCAGTAGTTCAAAAATGCGGGAATTCCATAACTCCAGAAATGCTGATGAACGTCTGGTTCATTGGTAGATTCAAAATACCATGTTCTTAATTCCTCTTTCCCATAGCGGTTTTCCAGGAAAAGGATCAGTTCCCTTACAAAGGCATTCCACTGGGTATATCCCTCTTCTGTTTCAAAATCGGGTATCCATTGAGTATCCTGATTTTTTTGTGACTGCGCAGCGCCGTCATATTTACCCGAACCGGTTTCCCATGATCTGGAGGGGAATCCCATAATCTCGAAAATGGGCTTCAACCCCCTGTCTGTCAATGCATCGAATGCCATTCCAAGTTTCTCAAAGTTATAGGTCGCTTCATCAGTCCCTGCATTTCTGGTCCCCACCATATTGAGCATCCAGTGGGGTCGAATGTACAGGTATCCATCATTAGGAACCGCCGAAATATAATCGAGGGTAAGTTGCATATCTTTTCTCAGCAGCATTTCACCTGGTGTGAAACCTGTCGCATTCCAATAGTTGGAATAGGGTTTACCCTTTTGTGAGAAATCAATTGAATATTCGTATTTTTCATACGATGTTTGTGCGTCAACCCTGGAAAAGGAGAGCAATACAAGAAGAAGTGTCAGTTTTTTCATGTGTTTATAATTTGATTTTTATTGGTCAGATGGAATCACCAGGTTGGGATTGTCTGATTGCTTGATTGTTTCATTGTTATATTGGTATATAGTGTCAGCAAGAAAACTCCTGCTTTTTGTGTCTTTGATAAGAAATCGTCAAA
>CAYMLS010000043.1:0-22857 GCA_964390665.1 uncultured Bacteroidales bacterium | reverse complement strand
TCGTTTTCGGAAAAATTCCTGAAAACATCATGCTTTTATTTGCCTGAATGTCAGGCATTAAAATCAGTGTCCATTCGTGTAATTCGTGGATAATATACTTTATAGAGTGGACTCATCTATCAAATTTAAAAATTCCCTGATAAAAAAACAAATAGATTCCACGCATAGAAATACGATTGGATTAGATGTGAATTTTAATTTAAAACGAAATCAGAGAATTTTGCGCCGAATTGAATCATTTATGCCCGGTAAAAAATTACCGGGTCAACTCATTTCTTCGTAATTACAATCACCGGATAATCGCCAAACCTGCCCATGAACCTGCTATGCTTTTCTTCAATCCGGCATAAATACGCCAGGATTCTTTCACCAAAAAAATATTTATGTATAAAGATATTGAGAAAATATTTATTGGTACTTCTCCAGCAAAAAAAATCAATATCATCGCCAAACTCGAAAGTACGTTTAAACCATCCGGGACTGTGGGGATAAAAATACAGGCGGGGTTTGGATCTTACAACCCTTACATAAACTTTTCCGGCAAAATGCCTCAGCATCCTGTATATCTGAACCACGTTGAGTGCTAAATTCATGAACCAGCTGTGATAAAACCAACTGTACACGATGACAACTTTTGAATGGGGTTTTGCCACCCGGTACATTTCGCGCACTGCCGTTTCCTGATCATTTTTGGGTACGTGATATAAGGTGTGTTGAGATAAAACGGTATCACAACAATTATCCTTCAAAGGAATATTGGTAATATCAGCACAAATAAAGATACCCTTTTGATTCGCCTTTTCCATGTTGATTTTGGCCTGCAAAAGCGCCTGAAAAGATATATCTACACATATTCTGTATTCGTACCCCGAGGAAAGTTCCATATACTCCGGCAGTCCAATAGGTCCTGAAGCAATATCCAGCAAATACTTACCCTGAGAAGGGTAATATTTTGCAGCACGTTGAAAGGAATTTTTGATATACTTTGAAGAAATGTCTCTGAAATCAACCCATTTAGGACTATCTTCATAAATGGCAAGTTCATCTCTTACTTTATAATTGATCTGATTATAATAATCAAAAACCCTTGCCTTATCAAATGAAAGATTCTTTCGCTTATCCTGACCCGGACCAATAAATACAGCATATTGGGTATGCAAAAATATTATTTCATTAAAAATGGGATAAAAATATTGCCTGGAACTGTCTGCAAGTCCTTTCTGAAGTTGTCCAAAAACTTGAATTTCAGAGGGTATATTTAAAGAAGTAAATTCTTCTTTATGAAGCAAAAACAGACTGTTATTGGTTACAGGGCATTTCAGTTTTTCAAGAAAATGCATAAAAAGTTCATCTGGTTATCATTTGTTTTTAATTATCAGATGCCTGTCTCGTTTTTTGCAACGAGAGAGCTCACTAAAACGCTGACTGCATGCTTTACATACCGCAAATTACAATCATGCGCGTGTGTGTCAAAAATTTTGTCATGGCTCGGTTCATCATTAAAAAGACACTAAAAAACGGGTAACCTATGTAAACACATGACCACCCGCAAACTTACTCAAAATAATGAATGACAGGAAATAATAAATACGTAATGTTTATATAAACAAACAGATAATCTGATTTAAAGAAAAAAGTGCTGGATGCGAAAATTTAAATGAGGATCAAAAAATCTTGTATAGTCTTAAACCTTATGATTGTTCGTATTTACGTTTAAACTCTTCATAAGCATGTTCAATTCCCTGCCTCAGAGATATTTGAGGTTCGAATCCCAAAGCATTTAACCTGGAAACATCGAGTAATTTTCTGGGCGTTCCGTCAGGTTTACTGGTATCAAAAACAAGTTCACCCTCAAATCCAACGATTTCTTTGATCAATAGCGCAAGATCTTTGATGGAGATATCTTTTCCCCATCCGATGTTTACAAACTCATTGCCCTTATAGGTGTTCATCAAAAAAATACACGCTGCTGCCACATCATCAACATGCATAAATTCTCTGAGGGGTTTACCGGTTCCCCAAATGGTAACCGATTTATCCTGATTCTTTTTTGCTTCGTGGAATTTCCGGATGAGTGCCGGCAAAACGTGTGAAGTATGAAGATCGTAATTATCTTCCGGTCCATAGAGGTTTGTAGGCATGGCAGAAATAAAACTGGTACCATACTGAAGGTTGTAGTTTTCGCAGAGTTTCAACCCTGCTATTTTGGCAATGGCGTAAGGTTCGTTGGTGGGCTCAAGTTCAGAGGTCAGCAGATAATCTTCTTTAATGGGCTGAGGGGCATTTTTGGGATAGATACAGGAGCTACCCAAAAACAACAATTTTTTCACGCCCGATAAATAGGCATGATGAATAATGTTGTTTTGTATGGTCAGGTTCTCATATAAAAACTGACCTCTGTAAGTATCATTGGCCACAATGCCTCCCACCTTGGCTGCTGCATCCATAACATAATCCGGTTTTTGTTCTTCAAAAAACCTTTTCACCTCGTTTTGTTGCATCAAATCGAGTTGAAAATAGCGCAGTGAGGGATGCTTTTCCTGAGGTTGCCGGTTGCGATAGGTACCTATTATATTGGAATAGCCTTGTTTGATCAGCGACCTGATCATAGCACTGCCCACCATGCCGGTAGATCCGGCAACAAAAATCTTATCTTGTTTATTCATAGTAATTTTTGATTTCAAAACCACCATCGGTTAAATGTTTATCTTTTCTCATGAGTTTGACATCACCTTCCATCATATCCTTCACCAGGTCTTTCAGGTCATATTCAGGTTCCCATTGAAGATTTTTCTTTGCTTTGGAAGGGTCTCCGATAAGCAGATCAACTTCAGTGGGTCTGAAATATCTCTCATCAACCCTTACTACCACGGTACCGGGTTCAATTTGAAATTCAGGATGATTACATTTGGAGATAACACCCGTTTCGTGTAGACCTTCACCTTTGAATTCCAGTTCGATGCCCACTTCCAGAAAAGCCATTTTCACAAATTCTCTTACTTCCGTCGTAACGCCGGTAGCAATAACGTAATCCTCCGGTTCATCTTGTTGCAACATCAGATACATGGCTTTTACATAATCTTTTGCATGCCCCCAGTCGCGCTTGGCAGACAGATTTCCCAGATAGAGTGCATCCTGCATGCCCAGTGCAATTTTGGCAACTGCCCTGGTAATTTTGCGGGTTACAAAAGTTTCTCCCCTGATGGGGGATTCATGATTAAAGAGTATCCCGTTACAGGCAAACATATTGTATGCTTCGCGGTAGTTGACCACGATCCAGTATCCGTAAAGTTTGGCCACGGCATAAGGAGAGCGGGGATAAAACGGTGTTTTTTCACTTTGCGGTACTTCCTGCACCAAACCATAAAGTTCGGAAGTAGAAGCCTGGTATATCCTTGTTTTTTGATCCATCTTGAGCAGTCTTACTGCTTCCAGCAGGCGAAGAGTTCCTAATCCATCGGCATTGCCGGTATATTCAGGAGTATCAAAACTAACTTTTACGTGCGACATTGCCGCCAGGTTATAGATCTCATCAGGTTGGGTTTCCTGCACAATTCTGATCAGGTTGGTAGAATCGGTCATGTCGCCATAATGGAGCATGAAGTTCTTGTTTTCGAGAATAGGATCCTGGTATAGATGATCAATCCGGTCGGTATTAAATATGGAAGCTCTCCGCTTAAGTCCATGAACAATATATCCTTTTTTAAGGAGATATTCTGACAAATAAGCTCCATCCTGTCCGGTTACACCGGTAATTAAAGCAACTTTACTCATTCTGATAAATTTTCGTTTCGTTTTTATCTTATTTCTGATTTGCCATGAAAAGTGGCAGCAACAAAAGTAATATGTATTGGTAAAAGATGAGATATTTTACTGCATTAATCAATGAAAAAAGAAAATTCATCCTTTTTTATGCATCGAATCCTCCATAATCTGAAGTGGAAAAACTACAGCAGAACCATTAAAATAAAGAAAAGACCGTGGATTAAGAAGTACCAGATCATCATGTGTACAGAAGAAAAGCAGGGATTTTTTTTTCAACAGAAGAACAAAAAATGAGACATCTAACCGTTTTCTCAAACCGTTTTTGAATATTGTGCTTGTTTTACACTCAACTGCGGATCGAGAAGCATCGCGATATTTCTGACAACCAGAAAACCGTTCCCTTTCAGCTGCAGGGTATCATTGTCAATCTGGATTAACTGATCTTTAACAAAAGGTTCAAATTTTTTCCTGTCGAACTTCAGCAAACGCTTCACTGCGTCAACATCCGAATCAAACTGCCTGGCGATTTCATGAAAGCTCAAATATCCGTTGCACATGATCTGGTTGATAATTTCCCTGATCATCATATCGTCACGGGTGAGCAGGTAACCCTTTTCAACCGCAAATCCTTCTTTTGCGATCATTTCTTTATAGCGGTCTATACTTTTGGTATTCTGAAAATAGCCGCTTTGCAGCTGGCTGATGGAAGATACACCAAAAGCATAAACCTGCCCGGTGGTTTCCTGCGTACAGTATCCCTGGAAGTTGCGGTGAAGTTTTTTCACCTGGAGTGCTTTGCTAAGGTGGTCATGGGGTTTTGCATAATGATCCATACCGATGGCAACATAACCTGCATGGGTTAACAGATTATAGGCGATTTCAAACATTTTCAGTTTTTCTGCCGGGGAAGGCAAACCCACTTTTTCCAGTTGTTGTTGTGCTTTTTTTACCCAGGGAACGTGTGCATAGGAAAATGTAACCAGCCGGTCGGGCGAAATTTCAATGGCCTTTTCTATGCTTTTCTGAAATGAACCGGGCGTTTGCCCGGGCAAGCCATAAATAAGATCAATGTTTACACCATCCATCTTATTTTTTCTCATTTGATCGATCAGTTTTTCAACTGGCAGAAGAGAAGTTTCTCTGTTGACTAATTTAAGTACATCTGAGTTAAAATCCTGTATACCCAAGCTAAGTCTGTTAAACCCCATGCCGGCGAGTTTGTCAATATCCTTCAGTTGCAGATATGCTGGATTTACCTCCATGGCAATTTCAGCACCTTCACTGACGGTGAAAAGTTCGCCTACCTTTTTCATTACCTTTTCAATTTCCAGCAGATCAATGGCGTTGGGCGTGCCCCCTCCCCAATGTATCTGGGTTACTTTTCTGGATTTGTCGATGCGTGCCGCCACATTTTCCATCTCACCCATCATGGCATTCATGTATCCGGGCACATCATCCTTTGTATTCAGGCATTTGGTATTGCATCCACAAAAATGACATAATTGTTTGCAAAAGGGCACATGAAAATAGATGGAAATATTTCGGGGAGAAAACTCATTGGACAAGGTGATCATCTTCTTATAATCTGAGATCCCCGTTTCATTATTAAACCAGGTGGCCGGAGGGTAACTTGTATAGCGTGGTCCCGGCTGGTTATATTTTTCTATAATATCAAAACCTGACATATGAAATGTTTTGTATTGTGAGATGAATAACTACGACCAATGAACCTGTTTTACAAAATCTACAGCAAACTGCACATTTTCAACAGGGATGCCCGGCATTAAACCGTGTCCGAGGTTAAATATCCATTTGTTTTCCTGCGTATGAAAAGGAACATAACTATACATTTCTTTTCTGATGGTTTCCTTATCTGCAAAAAGAATACGCGGATCAAGATTCCCCTGCAATCCCACTTTTTTGTCCACCAATCTTCTGGCGGTGGTCAAAGGGGTTTGCCAGTCAACACTCAAAAAATCGCAAACATCATGATTCATTTCTTCAATACCCGTCCCTATGCCTTTAGGGAAAAAAATAAACGGTGTTCCTGATTGCCTCACCGCTTTGGCAATTTTCTTTACAGAAGGCATAAATACTTCTTTGTAAAAAGTATAAGGAACGATACCGGCATGTGTGTCAAAAAGCTGAAAAGCACTAACACCATGTTTAACTTGCTGCAGCGCATATTCTATGGTAAGTTCAGTAACCTGTTCTGAAATTTTCCGGGTAAGACTTTTTTCTTTGAAGAAAAACTTTTCGGCATCATTAAACTGCGAACGTGTACCCAAACCCTGAATCATAAAAAGCATAACCGTAAGGGGTGCGCCACAAAACCCCACCAGGGGTGTTTGTTTTTTCCTTGTCAGGAGCACCTGATCGATTGTTTTGTAAATATAATCCAGTTTTGAAGGATCAGGATCGAAATTGCTGATGCTATCAGTTCTGTCCTTAAGGGGTTTTTCAAACACAGGACCCTGGTCTGTAAAATCCAGCCCCATGCCCATAGCATAGGGAATTACCAGTATATCGGAAAACAATATGGCAGCATCAACCCCCAGATCATCCACAGGCAAAAGGGTAACTTTGGCTGCCAGTTCAGGGTCTTTCATCAATTGCCAGAAAGAGTATTGTTCTTTAAGTTTTTGATAAGACGGCAAAACCCGTCCGGCTTGTCGCATAAACCAAACCGGTGGTCGGCTGGTTGGCCGCCCTCTGAGGGTATCAAGAAATATATCGGACATTTATTATTTTATTTGTAGCAAAAATTTATAAAAAGCAAATAAATGATGCGAAATCAAAGCGATTGTAACGCTTTTAAACTTGCATCAATGGTTTGCTGAATTTCATGATCGGTGATCGTTGCCGGAATAAAGGCGGCTTCAAATTGAGATGGAGGCAGATAGATACCACTTTCAAGCATTTTTCTGAAATACCTGCTGAATTTTTCTGTATCAGACTGATTGGCATCATCAAAAGAGTTTACCTGTTTCAAATCGGTAAAGAAAAGCGTAATCATAGATCCAACTCTGTTTACAACACCATTTATCCCTGTTTGTTTCAGATTTTTCACAAGTCCTTTTTCAAGTTTTCGTGACTGGGTTTCCAGGAGATCATGAAAACCAGGTGTCTCATCAATAATTTTCAATGTAGCCAGTCCTGCTGCCATGGCAAGTGGGTTTCCTGCCAACGTACCTGCTTGATATACAGGACCTGAAGGGGCAAGTTTTTCCATAATTTTTTTTGATCCGCCATAGGCGCCTACGGGCAATCCTCCTCCGATGATCTTTCCCAAAGTAGTAATATCCGGTTTTATATTAAAATATTCCTGGGCACCCCCTTTGGCCAATCTGAAACCGGTCATAACTTCATCAAAAATAAGCAGAGCTCCGTATTTTTGCGTTAAACCACGCAACCCTTCCAGGAATTCTTTTTGTGGAATCACAACACCCATATTACCCACCACAGGTTCGAGTATTACGGCAGCGATTTCATCCCCATAGTCTTCAAAAATCTTTTCCATCTCTTCCAGATCGTTGTACCTCGCAGTAATGGTATCCTGCGCCGTACCTTTGGTAACGCCAGGGCTGTCGGGAAGTCCCAGAGTAAGTGCACCCGAACCGGCCTTGATCAAAAAACTATCGGCATGTCCGTGGTAGCACCCTTCAAATTTCACGAATTTATCTCTGCCTGTAAACCCTCTTGCCAGGCGAAGAGCACTCATGGTTGCTTCGGTTCCGGAATTTACCATTCGAACCACCTCCATAGAAGGTTTCATTTTTTTTATTTGCTCAGCCATCTCCGATTCTGCAACCGTTGGAGCACCATACGAGGTACCGTTTTGCGCTGCCTTGTTAATGGATTCGATAACCTTTTCATGAGCATGACCCACGATCATTGGACCCCACGAAGAAACAAAATCAATATATTCGTTTCCATCGATATCCCATATTTTGGATCCTTTTGCTTTGGCCATAAAAACAGGATCTCCACCCACACTGCGAAATGCTCTTGCAGGCGAGTTAACACCACCGGGAATACTTTCTTTTGCTCTTTGAAATTCTTTCTTACTGTTGGAAATATTCATCTTTTATCGATTCTTTTGAATTTGTATTATTTACGTTCATCAGGAAAACTCACATTCTCTGTGTATACCTGATTAGTATTTTGTGAATGACATGACGTGTGATGACTGAAAAACAAGTTGAATCCTGATAAAAAACAGGATGATTGTTTTGAAGGCAAACCACAGGCGAGCGCTGGTGTTTCACTGCAAATCTTATTTACCAATATTTATTTTCACCTAAAAACTTTGCAATTTCTTTTGCATGATAGGTAAGAATAATATCTGCCCCTGCCCTTTTGATGGATTTAAGAATTTCCATGGCAATCCTGTCTCCATCAATCCAACCTTTTTCGGCAGCCGCCTTCACCATTGAAAATTCACCACTCACATTATAAGCAGCCACAGGTATGTTAAAATTGTCTTTGGTTCTTCTGATTATATCGAGATAGCTCAATGCAGGTTTAACCATAATAATATCGGCACCTTCTGCAATATCCAGTTCAATTTCGCGCATGGCTTCTTCTGAATTGGCGGGATTCATTTGGTAAGTTTTCCGGTCACCAAACTGGGGGGCACTTTCTGCCGCTTCACGAAAAGGACCATAAAAAGCAGAAGCATATTTTGCAGCATACGACATGATGGGTATATGAGAATATCCATTTTCGTCGAGTTCATTGCGCATATGCCCTACCCTTCCGTCCATCATATCGCTGGGAGCAACCATATCCACACCTGCCTCCGAAAAAGTAACTGCCTGTTTAGAGAGTGTTTCGAGTGTTTTATCATTGTGCACATCATTATTTTCAATGGTTCCGCAATGCCCATGCGTGGTATATTCGCAATTGCAAACATCGGCAATTACAAACATTTCAGGGATTTCCTTCTTAATTGCCCTTATAGCTGTGGGAATGATGGCACCACTTTCAGCGGCAACCCAACCATGCTCATCTTTTACATCAGGGATACCAAAAAGGAGTACCGAACGGATCCCCAACTCATAAAGTTCCCTGCATTCTTTTGCCAGAAGGTCTGTTGAAAGTTGAAAATTTCCCGGCATGGAACTGATGGGATTTTTTACATTCTGCCCAGTACAGGCAAACAATGGCATTACAAGGTTATGCGTGGAAACAATGGTTTCATTTACCATATCGCGGATAACCGGATTGGAACGCAACCTTCGGAGTCGGGTTTGGGGGAAATACATAGGAAAATATGTTTAAATACGTATATTAACTTTGAATGATATGACTGTTCACTAAACTGTTTTGTGCAATCCGTAATGGTTTTCAACCCTTCTGCTTCGAATTACATCATCATGTTTGTTTTGAAGAATTTAAATTCCAAAATACTCACTTACAGCTTCCGCCATTGCATGAGGGTTGGGATGTGCTGCAACTGCTTTTACCTCAAAACCACACTTTCTTATTGAATCAGCAGTGGTATTACCTATTGCTGCGAAATTAAGTTTTTTTCCTTTGCCGAAAAAATGTAAAAAGCCATAAAAGGAAGAAGGAGAAGAAAAAATAACCATATCTGCTTTATCCTCAACTATGTAAGAAGCAACGATCGGGTCGGGAACCTGAGGATATTTTGTTTCATAAATATTGATCCTGTTGAACCGGCAGATTTCAGTGATATGCTGCTCAAGTGTATCGGGTGCCAGGTTACCGGCCAAAAACAACACATTATCCTCAGGGGTGAGGATCTTATTCGCCAGGGCATCAGCAAGGCTTTTCCCATCATCTCCGGGGTTTACAAAATCAGGGGTCACACCATTATTTTCCAACGCCCTGGCTGTTGCCTCCCCTACCACAGCCACTTTTCCATAGGCAGAAAGATCGAATTGTGGGAAATGACATTTTATATTATCAAAAAAACCTTTCACCCCTTTCTTACTGGTAAAAACAAACCATGTATAGTCAGGGATGAGTATTTGATGATCGATAAGATCCTTCGGATAAAAAAGTGTTTTGGTTTCAATGGTGGGTAAGTTAAAAACAGATGCTCCTTGGGATTGAAATACATCCATCATTTTTTGTGCACCTGATGAAGACTGGGTTGTGATGATAATTTTACCTTTTAGCATTAATAAAAAGGATATTTCAAATTTATTGAATACTGATTCACGTCGAAAACCATGACCCATTCGCCGCCCCACTCAAGGTTGATCATTTTGTCTTCTGATTTCTTTCAGAATTTCACCAGCACCTTTTTCAAGGAAAGAATTTGCCAGTCCTTCGGCGATTTCCATACTTTGGTTCCTGTCGCCCTCCCATTCATCAATCAAAACTCTGGTAGCCTGAAGATCAGAAACAAATCCTCTGATGCTGAAGCGATCATTTTTAAGTTTGGAATAGCATCCAATGGGTACCTGGCATCCACCTTCCAGCATTCTGAGATATTTACGTTCAGCCAAAACGGATTCAAGGGTTGGTGCATGGGTGATCTCTTTCATTACCTTCAGAGTATCTGCGTCATTTTCGCGAATCTCCATGGCAATGGCGCCCTGGCTTACCGCAGGGATAAATATTTCCGGATCGAGTTTTTCGGTGATCAGGTGTTCCAGGTTCAACCTCATTAAACCCGCTGCAGCCATTACCATAGCGGTGCAATGTCCATCCTGCATCTTTTTGAGTCGTGTATTTACATTTCCCCTTATATCCACAATGTTTAACCCGGGATGATGGCGGAGCAATTGCGCCCTCCTGCGCAAACTTGAAGTAGCAATTACATCCTCCTCATTTAGTTCATTGAATTTTTTTCCATGGATATGTACCAAAGCATCCCTCACCTCTCCCCTCTCCAGTACACCTCCGAGGATAAGTTGCCCGGGAAACTGTGTTGGGAGATCTTTTAAACTATGCACTGCCACATCAATGGTATCATTATACAATTCCACCTCAAGTTCTTTTGTAAACAATCCCTTATCACCAATTTTGGAAAGCGCCACATCCAGAATAATATCCCCTTTGGTTTTAATGATCTTTATTTCAGTTTTCACACCCGGCAGTTTTTTGTTAATGGCTTCTTCAACCCTGTACGCCTGATATAAGGCGAGTTGACTGCCACGGGTTCCTATTCTGATGGGTTTGTTCATTTAGTCGGTAAGTTCAAAAAGTTGATTTAAAACATCAAGATATTCTCTTTGTTTTCCATTTTGGGTAACCTGCTTGAGGTTGCGAATAAATAACCGGGAATATTTTCCTGCAATGTGATCGGCATATCTTGAGACCATTTCATCATCTTTGATCCCATTGATTTTAAGAAAGCCTTCCAGTTCAGCATGATTAACAGAATCGATATTTTTCTTAATTTTCAGGATCGAGGGTGTTAGTTGCAGGGAATTCATCCAATCCGTAAATTCCTGCTGAACAATTTGAATGATCTCCATTGCTTCTGCCACAGCTTCTTTTCTTTTCATCTGCGTTTCCTTTACAATTTCCTGAAGATCGTCAACAGCATATAGCTCAGCATTGTTTCTTTGTTTTACATCAGTGCTTATATTCCGGGGCACCGACAGATCCATAAAAACCTGCTTTTCGGCTCTTTGTCCACAACATTCGTCAACCATTTTGCCGGTAACAATATGAGAGGGTGCACCCGTAGCCACAATAACAACATCTGCTGCATGAATATGATCAGGTAGTTTTTCAAACTCGAAAGCAACAAGGTTGTATTTCTCTGCCAACTGCCGGGACTTATCAAAAGTTCTGTTGGTGATGGAAATAGAACGGCAGTCTCTTTTCACAAGATTTGTAAGCGCCAATTGCCCCATTACACCGGTTCCGATAAGCAAAATATTTCTCTTTTGCAGACCTTTTGTTCTGCGACAGATCAAATCAACGGCAGCCGAGCTGATAGATGCTGATCCCTGATTAATAGAAGTTTCCGTTCGTACCCTTTTGCCTGCTTCAAAAGATTTATTGAACATACGGGTAAGCGGTGGGCTGCTCAAATCATTGTCGAGACTCAGTTTAAATGCGTTTTTGACCTGTGTAACTATCTGATCTTCACCAATAATTAAGGATTCAACACCTGAAACAACCCGAAAAAGATGGTTGATGGCCTGATCTCCCATATACTTATAAAAGTATTGCTTTGGCAGTTCACCCTTTTTTCTGTAAAACTCCAGATTTCTGAAAATAAAATCAAATGCTTTTTCGGGGCAACATTTTTCAATGTGAAAATATACCTCTATTCTGTTACAGGTTGATAAAACAATACCACCCATCACATCCAAATCTAACTTTAGTTGTTTTAAAAACTGAAGGGATTCCTGATCTGAAAAAGAAAACTGTTCTCTTATTTCTAAAGGTGCTGATTTATAACTTATTCCAACGATTCCTAACATGCAATATTTAAATACTAAAAAGTTAATCAGTACAAATTTACCTATTTATTAATTGTTTACCACCATAATCGTAAAATTTATAAGTATTCTGAATAAGGAATAAAAAGAACAGGATGATAAGTAAAATGATTGACTGGTTTAACCTAAAAATCATATTGATTCGTTATAAAAAAAGCAACAGGTTTAGAAAAAATCCTGTTGCTCTCAGCTGTTTTGATGATCTGTTGACGAACTTATTTTATATACTGATTAATAATTGCTTCATAAAGTTCCTGTTTTCCACTAATTTGCTGAGGTTCTCCATTTTTAATGGCCAACGCACGCAGATCTTCCAGAGTAAGTTTACCTTGTTCAAATGCAGCGCCATCTCCAGCGTCAAAAGATTTGTAACGATCCATTTTCATTTTGGGTATGGGTGAGTTTTCGATCACATCATAAGCAATTTCAAGCGCTCTGGCAAATACGTCCATGCCGGCAATATGGGCGATGAAAATATCATCCAGGTCTGTAGAGTTTCGTCTTACTTTGGCATCGAAATTAATACCACCTGTGGAAAATCCACCTGCTTCAATAATCACCAGCATTGCTTCTACCACTTCATAAATGTTGATGGGGAACTGATCAGTATCCCATCCGTTTTGATAATCGCCGCGGTTGGCATCAATACTTCCAAACATCCCTGCATCAGCAGCGGTTTGCAGTTCGTGCTGGAAAGTGTGTCCGGCAAGTGTTGCGTGGTTTACTTCAATGTTGAGTTTAAAGTCATCTGCCAAACCAAATTTATTGAGAAAACCAATGATGGTGGCAGCGTCATAGTCATATTGATGCTTGGTAGGTTCCATGGGTTTGGGTTCGATAAGGAATGTTCCTTTAAAACCCTGCTTACGACCGTAATCTTTCGCCATATGAAGAAACTGCGCCAAATGTTCGATTTCTCTCTTCATATTGGTATTGAGCAATGAGCTGTAACCTTCGCGCCCGCCCCAGAAAACATAATTCTGTCCACCAAGGGCAATGGTGGCATCCAGAGCATTTTTCACCTGTGTGCCGGCATAGGTCAGTACATTGAAATCGGGATTGGTGGCAGCACCGTTCATGTAGCGATGATGCGAAAATAAATTAGCAGTACCCCACAAAAGTTTCACACCCGAATCTTTTTGTTTTTGTTTTGCATAATCCACGATTGTCTGCATTCTTTTCTCAGATTCTGCTATGGTATCCGCTTCCGAAACTATATCAAAATCATGAAAGCAATAGAATGGGACACCGAGTTTCGTAATAAATTCAAAAGCAGCATCCATTTTGTCTTTCGCTTTAGCAATGGGATCATTGGCTGTTGCCCAGGGGAAAAACTTGGTATCACCACCAAAAGGATCACCACCCCCATCGGTAAGTGTATGCCAGTATGCCACTGCAAATCTCAAATGTTCTTTCATGGTTTTTCCTCCCACAACTTTGCTTTCGTTGTAGAATTTAAATGCCATTGGATTTTTGGAATCACTTCCCTCGTAAGGTATTTTACCGATTCCTTTAAAAAATTCTTTATCTCCTGTTAAGTAACTCATATTTTTAATTTTAAATGAAAAAATTGGTTGATTAAATTAGATTCTAACGATATCAGGGTTTTGCCCCTTTTTAAATTTATTTTGTATCAGCAAAAGAACTCGAATTATTGACGAGTGCCTGGTAAAAAAAACAACTTTGGCAGAGCTTGCGATGACTGAAAAACATGGATTCCCGAAATAAGTCAGGGATAGCTGTTTTAAAGATGAGCATAACGCATCTGTTGATGTTTTCATGCAAGTACTGCTTCAAATGATTTTTCACCTTCCGGTTCTTATTCTTTGATCTTTGCCTCCAAAAGATGCTTCCATTCTTCGAATGCTTCAAGCAAAGGTTCTTTATCTGAAGGATCGGGATCGATGGTTTTGATTACTTTTAAACCGCTGAAAGCGTCATCAAAACTCTTATAGATTCCAGCCCCGACACCAGCAGCCCTGGCGGCACCCTGCGAACCATCGGTATTGTAAAGTTCGATAGCGGTTTGGGTAATGGTGGCCAAAGATTCCCGGAAAACCGGACTTAAAAACATATTGGCATGACCGGCACGTATTACAGCAGGATCAATCCCTGTTTCATGCATGATATTCATTCCGTATTGAAAAGCAAAGACGATACCTTCATGGGCGGCTCTGATAAAATGAGATTTGGTGTGTCTGTTAAAATTCAAACCCTCCACAACGCATCCGGTATCCTTGTTTCGCATAATGCGTTCAGCACCATTGCCAAAGGGCAATACTTTCATTCCGTCAGATCCTACAGGAACTTGCCCTGCAAGTTTGTTCATATCATCATAGCTCATATTTTCGCCAGCGACGTTTCTTTTGAGCCAGGCATTGGTGCTGCCTGTTCCGTTAACACAAAGCAAAACCCCCAATCGTGAATTTTCGCGGGTATGATTTACATGCGCAAAAGTGTTTACCCTGGATAGCGGATCGTATTTTATCTGATCACTCACACCAAAAACAACCCCTGAAGTGCCGGCAGTAGCAGCAATTTCGCCGGGGTTCAACACATTTAATGAAAGTGCGTTATTGGGTTGATCACCTGCCCGGTACGAAACAGGAATTCCTGCAGGGATTCCCAGTTCTTTGGCAGCTTGCTCATGAATATGACTTTGCACTGCAACATTTGATACAATTTCGGGCACAAAGCTTTTTTCAAATCCAAAATGATCCAGGATAAGGGAAGAAACATCATGCTTTGGGAAATCCCAGAAAATACCTTCGGAAAGCCCGGATGGTGTTGTCTGAATCTCTCCGGTCATTCTGAAGGCAATATAATCACCGGGGAGCATGATCTTGTCGATCTGATCATAGATAGCAGGTTCGTTTTCTTTAACCCACATAAGTTTGGAGGCAGTAAAGTTTCCGGGAGAATTGAGCAAAGAGGCGAGGCATTTTTCACCACCGATCTGATCAAATGCCTTATCTCCGATGCTCACCGCTCTGCTGTCGCACCAGATAATAGAGGGGCGCAGCACTTCATGGTTTTTTCCTAACACAACCAAACCATGCATTTGATAGGAAATACCAACTGCACCAATGCTTTCTCTTTTTACAGAGGGGTTCTGCATCAGTTCGCGTGTGGCCGCAACAATGCTTTGCCACCAGCTTTCCGGATGTTGTTCTGCCCATTCTTTGTCAGGGGCATCAATTTTCATTTCTTCTTTGGGATGAAAAGCCGAGGCAATACATTCTCCGGTTTCTACGTCCATTATACTGGCTTTTACCGAAGAACTTCCCAAATCATATCCGAGTAGATTCATAAGTGAAAATTTTTAAAATGTGATTCGATCATTATTAAATTGCATAAAACGCTTTTTGTCAAACCTGAAAAATCCTGCAGGTTTATGAGCTACGTTGCTTTGCTTTTCTTCCAAAGCAACAATATAGTTCAATTTTTTAATTTTCTTTCTGAAATTTCGACTATCAAGGTTTTTTTTGTAAAACACTTCCAGGGCTTTTTTCAATTGACTAATGGTAAACTTTTCGGGCAACAATCGAAAAAGCAGGGCATCTTTTTTTAATCCTGCTTTAATTCCATCTAATGCGGCATTGACGATATCATTATGATCGAAAGGAAGTTGCATTTCATCATCCATGACTGTCCAGTGCGCCTTGCTTTTCAATGCTGTTTTTTTAATCTGATCATATCTTACAATCCCATAAAAAGCGATGGATATGACCCTCTCTATACTTACCCCGCTTGTTTTCTCCAACCACTTTTTATCCCATTCATTGTTCATCCTTTCAAGGGAATCCAGCACATCAAATTGCTCCAGATCTATGCCTTCAATGCCAGTAAGGTCGGATAATATCCTTCGTGCAGCATCAATCAAAAGCTCATCATTGTAAACAAGCCCCCCGGGCAACTTCGGGACCGGTTTATTCCAATTCCCTTCGTTATCCGATCCCATTTCCCTGTCAACAAGCAAAACCCTTAGTCCCTCTTCGTCAAAAGCGAAGATGACAACGTCAACTGAAATATGAGGGTTGATTTTTCTTTTCATTACTGCAATCGATTTCTAAAGTGTAAATGTATAAAAAAAATAGTTATTGTAACAAGTACGCTAAGTTTTTTTTAGAATTATTTAGTGCCAGCAAGAAAACTTCTTATTCCGGCAACAAAACATTGCTGTACTGAAACTTAATTTTGATTACTTTTGTGCTGATATACTGAAAGATAACTTTTGTTGAACCCAATTACCTCACGTTTTTCTTATGCTACCAGGTGAAGATAGATTTTATCAATGTCCTTCCTGTCATCAAATCGTATTTCAATCAGAAATACTAAGTGGAAACACATTTGATAGTGAAATGTGGTCGGATGGAAAAATGTTTTCCCCCATGTTGCCCGATTCAATTCATGTAACAAAATGTTTCAATTGTGGTCAAATTTATTGGCTTACAGATGAAACTGAAGTGACACCTGAAGAATCACTGAATACCACAACCAATGAGACAGTAAAAGAACCAAATATGCAGGACTATCTGAAGATCATAAAAGATGGTGATTTAAAAAACAGTGAGCAGGAGTTTTATTTACGCCTCAGACTTTGGTGGAAATACAACGATCGTGTCAGGAGGGATAAGAAATTGCATCGGAATCATACCGACAAGAGAAACTGGAAAAAAAACCTCGAAATGCTTTTTAAACTTTGCGATGAAAACCGTTTGGATGCAAAAATCATGCAGGCGGAAATACTTCGTAATTTGGGAAAATTCAAAAAGAGCCGGCGATTACTCCATAGCATCGATGACCCGGATTACCAACAAATTAAAAAACAAATGATACGCAAGTGCCTGATAAGGAAAAGAAATGTTTTTATGATCGCGTAGAATGTGCCACGAGGAAACCTGATGTTTTTTCTCTTTGACGAGAAATCCTCAAAAAACAAGTTTACATCTCTCCCCTTTTTTCCAAACGAAAAAATGCTGATTTTTTAAAGAAAAATAATGGTGTTTATTCGGTTTTTTCTCTATTTTTACAGAGAAATTCATTTCTTTTGTCAGGAAACTCACAACCCCATATAAAACCCATCTTTTCTCAAGTATTAAAGTCAAACCAAATCAAAAACCTATCGCCATGAAACAGTATTTAAAACCCCTGGTTCTTTTGGTGTTTATTTTCAGTATGGCAACAACTTATGTCAACGCCCAATCAAGATTACTGAGAAAAATGCAGGAAAAGACAGAAGAAAAGATCGTCCGTGAAATTTTCAATGAAAATGAGGATGAAAACAAATCAGATCAAAACAACAATTCGCATGAATCAACCAATGAGACCAATCCCAACCGGAGCAACCGGCGAGGTTCGGGATTAGCACAATCCAAACCCGATGTGAACCAAAGCATAGCCGAAGCATCATCATCGTTTCAAAGCGGCAACTACAAATCATCGAAAGATGCCGTGAGAGATGCTTTGTGGGCGGTTGAACTTGAAATCAGTGAAAATGTATTGAAAGACCTTCCCCAAAAAGCAGGAACGCTGCAAAGTGATGAAGAAAGAGATAAGGTAACCAGTACCGGAGTGGGTTTTGTTGGTCTTATCATAGAAAGAAGTTATTATGGCGGCGAGGATATGTCATTGACAGTTACCATTGGCAACGATTCCGGAATATTGGGTTTGTCTGGTATGTACATGGTTGACGGAAGGTATATGGATAGCACCGAAGAAACCAACGAAAAGCGCATACAGTTTAAAGATCATCGTGCCATCATCCGATACGATGAATATGATGGCTATTCACTGAGCGTACCTTTTGGTCAGTCATCGGTTTTTTTACTCAACGGTACCAACTTCGAAACAGAAAACCAGTTTATGCTTGCTGCCGAAGAGTTTGATATTGAATCAATAAAAAAGCAACTCGGTGAACCCTGAAAAGGAAACCAACCAAACGTGGTCGTTTCAAATCTTTTCAAGCATACAATTGCCTACAAGAAAAAAAACTTTCAGAATAAACCGGGTAATGACAACTTAAAACAAAACTCAAACACATGAAAAACATTCAATATTCACTGATAGTCATATGTCTGTTGGTTTTTAACACCATTTACGGACAGGAAGTAGATCAATATCTGGAGAAAGCGAAGTCATCTTATGCTTCCGGTGACCTGCACGAAACACGCTATGCTCTCCAGGAAACGCTCAACCAGATAGATATGGCCATTGGTGCCGATATCCTGAAAATATTGCCTGAAGCAATGGGCAAGTATAGTTTTATGGAGATCGAAGACAACATCACCTCTGCCGGATATGCCGGCTTATTTGTAAACCGTAGTTATAGAGGCGAGACAGAAACCCATAGTGCTTCTATTCAGGTCATGGGTGATTCGCCCTTGCTTTCGGGCATTACAGCATTGCTGTCGTTGCCAGTGATCGGACGCGATTCAAATCAGAAAAAGATCAGGGTAGGTTCTTACAGAGCACTAATGGAAAAAAACGAAGACGACATGGGATACATATCCTGGAATGTACAGGTACCTATGGGAAGCACACTGCTCACCTTTGAGTGCCGTGGAAATGACACCGAAAGCGAGATAACCGAAATGCTGAACCTTTTGCCGGTAGATAAAATAGCGCAGCTGACAAAATAGAACGAATACAAAGTTGGTTTGCTGGCAATCAATGATTTTCAAAGAACATACAAAACATAAAAAAACCTGTAAAATCAGTTGATTCTACAGGTTTTTAGCGAATTTGTACGTGATTCCGCCAGGATTCGAACCTGGGACCCACAGCTTAGAAGGCTGTTGCTCTATCCAGCTGAGCTACGGAACCATTCTTTGTTTTGGGGGTACAAAAGTAATCATTAAATTTTATTTCGCAACAAAAAGTTCAAAGACAAATCCATCTACTTTTTATTCTGTTGACGTTCTTTTGAGACTGGAATACTTAACACAGTTGGTTTAAGGAAGAATCAAAGATTCCTTAGTGTGAATGGCAGGATCTTGTGGAATGCGATGCCATCAGGACTGACTTTTACCTGTACGGGAAAAATTTCCACCCCTTTTTCATATGCTATTCGCAATGTGCCAGCATATACAGGATCTATCATTTCTGCCGGTGCAAAACCATCAACATCCATTCGTTGTACAACATACACCATCACTGCCCTCAGGCCTTTTTCCCTGAGTTCTGTAAGTGTTTTCAGATGTTTTTGTCCGCGGAGGGTTACAGCATCAGGAAACAGGGCCATGTTCTCTTCCCGAAGTGTTACATTTTTCACTTCCACAAAGCACTCTTCCCCCGGTTTGCGGGCAAATATATCCAGGCGGCTATCTTTGTATTTCACTTCTCTTCTTATTTCGTTATATCCTTGCAAACCAGGTATTACATCCTTTTTCATATACTCGTAAACAAGTTTATTGGGTGTTGCTGTATTGATGCCTACCCAACGCCTGTTGATCTCGATCATTTCCCAGGTAAACCGTGTTTTCCTTTTTGGGTCGTTGACAGGAGAGAGAAAAACACGGGCATTATCCTCAAGGCAACTTTTCATACTTCCGGAATTGGTGCAATGCGCCACCACAGTCTCACCGCTATCCAGAATAACATCAGCCAGAAAACGTTTATATCTCCTGATCAACCTGCCGCCGATCAGCTCCGGTTCATACTTCATCATCTTTCTTTTGCATTCATGAGTCCAGTAAAAAAAGTATTTGTCCACAAATTTACCCGAATTTACACGGATTTAATTGATTGAAATTCAGCAATATAAAACAAAAAAAATTACACGAATGTCTAAAAACAAGTTTTTAGACTGTACTCATTCATAAGAAAATGGTTGATATTGTTCGAACATTTGACAATATCAACCATTTACCTCTATTCATTTAACAGATAAAAAAGTTATTCTTTATTTTTCACGTATTTGTCGAGCCATCTCAACCATTCCCAATGCATATGCAAAGCCGATTCTCTTGCCCTGTAACCATGCGATTCATGGGGGAGCAGAACAAGTCTAACTGTTGCACCGTGTCCGCGCAAAGCATCATACATTCTTTCGCTCTGCATGGTAAAAGTTCCGGAATTGTTATCAGCATCACCATGAATCAGCAGCAAAGGAGTTTCAATTTTATCAGCATGAGAAAAAGGCGACATGCGGTGATAAAGATCAGGATTTTCCCAGTAAGTGCGCTCTTCGTACTGAAAACCAAAAGGTGTGAGCGTTCTGTTATAGGCTCCGCTACGCGCCACACCCGCCGCAAAAAGATCAGAATGTGCCAAAAGATTCACCGTCATAAAAGCGCCATAGGAATGTCCGGAGACAGCAACTCTTTCCGGATCAGCCACGCCCATTTCAATCAGTTTGTTTACTGCCGCTTCTGCATTGGCCACCAATTGTTCAACAAAGGTATCATTGGGTTCCTCATCACCTTCACCAATAATGGGGAAACTGGCATTATTGAGAACAGCATATCCCTGTGTGGCCAATAAAACGGGGGAAGTAGCTCCCACTCGGGTATACCTGTAAGGTGATCCACTCACCTGCCCTGCCGCATCAGCACTTTTGTATTCTCTTGGGTATGCCCAAAGCATTGCAGGCAGAGGCGCATCATTTTCAGGATCATAACCTGCCGGCAAATAGAGTGTACCATTCAAAGGAACACCATCCTCCCTTGTATAATGTATCATTTCCGATTGCAGATCGCTTAACTTTTCAAACGGGTCAGGCAGGTCTGTGATCTGCGTCACACGGTCCTTTTTCATATCCCGGATATAAAAATTGGGATGCATATCTTTGGACTCACGCCGCGTAATCACCAATCCGGCACGTGTATCGATCATTTTCACAGGATATTCGTAAAAAGGGGCAGCAGATCTCCACAAACGATCGGTTTCCATATTTCTGATGTCAAATTCATCAACAAACGGACGATTGCCATCAGGAGAAGCCCCCTGTCCGAACAAATAAAGTTTACGTCCGCGTCTGTCGGTAAGCAATACCGACTCACCATATTCATTGGTTGTGGTTTGAAAATTACCCGGATCATTGTAGCGATCTTCATAGGAACGATCCCAGATAATAATTTTTTCAGCATCAACGCCACCCGGATCAAAAAAACTGGTGATTCTTCGCCGGGTCTTCATCCATGACTCATAGATGACGGCCATATCATTACTTCCCCAAGTAATACCCGAATAACGCAACTGCAGTTTTACAACCGGAAGAGGATCTGCCGTAAAAGGAGCCTGTATGAAAAATACCTGGTCTCTGTATTCGGCATCTTTAGAAGGATCACCTTCATCCAGGGCTTCCACCCAATAAAGCGAAGCAGGATGATCATTTCTCCACTGCACACTTCTGCGCCCCGTTCGTGTGGCACCAAACCCCTGTGGTATGTTATCAGCAACAGGCACTTCTGCAACCATGTAAACCCTTTCTCCATCCATATCAATCACCTCCATGGTTTGTGGAAAGCGGGAAAATGGAACGATGTAGGAATAAGGTTTTTGAATATGGTTTACAAGCACATAACGGGCATCGGGAGAAATGCTGAAGTACCATATGACACCGGTTTTACTCATCTCTGCAATATTTCCCTCCAGATCAACCTTAAGCAGTTGACTTTGGGCATAATAATCAAAAATATCCTCATCATAGCGGTCCGATATCATATCCTGGTATGTTCTAACAGCCGCTTTTCTGGCAAGGCTCTGCTGTACGATGGGGCCTTCTGCTACTCTGGGTCTTTCGGGTATTTCTCCCCTGTTTTCGGGAATAGCCGTAAACAGAATCGTTTTATTGTCGGAAGCCCATGCATAAGCATTGCCCATGACATCATTCACCTGTCTTTCTGTAAGTTGACGAGCCTGTGCATTTGCAACATCCACAACCCACAGCTGTATATGATCTGTCGCAGTATGCGTAAAACCAATATGCTGCCCGTCAGCAGACCACTGAACATTTCTGATCCGCGGATTTGAAGGCAAACCATTTACCTCTCTCTTGTCATTGCCATAAATATCGCTCAGGGTCAACCCCACACCATAACTGCTGCGACTGGGACCATTGGTTACAGGATCGATACGCAAACCTCCCAAACGCAATTCTTCAACCGCCAGATCTTCAACAGTAGGCAAACCGCGGTTTTCGATCAGCAACATGGCAGACTGACCGGGAGAAATGGATATGGAGGGTGTTGCAGGTGCATCCACAATATCAACAATATCCTGAGGAGGTAGTTGATAAGAAAGATTATCCTGTGCTGACAATACTCCTGTCATACAGAATATAAAACTGAAAATAATTAAAAATTTTTTTAACATAATCTTTTGTTTTCGTTTGTTTAGGAACATAAAATTGAAGGAATTCACGATGATCTTTGAAAGATCTCTCTGCAAATGTAGAAATATTGCTAGTTTTCGAACGGTAAAATTTCTGAAATTTCGCTACAACGAACATCAATGTGTCCACTCTAAAAAGTATTTTGCCGACAAATTACACAAACTGACACTAATTATAATGCCTGATATTCAGATAATTAAGAATATAGTCATTGCACGAATTTCTCCGAAAACTCGTTTTCGGAGTGGACTTTTCCTTGCAAATGCAAGAAAGTGTGGCAGTTTGTCAATGCATACGGTTCGTGAAATACCGCGTATCCGGTCG
>CAYMLS010000042.1:0-23153 GCA_964390665.1 uncultured Bacteroidales bacterium | reverse complement strand
ATTCGTGTAAATTTGTGGAAATTTGTGGACAAATACTTTTTTTACTGGACTCATCTATCAAAAATAAATGTTTTTTTTGATAAAAGAACATTTTTAACGCATCTGATCCGGGAATGATTCATCAGATTCACCCCGGGCAAAACAATGCAGGGTTGCTTTCATGGCAACCTGTTGAATGTTGACAGGAAAATCATACTGAAAAATCAAATGGGTTTGTCAGGGATCACGAACCCGGGGCGTGTTTTGGGTCATCATCCGGTCAAACCGGATGGAAACATTACCGGCTTTGATCCTTATCAGTGTCAGAAATGCAAAAACAAAACCATCGAAGGAATGACAGTAATATCAAGGATCCGATCCCCGGCAGCAAACATGCCTGGTTTGTTGCGCTCAAAATTACTTTAACTTCTGATAATCAAACAAATAAATCCCATCTCCCGGTGGGAGTGGAAATGCTTTGCCCAAAGAATCGGGTTTTGGCAATTTACCTGCTCACTGGTAGTATGCTTTGGTGGTCAGAGGATCAGTAAATCTGCAAAATGCAGGCCTGGTTTAAACTTTTACCCCCATCATCCCTTCCCAAAATCAATCAAATTCGTCGCTAAGTAAATAGATAATTTCCAGGTGATTTCGTTCAATCTCGTTCAAACGTGGCTTTCATCTGTTTATAATTTGATTAATTCGGTTAGATGCCTGTCTCGTTTTTTCCAACGAGAGAGCTCGCTAACAGTCTGACTGCATGCTTTTGATGCCACGAATTATAATCATGCTCGTGTGTGTTAAAATTTTTTCATGCCCGGTTCATTTGTTGAATTTTTCCATACGTAAGGGAGCGCCACAACCATTCCAGCGGTCCAAACTGAAACCGGTCTAACCATGGTTTAGACCAGACATATTGGATGACCCAGATTGCGAGGGTGATGAGCAACTGGGTACTTCTGTCAACCTGCCCGAACAATCCGAAACCTATACCATAAAAAATGAAAACGCAAATAACCGATTGTGCGATGTAATTGGTTAAAGCCATCTGACCAATGGCTGCCAGTCGTTTTTTTATCGCCATACCTGCTGTGGATTGACTGATCAGCATGATGATGCATATGTATCCGAAACTTACAAACAAACTACCCCAGTAGTTGTACTGAGAACCCAAAAACATGGAGAATTCAAAACTCCAGTTGGCATCAAAATTTTTTAAAAGACCGAATATTATGATTGGAAATCCAACCAACCAGGAGATGAGCCATCCCCGTAAATAGAATTTTCTGCTCCTGGATGCCTGCAGGATTTTCCATTTATACAAGGCCATACCCACCAGCATCAGTCCACCTGCGCGCCATAGATACATTACAGGAAATACAAAGGTTTGCATAAACAAGGCAGCTTCAGAGTTATGCCTGATTTGTTCAGGAAGTGATCCGGTAACTGCTGCAATTTCGCTGTTGATTTCACTTTGATTGGGTATCCATCCGGATTTTGCCGACACCAAGGCTTCCTTGGGCCAATTTTCAATTGAGATACCAAATAATCCATAAATCAATGTGTGAATGGAGATAAAAATTATGCCCACGATGAGCAGACTTACCGGACTCTTTTTTCGGAAAAAATAAACGAATAACGCGCAAACAGCATACGGAACCAGTATGTCGCCATACCAAATGACGTGAGCATGGATAATACCGATTACCAGCAGCCAAAAAGTTCTTTTATAATGAAGTCCTGCGGAGCGCCCATTTTTGGTTTCGGCATTTTGGGTAACCAGTATAATACCCGCTCCAAATAGTATGGAGAAGATTGTCATGAATTTTTGATCTGCAAACAGATGAGACAATATCCAAACCCACTTGTTGATGCCTTCCAAATCACCGTAAGCAGTAGGATTCATATATGCAGCTCCTGGCATTGCGAAGCTCTGAATATTCATAATTAAAATACCCAGAATAGCCAAACCTCTGAGGATATCCAGACTTTTTATGCGATCGCCGGTATTTATGGGGGAAAGCTTTTGTGTTACCATAGTATTATTGATTTATGTTTTAAATATGTTGAAAGTCATAACGAATCATCTATTTCTGTTATATGTTTTATATAGCGTGTTGAACATATTATTTTCCATCCATCAAAGCAACTCGTTTATGGCCGCTTCCAGTATTTCATCCTTATTTAAGTCGTTCCAGTGAAAGGAAATCAATATATCCGGGGGAACTCCATTTTCATAATCAGGATTTTTATCTAATGTTAAGGATTGAGTTATTGAAAATCTATACCTCCAGCCATTGGGCAATTGTCCGCCATTGGGCATCCCCAACCCTCCACCCGTGGTATCTCCGACCAACGACACATCAGGCAATGCTTTGGTTGCTAATGCCAACAGTGAGCCCGAGCTGTATGTTCCTCTGTCGGTGAGTACCACCATATCTTTGGTGTATCTTATTCCATCATAGGGTTGCACGGTTGTACCTGAAGCATCCGTAAAATGGTTGTGATCAGCACCTGCTTTTATTCTGGAATAATAGACCAGGGTTTCCGATTCTACAAACCGGTTGAGTATCTGAAACACATTTGAGATTGACCCTCCACCGTTCTCTCTAAGGTCCAATATCAACCCTTTTGTGTTTTTATATCTATCTAAAATATAATCCAGACTACCCTGATTTACTGGCCTGGTAAAGTTAGATAGCCGGATATATCCTATTTGGTTGTTTGCAATAAAACTGTGGGCAAACGGACCTGACATATAGTAATCCTGGCTGATGTAATGGTCAACAATGATTCTCCAGTCAAAATTATCCTGCGCCTGATATGCCACACCATAAAACGACGTATTGAAATTTGAAACCAGATTGGCATGATCGTCTCTTAGTTCCTTCAACATAGCTCCCAACACATTGAAAAGAGAATCTTCGGACATTTCGGGGTAAATTTTAGCAGCATACGCTGCCTTAACCTGATCCCAATCTACCCCTTTCAAGTCGAAATAGGCGTATTTCTCATTGCATTCATTCCATAGATATTCAAAATTTTCCTGTGGATTGGTGCTTGCGTGGTCTTCATCAAACAGAACTTTTTCGCAGGAAGAGAATAACAAAATTGCAAGTGTGGATATAATAAGTTTTGTTCTCATCATTTTAAACCGAATAAAAGTGAAAATTTCAAAATATGAGCGGTCATTTCAAAGTTATCGTGATGCCCACCTGTGCTGTATGCATCCCAGATATAGGAGAATTGAAAAGCATTCTTATTGTGTAAATAAACCGTATAATTCAGCGCACTATTGAGGCGAAACCCTTTAAAAAGCTGCAAATCGTACCCGGCGAAAAAGTCATCGTCATTCAATGGAGCTGATGGGCTGGTATAAGCAAAGCCATTTCTAAAGGAACTGTTCACAATTCCCACATTGAAGGTATATGACAAACTCCGCTTTCGCTTTTGGGCTGTGTAATTGATGAAAAGAAACATTTTTTGCTTCTCACCGGTACGACTCAGGTCCAGGGTGGCTTTAGCAGAGCCAAACAGTGTGGAAATAACATCTACCCCATCACTGTTATTAAACAAATCTTCATTTTTCCGGATATTGGCAGTTGAATTGAGTTGGGCGCCCCATTTAAAATTGACCCTTGAACTGCTCAGCTTCTTTAGTTCAAACAGCTCCAAGTAATTAATAGAAACGGTATGTACCCTACTCTCTGAAATGTGTTGATTGAAATTGTTTTCATATTTTCCGAAAGAGTAGGATAGCATAATATGAGATTCCCTCTTCTCATCCCAATCAATGTGAGCCAATGAGGTATAGAAGGGCTTGCCCGAGTAGGTAAGCGGTGATGTAGCAAAGTCACGGAAACTTGAAATGTTTAATCCTGCGGCAATATCTATATAAGCCGGACGTATTTGCTTTTGCCCTGTTTCAGGGGTTTTAGTTACTTCACTTTGTGAGAATGTTGTTTTCGGTGGAAAAAGAATCAATATCAAGAAAATATAAAAGAAGTATTGACGCCGAAAAACACTTTTGTTTCTGAAACAGTTTTGTTTTATGAGGTTGAACATAGTAATCAATTTGTTATTATTGGCTTTAATCACCTATTTGATCGGAATGCTTAAGAAAGAACCATTCATTTTCTCAACCATCAGGCTATCCTGTTCAAACATCTTTCCAATATTCATCAAAAAATCGCAATGAGAAGTAAACAAATCACCGGGTTTTTTCCCATTGACAGAAAGGAGGGTGTCACCCAGTCGGAGCGGCAATTCGGGAGTCGTTCGACTTACCACCCAAAGCGAGTCGTTTTCAATGGATACCAGAAAATTGCGTGGGTCATCAATGTGAACTTCGTGTTGTTTTTTCAGGTAGATTTCCTTTTTGTCATAGTTTATGATTACTACAAAATGCTCCAGAAATTCGTTGCCCAGCAAGGTCTTATTGAGGGAAGAGAACTCCACGGGCATTTGTGCTTTTGCTCCGCCCACACTCACTTCCAGTTTTTTGACCAGCAGGGAATCAGCATTGGAGCCATAAATACCCGAAGTGGATTGATCGAGAATGATCTTCTGATGGTTGTCTTCAAAATGATGGGCAACCGAAAGCGGTAGAATCAACCCGCCGTTAAATCCCACATCAAACAGAATGTTTTCAACTTTTTTGCCATCAATTTCGATGGTTACTTTAGGGGTTCCGGAGAGTAAAGGCCGATCAAATGGCAATACAAAACTACCTTCTTCTACTTCAAAAGGGCTATCGGAAAAATGCAAAAGCTGCTTTTGATAATCTATTTTCCAATACGCCAATTTGATAAGGTTGGCTCCAACAATGCCGTTTGGGGCAATGCAGGGACTGGCAGAAGTAGGCGCATAGCTCAGTTTTCCGGCCCCAAGGTTGTAAATAGTTGTTTCACCCAACTGTAAAGAGTCGATCTGCACTACCTCAATCTTTTGACTAATGCCATTGGCGGTGCTGTTGGTTTTATGGGTAACCACTTCTAAGTCTAAAGCAGTCGCCAGGGTACTCTCTACTTTACTGTTAAATGCCCCGGTATCGAAAATGAATTCCCGCTGCGTGGTATCTGAGTTGAGACGTGCCTTAACAACAATGAGTTCCTTTCGCCATTCAAAAGGAATGGTTTGTACATAATTTTCACGTCTGATTTCTCCGCTTGTTAACAATTTGACGTTTTTAAGATAAGAGCAGGAAGAACTGATAAAAGTAAGTAAGATTAAAGTTAGTTTAAAAATATTCATATTCCTGGTTTTGAAAAAATAAATGCATCAACGAACGTGATTAAAAATTGACGGCGCAAATTTAGGTTTCAAAACATTACAGAAAACCTCCCAGGGGCATTTTGGGAAGTTTGGATCCTTATTCGGGAAGGATGGGAAGACCTGGGAAGAATTGGCTAAGCGTTTTGTTTAAAAAGCTGAAGCAGCATTTCAGACTTACTTCGGGAAACAGGTACTTTTTCTTCAATATTCTCCAAAACAAGTTCGAAATTACGGGCGTTTCCTTCTACTTTCTGAACGTGTCGCAGATTAATCAGGAAACGGTTGTGACATCTGAAAAAATCAGTAGCAGGTAGTTGTCTTTCAATTGCTTTCAGGCTATTTCTGATCAGCTCTTTATGCACTTCGCGGTTCTGACGATGATAAAAAACCTCTACATAATTGCCTTCAGACTTTACAAAAAATAAATCCATGGGATCAATCTGTAGTGCGATTTTCTTATTTTCTGCCACCAACACTATTTTCCGGGTTAAAGGATCATTCACCTTTTGCTGGCGTGTTGAGTGCCCTCTCTTTTCTAATTCCTGGTTCAACATCTCCGCTTGTTGCCTTTTTAATTTTTGATGATGATTCTGCTCGTAAAGCACCAAAATAAGAACAGGAAAGAAACCAACTGCAAGGG
Source organism: uncultured Bacteroidales bacterium (assembly GCA_964390665.1). Taxonomy (GTDB): domain Bacteria; phylum Bacteroidota; class Bacteroidia; order Bacteroidales; family UBA7960; genus SKVR01. Next base: position 17,260 of record CAYMLS010000042.1, on the reverse strand, counting down.
TTCTTACCACAACTAAACTAAATAATTCAAATCTGTTGATTTCATTATTGAGACTTAAAAAAAGTACGAAGAACACCAAAGAAATCATAGATAAAACAAAAAGAACCAGCAATCCTTCATTCAAAACAGTCCAGTTTTCTTCAATGGTTTTGCCAAATATTCTTTTCACAACAAAAACACAAGAGAAAATAGTTATGCCAACAATTACAGCAAAAAGGGCACTCCAGATAATCAGCTGACTGATGGTGAAGGTATTGAACTCAAAAGGTCTGAGTATCACCAGTACCAAAAAGGTTAGTAACGAAGGCAACAGAATACTGTACCGGTTAAAAACAAATGGATGAGGTTTATGTAGCATTGTCCTGATTCCTGTTAAAAAGGTGTTTTCGATGTATTTTATATCGTGCCCGGTAGTTCTGTTATAGCAACTGTAGCGGGTTTGTCGGTATTCCCTCATTCGTTGGTAAACAAAAACCCACCAGGGGCAAAGACCACTAAATTACCAGCTACCCCGCTGAAGTAGACTATATCATATTGTAATATTAGTCCTGATAATCCCAAAATGATAAACAAATTGAAATTGTTGCTTCCTGTAATATTTCCAAGAACTATGTCAGAATAACCTTTTACAGAAGCAATGCTATTAACGACTAACTCAGGTGTTGAGGTGCCAAAAGCAACAATAGTCAAACCAATCACTAAATCCGAAACTTTGTATTTCTTTGCTAAAGCAGAAGCACCATCAACCAGCCAATTTGCTCCAAAAATCAAGGAAACAAAACCTGCCACAACCAATAAAATTGGAATAATCATACGATCATTTTTGTAATCAAATTTAATCTAATTTGGATTTGATGTTTCCGATTTTATAATAATTTTTATACGTCAAAAATAAATATTTATTGATAATCAAGCATTATCAACATGTCTGATCCAAAGATCAGCGAAAACCTCCAACCGATCCCTTCCATCCATCCCATCATCTCTACCAGCAAACACCTCAAAACGCAATGATGTGTATAGATGATAACCTGGGATTTATTTAGAAGGGAACAATCGCCTGGTGCTGGGTGGTGGTTATGATGCTGTATATTGCCTGCAGTTCTATTCCCCTACAGGATATTATCCAAATCCTGCATTCCAACGATTGCCATAACTTCGACCACATTGTCTTTTATCCTATAATTTATACTATCTGAACCTGCCGGACATCTTCTATATCCATCTTTTATATAATCAACTGATTCAAAAGCATATGGATTTTTTGCTATGATATCAAAATATTCAAAAAGACTTTCAAAATATTGATCCGCCTGGGTGTCCCCAAATTTCTTAACTCCGTATTGATGAATTCTAATCAGATCCTCCCTGGCCGCATTGCTTAACCTGTATTTAATCATTAAGCAATGATTTTGATTTCTTTAGAATCTGTTCTTTTGTGTCATTTGTGAAACCACTTTTTTCAGACTTTTCAAGTTTTGCTCTGATCCAATCTATTTGAGCTTGCTGTTTTCTGGCTTGTCTTATCAAATCGTTGACAAGTTCACTTTTGCTTGAATATTCTTCACTATCTACCAGGGATTTCAACCAATCGTCATTGGGTTTGGAAAATGAAATACTCTGTCTCGGCATAATTATTATTTTTTGATGTAAATTTACACCAAATATGAATCAAGAGCAAGTGCTTCAGGTTTATTTTGTAATGTACCCAACACCCCCACACCTCCCCTTTCTGTTATCGATATTATAGCACAACTCTTTTTCGAATGTAACTGCCTGATGGAAGGAGAATATTGCAAAATATGATATTTTTCCTTATCTGTGCTTGATAAAGAAAGCGTCAAATGCAAGGCGGGCGATGACTGAAAAACAGGAGTTTACTTTTCGTAATCGACTGTTTTGAAGGCGAGCCCAACGCAGCAATTGGCGTTTTCTTGCAAGCACTATTTAGGTTTATATTCTTTTCTATGCATCAAAAATAAATGTTTTTTTTTGAGGAATCAACTGCGAAAACTCGTTTTCGGTAATTGACTTCGTCGGGGGCGGTTTGTATAATTTGTGGATGATAAACTATTTTTAGTGGACTCATAGATTGCCAAAGAAACAAACATCCCTTCAATCCACAGAATTTCAATGGGTTGCCTGATACCCTTTTGAGTAGAAAGAGGTTATTGTGCTGTGGGGAGTAATCCCAAATTCTGACTATTTGATGCTTTAAGGGTAAAACCTTAACTTTACCTCCCAAATTGTTAACATTCTAAACTGGCAAGAGATTTTTACTGCGGATTTTTTGAATAAGCAACTACAAAACATTCACTTATGGCACTGGTAATTTTCAGCAATGTACACAAGGTAAAACCCTGGATCGATGCACTCAAGGCAGAAGATCCAGGGATTGAAGTGATAACCCATGAAGAAATAAAGGATAAAAATAAGGTATTGTATGCCCTTGCCTGGAATCATCCCAGGGGAATTTTCAGGGAATATCCAAACCTGAAATGCATCTCTTCCATGGGTGCCGGGGTAGATCACATCATGACCGATCCGGATATTCCGGAGCAGATAAAAATTGTGAGGATTGCAGACCCGTTGTTATCCCAGGATATTGCTGAGTTTTCCCTGGCAGTGATCATGAATCACATGAGGAGCTTAACACTTTACCGGTTGCAGAAGGAGCAAAAACGCTGGAAAAGGAGCCGCTACAAACGGATGACGGAGGTAAAAGTTGGGGTAATGGGCACGGGTGTTATTGGAAATCATGTTGCAACCTTTCTTAAATCCTGTGGCTTTGCCGTTTCCGGATGGGGGAGAAACCCCGGCAGCATGGAGGCCTGTAAACGCTATCATGGGGCAGAGCAGCTGGAGGAATTTCTTGGTGAGGTCAATGTGCTCATCTGTATGCTCCCTTTAACCCCGCAAACCCATGGCATCCTCAACCAGAAAACCTTTTCCATGTTGCCCCAGGGAACTTTTGTGATCAACCTGGGTCGTGGAGGGCATGTGGTGGATAAGGATCTGATATCCTTCATCGATTCGGGGCATCTTTCAGGTGCCAGCCTGGATGTATTTGAAGAGGAGCCGCTCCCCGTGAAGCACCCTTTCTGGTCACATCCTTCCATAGAAATAACCCCTCACATGGCAAGTATCACTTCGCCCGCATCAGTTGCTCCGCAGGTTGTGGAAAACTACCACAGAGCCATCAATGGGCAGGAACTTCTCAATCAGGTAAAAAGGGAACAGGGATATTGACAGATCTTTTTTAACAATTGAATTCAGGTTAAGTCGCAAACATCAAAAATCAAAAAAATGATAAATCTTACGGGTATTTTTCCTCCGTTGCCTACTTCCTTCAACAAGGATGAGTCCCTTTCGGAAGTACAAATAAAGAACAACATTGAATTTCTTAACCGTTACGATCTTTCGGGTTACCTGATCCTGGGTTCCAATGGGGAGTTGGTGATGCTTAGCCATGAGGAAAAAGTAAGGGCACTGCATGCCGCCCGTGAGGTGATACCACCTGAGAAGCTTATGCTTGCCGGCACCGGCTGCGAGTCTACGCAGCAAACCATTCTTTTAACTATAGAAGCAGCCCGGGCCGGTGCCGATGCCGTGCTGGTGCTCAACCCGTCCTACTACAAAGGGCAGATGAATCATGAAGCCCTGGTAAGTCACTACCACACTGTGGCTGATGCTTCTCCTGTTCCGGTGATCATTTACAACATGCCCTCCAATACAGGGATTGATATGGGTGCTGCTACGATTATTGCCATTGCCGGTCATCCCAATATTGCAGGACTCAAAGATTCTGGCGGCAACATCGTAAAAATGGGGGAGGTCATTCACAAGGCAAAACCCGGATTCCAGGTGCTGGCAGGTTCGGCAGGGTTTCTGCTTCCTGCCCTTGCTACAGGAGCTGTTGGAGGCATCCTGGCACTGGCAAACATCAGATCGCAACACTGTTTGAATATATATGATGCCTTCAGGAATGGAGAATTGGAGAAATCCCGCGGTCTTCAACACGAGATCATTGCTCTGAACGCAGCCGTTACGCGCAACTGGGGTGTTCCGGCGCTGAAAACAGCTATGGATCATTTAGGTCTTTATGGAGGACCTTGCCGCAAACCCTTGCTCCCCCTGGCTGATGAAATGAAAGAAAAACTCCTGGCTTTACTGGGCAATTGATGGATTAGTCTGCCTGATAGTATGCAAAACCCTTGTTTTTATCATTTTCAACAAAGAAAGTATTTATAAATCTAAAGCTTAAAACCATGAAAGGAAGAAAATTACTCATGATTCCGGGACCCATAGAATTTGAACCTGCTGTATTGCAGGCCATGGGGTCTCCCACCACCAGTCATACAGCACCTGATTTTATTGCCACCTTTGGCAATTGTTTACGCATGATGCGTCAGGTATGGGAATGCCCCGACGGGCAGCCATTTATTTTGGCCGGATCGGGCACGCTGGCCATGGATATGGCAGGCTCTAATCTGGTTGAACCTGGCGACAAAGCACTGGTGATTTCAACCGGATATTTTGGCCACAGGTATGCAGAACTGCTCAGAAGATACGGAGCAGAGGTTACTGTTATAGCATCTGATCCAGGCAAAACTGTTGAACCTTCAGAGATTGAAGAAGTGGTGAAAAGCAATGCATTCAAATTATTGACCTTTACCCACGTGGATACTTCCACCGCAGTAAGGGTTGACCCCAAACCTATCGGAGACCTGGGAAACAAATACGGAGTTTTGACCATTCTGGATGGGGTCTGTTCGGTGGCTGGTGAGGAGATATATCAGGGCGAATGGGGCATAGATGTGGTATTGACTGCCTCCCAAAAAGCCATTGGAGTTCCCCCCGGGCTGGCATTGCTGGTAGCATCACCAAAGGCCATGCAGGTATGGAAAAACAGAAAGACACCTTCAGGAAACTATTATTGCGACTGGAAAAACTGGTTGCCCATTATGCAGGCCTATGAAGAAGGGAGTCCGTCGTATTTTGGCACCCCACCCGTAAATCTTATCGCAGCACTTGAAGTAAGTCTGAAAATGATTCTTGATGAAGGATTGCAGGAACGATTCAGTCGGCATAAGATCCTGTCCGAAAACTTTCGATCCCGTATAAAATCGATGGGAATGAGGATGATGCCCGTTAGCGATCATATATCAGCAAACACCCTTTCGGCCATTTACTATCCTCCCAGGGTTGATGGAAAGCCGTTCCTGGCAAAAATGATGCAGGAAGGCATCATTGCTGCCCCTGGTCTGCTTCCCGATCTCAAATCCGAGTATTTCAGAGTAGGACATATGGGTTCTGTAAATCCTTCTGATATGGCAAGTGTGCTGGCAGCCATTGAAAGCAGTTTAAGATGAGGAACCCAATTGCATCATTTCTTCATCTATTCATCTGTTTATAATTTTATTAAAGCGGTCAGATAGCCTGTCCCGCCTATGCGGGAGAGCTTGCCAATAATACTCTGACTGAATGTTTGAGTATGCTGCGAAATCTGATCATCCGCGTGTGTGTCAACATTATTGTCATGGCTCAGTTCATCATTTCAAATTGATGTGTGTTTTTGGGATTTCTAAAGCGCTTTTGGCAGCGTGCGCAACATCAAGCACGTGTGTTTTACCTGCCCTACCACGATAAAAAACATTTGAACAGTAAAACCAGAGCAATCATGCACCAGGAATAAAGCAAGCAGGAAGTATAAGGTCATATGATTCTTTGCTTTCACTTTCTTACCTTTGCAGTTTTTTCATCACAACCAAACATGCAGAACAAACACGAAGAACTGGGCACTGCCAGGATCAACCATCTTCTTCTGAAACTTTCGCTCCCTTCTATGGTAGCCTTGTTTGCCAATGCCATTTACAATATCATTGATACCATATTTGTTGGTCGTGGTGTTGGCCCCGAAGGCATTGCAGGCGTTGCCATTGTACTGCCTGTGGTGGCCATCATTTCTTCTTTTGCGCACCTGGTAGGTACGGGTACAAGTTCCCTTATTTCAAGACAATTAGGCAGAAAAGAAACCTCGAATGTAAACCGCACTGCCGGAAGTGGTTTTCTGATGATCATCCTGATCAGCATTTTTTTCAGTGCTATCGGACTGTTGTTTACCGACGATATCATGGTCGCCTTTGGTTCCACCCAAACCATTCTCCCTTATGCCTCCGGTTATGGAAGCATAATTTTTATTGGCATACTTTGGTTTCCTTTCTGCATAAGCAGCAGCAACTACCTGAGAGCAGAAGGAAATGCCAGGCAAGCTATGACCGCGATGCTTTTGGGGTTGGGCATCAATAAGGTGTGCTAACATCCAAATCATTACCGATTGTTTGCTTACCTTTGCAGTAGCAAAGAAATTTATTTTTTGCATCAGTGAGGCCAGTCCGAAAACTTGTTTTCGGAAAATTTCGTGAAAACATCATGCTTTTATTTGTCTGAATGTCAGGCATTAAAATTAGCGTCCATTCGTGTAATTCGCGGATAATATACTTTCCAGAGTGGACTCATCAGTTTTTTTTTCATCAAAACCAAAACCATTGAAAACAAAAAGAATCATATTACACATCCTTACGGGATTTCTTTTGCTGACAGGGGTGTCTTGTTCTGTTTTACGAAAGTCGGGTGGAGAAGAGCATGCAGCAACATTCAGAAGCGGCGCCAATGGTGTGGCAGATATTGAACTTGAACTCAAAAAAAATCACAGGTTTCATTATGACATGATCATTTTTGCAGAACCCACCTCTGCTCAAAAGCATGATACGTTATTTTTCAAAGGTCGTTGGTGGGTTGAGGACCATGATTACATTCTGCATTTTCGCGGCAGGAAGAAGCCCGACCTGTACGCACTTTTCAGTCCGGAGTACAGCCCTGCCACCACCATTCGCATTGTTGATGACCGGCATATCAGGTTTCCGGTTTTTGTGGAAGAGGTAAGTATTTGGGGCGTAAGATGCATCAAAACAAACAACACCCAACATTCTGTAAAAAAATAAACCCTGGTTATGCACATAGATATTCTGACCATCTTCCCTGAAATGTTTGAGGGGCCGTTTTCACATTCCATCATCAAAAGGGCAAAGGAAAAATCGCTTGTGCAGATAAACCTGCATAACATTCGCGATTACTCAACCAATAAACACCGCCGCGTAGACGATTACCCTTTTGGCGGTGGTGCGGGAATGGTGATGATGATCGAACCCATCATTCATTGCATAGAAAAACTAAAAAAGCAGCGGGATTATGATGAGATCATTTTTCTGACCCCTGATGGTGAATTGCTTGATCAGCCATTGTGTAATCAACTTTCCGTGAAAAAAAACCTGATCATGCTATGTGGTCATTACAAAGGGATAGATGAAAGGCTGAGAGAACATATCATCAGCCGGGAGATCAGTATCGGCGATTACGTGCTATCGGGAGGTGAACTGGCCGCTGCTGTCCTGACCGACAGTCTGGTGCGCCTGATACCGGGCGTACTGGGAGATGAAACCTCTGCCCTGTCAGATTCTTTTCAGGATGGACTTCTCTCGCCACCGGTTTATACCCGTCCGGCCGATTATCAGGGTTGGAAAGTTCCGGATGTGCTGCTATCGGGGCACGACCGGAAAATTGCCAATTGGCGCCACGAGCAATCGGTGGAAAGAACCCAACAACGCCGGCCGGGCCTGTTGAATAAACACAATGAGCAGAGTTGACTCTGAATGGTTTGCAACTTTCTCAAACAAACCCAACCCTCTCAACCAAAAATCCTCCCTTATCAAAAACATGCTTTATAAAACCCCGTTATTGTCTTTGGTCATCGATCAGATAACTACCGGAATTCAATTCGTAAAAATTTTTCATCAGGTTCACGGTCAGGCATGAATGCACAGGCACAATTCCCACCAATGTTCCGGGTTTAAAGTTTTCCCACAGATCGTCAGGACATTTAAAAATACCGTGCTCCTGCGAAAGGCGGCTGATAAAAAGCGGTTCCGGATACCTTTCCCATCCTTTATCCGTAAATTTCACCAATTCGCCATATACCTGACTGCGGTCACCGGCATGTATAAAATCTTTCGACAAGTGCACTGCACCCGCATAGAGCAATACTTCGTTGCGGTATTTATACCGGGCCACCACAGGGGCAGCCACCACCAGAGATATCTGATCCCAGTCGCATGAAGCCAGATGATATTGCATGAGATCATAAAAAATAAAATTTCCTGGTCGGATCTCATCAATACCTTCAAATTCATTGATCATGCTACAAGTAGGTGTATCTCCCCAGGAGGCAATAATATCAGGATATTCTTCCAGATAATCGTTTTTCATGTCGGTAAGATGCTGTGATCCTTCGCGGTAGATCTTATGGACTTCATTGAGCGAAGTGGTTTGATAGGTATGTCCGGCATGGGCAACAAACCCTTTAAAAGTGAGCAGTTGGTTTGATGCGGTTTGCTCCAGTACTTTATCGATCAGGGGTTTGTCTTCCACACGAAAACCCGCCCTGAAAGAGCCCACCTCAAGTTTGATATAGAAATCAACATGATGTCTTATTCCCTGCAGCAGAGCAGGTATAACCTCATGATCGGCGATAAGGATACTTAGGTGTGTGTCGGGTGCCAACTGATTGAGGGTTTCGATCTCCAGAGGGTTGAAGGGAAAAGCAACCATGATATCTTTCCATCCGAACCGCGCAAAATATTGTGCCATGGAGAAAGAAGAAACTGTAATGGAGGAGACCCCGGCATCCCGGTACCATTCACCAATGGCAGCAGACTGATGTGTTTTAAAGTGGGGCCGCAGCACAGTGCCGTCTTTATCAGCCTTTTCTTTCATGTGCCTGATGTTGCGGCGGCATTTATCTTCATCAACAACAAGCGTGGGCATATGTATATCGTCCATGAGAAAATTATAGTTTTATAACTGTTCAAAGATACGGCAAAGGTTGGTTGCAGGTTACCTGAAACCGAAACATACCACCTGGAAACATAGCATAGAAACCGGTGATTTGCAACAGGAGGAAATCCGTCGCTTAAGAATTCTGATCAATTTTATCATTCACCAGTTTCAGTATCCGGGATTCTTTTTCCAGGGTCCGTTCCTGCAGATCATTTCCTTTGGCGATCATCTCTTTTACGAATTCTTTGTCCTCCAGGCCTGCAGCGTTGATCTTTACATTTAAGAAAGCACCCATTACAGCAGAGCGAACACATAAAGCACCCACGGCAGCATCGGTTACCGAGCTGGGATTTCCCTTTTCCACCATTTCCTCCATCAGATCAAGACTGTCATAAGATTTCTGCATAACCCTGAAGGGAACTTCCATGGCATACCGGGTAGCCTTTTGTATGGCTGTTTTTCTTTCTTTTTTTTCTTTATCGTTTGTTTTGGGCAATCCAAAAGCATCCATGATCTGGTTAAAAGACCGGGTATCCTCATCCACCAGAAAGAGGAGCTCGTTTTTGAGCTGTTGTCCTTTTTCTGCCCATTTGCTGAAGAACTCCCAGCGGTCGTCCCATCCTCTTTTGTGTGACGACAGGTTGGCCACCATCGTGCCCAGCGATGCACCCAAAGCCCCAACATAGGCCGAAACCGAGCCCCCACCCGGCGCTACTGATTCACTGGCTGTTTCGTCGGCAAAACCACCAACGGTAAGGTTTCTCAATTGTTTTCCTTTACCTTCATCCATCATATACTCGATGATTTTTTCTTCAGGGTGGAAAGGTTTCAACTCATCGAGGCCCATGGATTTGACCGCAATTTTAATCAGCTCAGAATCGGCCACTCCTAAACTACGTTGCTGTTTTTGAAGGAAATACCTGCCGGCATCGAGCATAGCTTTGAGCGGAACCAACCCTACCAATTCAGAACCTGTAACTTTTATTCCCCGTTCGCGGGCTCTTTTATCTACCTCGTCAAAGGCAACATGAACAGGTGTGACAGAAATATTGGTGAGATTCATGGAAATTTGTGCCACCCCATACTCCTCTATGAACCAACCGATGGCTTTCACCTGTTTTAATGAACCGGGGATATAGACCTTATCCCCTTTTTCATCGGTGACAATTTTTCCCGTAAGCGGATTCCCTTCTCTTTTCACACGCCCCTTTTCTCTCACATCAAAGGCAATAGCATTGGCTCTTCGGGTAGAGGTGGTGTTCAGATTGATATTGTATGCGACCAAAAAATCCCTTGCACCTACTGCAGTAGCACCTGTTTTGGGGTTGAATTGATTTGGCCCGAAATCGGGCTTCCACTCCTCTTTGCCAAGTTTGTCGGGCAATGCCTCATATTCGCCACTGCGGCAGTAGGCCAGGTTGCGACGATTGGGTTGCCTTGCAGCATTTTCATAACAGTAAACGGGGATCGAGAGCTCGTTTCCGATACGTTCTGCCAGCTGGTGGGCATATTGTACCACTTCCTCCATAGAAATATTGGCTACGGGCACCAGCGGACAAACATCGGTAGCACCCATACGGGGGTGTTCGCCTTTATGTTTGCTCATGTCGATCAGCCGGGAAGCTTTCTTTACAGCCAGAAAAGCAGCTTCCACAACACTTTGTGGCGGGCCCACAAAAGTCACCACGGTACGGTTGGTCGCTTTTCCGGGATCAACATCAAGAAGTTTTACACCTTCCACCGCTTCTATTTCGGCAGTGATCTGATCAATGATATTCATATTTTGCCCTTCGCTGAAATTGGGCACGCATTCTATGATCTGTTGCATATGTTTTGATATTTAAGGTTTTGAAAGATAGGGTGAAAATAAGAAAACAAATGTGATTTGCATGTATAGTTTTACGAAGGTATAAAAAAAAAGCCATCGAGAAATCTCAATGGCTCTGTTTTTTAACGTATAACGTTTATAATTTTTTCTCTTTGATTCTTGCTTTTTTACCTCTCAATTCTCTGAGATAGAAAATTCTTGCTCTTCTTACCGAACCCCTTCTTACCAGGTCAATTTTTTCGATAAACGGAGAGCTGATCGGGAATATTCTTTCCACACCAATGTTGGATGAAATTTTCCTTACTGTGAAAGTTTCTGTTTGTCCGGATCCTCTTCTTTGTATCACCACACCCTGAAATGGCTGGATACGTTCTTTACTTCCTTCCCTGATCTTATAGTGAACCGTTATGGTATCGCCGGCCTGAAAAGCAGGATATTCTTTTTTTTCTGTGAAACTTTCCTGCACAAAGTTTATAAGTTCGTGTTGATTCATGACGCGCTATTTTATCGTTTATCTTTTTTCTCTGCTGAGAATTGAATTATAGAGGTTTATACTATTTTTCGCAAAACGGAGTGCAAAGTTAGACAAATAATCCGAAATAAAAAAAGTGTAGCAGTAACTTTTTAAAAAATTCGTCAACGCTATTGGCAAAATATTTTCGTGAACTGAAAATGTTTACGAATCAAACACAAGCACCCATCACAATAAGTTTCCATTTCAAAACCCGAAAGTTTTCCCTAACCCCCATTCTTAAAAAGTTTTTTTGTAAATTGCCGGCAAAAACAAAGCATGATTTCAAAAATTGACTCCCATTTACATGTTGATTTTTCCGGATTCGATCTTGAAAAGCTTATCGGATACATGAACCGCAATGGCATAGAAAAGTGCTGGTTGCTTACATGGGAAGAAAGTAACCCCGTTTTCCCCGACCTTTATGAAAACCTGGATGTGGAAAATGTATTGGAAGCTTGCCGGCAATACCCCGACAGGATCATTCCCTTTTATGCCCCCGACCCGGGAAGAAAAGACCTGGTACAAACCATGCAAACATATATAGAGAAAGGCATAAAGGGGTGTGGTGAACTCAAAGCAAGTTACCAATGGAATGACAAAGAAACCGGAAACCTGCTTCAACTGCTTGATCAATACAATCTACCTTTGGTCTTTCACATGGAAAAGGAAAGAAAAATTTTTCGTTTGAATCAAAGAAACCGAACCTCCAAATTCCTCAACCAGTTTCTCAATGGTGCCCTCAACGGGGTAACCCGGAAATACACTGAACAAATAATAGAAAATACGGGTTTGCTGCGAAAGCAATTTCATCAGCATTTGGAGTATTTTCCAGGATATTTGCCCGATTTTGCAGGGTTAGAAAACCGCTTACAACAATTTCCCAGGGTGAAATTTGTTGCCCATGGTCCGGATGTATGGAAAAACATACAGAAAAACCCCGATCCATTCATCAGTTTTGCCAAAGGAAAAATAAAAGAAAAAGGCATTCTGGTTGATCTGCTCATGAATTATGACAACCTGTATGCAGATATTTCGGGGAAAAGCGGATACTTCGCCCTGAAAAGAGACCCCGCTTTTACCCGTTGGTTTCTGGATACCTTTTATCGGAAAATTCTTTTCGGAACCGACAACTTCGAACAATTGCCCTTTGAGCAATTGCTGTTAGACTCAAAAATTGACAGCAATAAACTCAACCACATTTTTCGCTACAACGCTGATCGTTTATGTAAATAAATAATAGGGATCATGGGTGAATTTTTCCTCCAGAAACTTACGTAGATCCTGCAACCTGAAAGCATATATCATCAGTCCATTGAGATCATAAACCTCCATCATTCCTTGTTTTTGCATGTGACGGGCAAGTTTATAGTTGTTCCACATTAGTGTAAGGTAGCGATTGAACCAATGGGTGCGTATATAATTGGTGGTGGATATTTTCTCATAGCGGGTATGATCGTAATAAATGATCCCCTGATAATCTGCTTTCTGAATGTAAGGAAGTTGGTTGCGGTATTCAATATAATGTTTTTGAGAACTTACCGGCCATTGGGTACCAATGCTCAGGCAAAGGATATTTTCCCGGTCAAGTTGATCAAAGCAACTTCCTGGCCCAAAAGCCTCCTGCGTATAAGGATTCAGAAAACCATAATCGCCCCTGACCAAAAGAGAATGGATAGGATCATCGCTTCTGCGGGAAGCATCGTGGTGAAACAACCACGAAAACTTACCATACTCGGGTTTGGAAAACTCCTTGTGGTACAAGCCGGTTGTGCGAAAGGAAGGTGTAAATCCGGGAGTAACAATACTTTGAAACCGGGTTGTGAGGCATTCCATTAAAAACGGATAGGGATCAACATGAAAAGCATTTTTGATCTGACTTAACCCGGCATGCACAAACACAACAGGATTCTTCCGGTACATATCCAGTATTTGCATGAACTGACCGGGATCAGATACACCCGCCTTTTTCCGTTTACGCATCAGATAATTGTACCGCAGCGTATTGCCTGCTATTTTGAGATCTCTAAGCATCGTTTACAATATCATAAGTCAATAACAAAAATGATGAAACCCACATGACGAACATACCACTAAAGTAAATGAACCGAGCATGACAAAAATTTTGACACACACGCGCATGATTATAATTCGCGGCATGTTAAGCGTGTAGTCAGATTTTTAGCGAGCTCTCTCGTTGAAAAAACGAGAACCTATTTAATAAAATTATAACCAGATGAAAAAGGTAATTATTCGTCCGGATCATTGGCCGCTTTGGTGATGATGCGCCATGCTTTTTCCACATGATGCTGTTGTGTATTGCGCTGGGCAATAGACATCCGCAATGTATATTTGCCGTTTAGTTTTGTATGGGTCAGATAAATATCTCCCTGACCATTGATTCTATGCAACAATTTTTCATTGTAGGTATTGAGTTCCTCTTCCGACAATCCTTTTTGTACCCACCGGAAACAAACCAGGGTAAGGTTGGGTGGGGCGGTAAACTCAAAGTTCTCATCCTTTTCAACCCATGAAGCGAAAAGTTGCCCCAATCGCACATGTTGCCTGATCATTTTCTGAATACCTTCTATGCCATAGGACCTGATCACAAACCACAGTTTGAGTGCCCGGAAGCGTCTGCCCAGCTGAATACCCCAGTCGCGGTAATTATTAACTTTTTCATCAGCAGCGGTTTTCAGGTATTCGGGCATGAGTGAAAAAGTTTGCCTGAGTATTTCCGGTTCTTTTACAAAATAAGCCGAGCAATCAAAGTTTGTAAGCATCCATTTGTGGGGGTTAAAAACAAGAGAATCAGATAATTCTGCACCATCCAAAACATACCTGAACTCGGGAACAATGGCAGCAGTGCCCGCAAAAGCAGCATCAATATGAAACCAGACATTGTGCTTTTGACAGATCTGTCCTGTCTCTTTCAGCGGGTCCATGCCCAGCGAAGAGGTGGTACCGCATGCTGCTACCACACAACAAGGCGTGTAACCATTCTCCAGATCACGGAGGATGGCCTCCTCCAGTTTTTCCGGGATCAGAGCAAACCGATCATCCGTATCAATATACACCAGATTTTCCCTCCCGAAACCAGCGATCTTCACCCCTTTTTCGATGCTCGAATGGGTTTGACTGCTGGTATAGATCCTCAGTTTCTGATGAAATCCACGCTGGTTAGTTTTAAATCCGGTAACTTTTTCGCGAGCTGAAAGCAAAGCACACAATGTTGCGGTGGAAGCTGTATCCTGCAAAACTCCGGTAAAACGATCCGGAAGTCCGGTCATCTTTCTGAGCCAGTTCATAACAACCTCTTCCAGTTCGGTTGCGGCGGGCGACGTATCCCATACCATCCCCTGTACACCCAATCCTGCGGTAAGAAATTCGCCCAAAACCGATGGAGGACTGCTGTTGGCAGGAAAATAGGCAAACCATCCTGGATGCTGCCAATGGGTTATACCTGGCATGATGATTTTCTTAAAATTCTCAAATATATCATCCATTTTTTCTCCTTCAAAAGGAGCTTCAGAGGGCAGACTATTCGTTATTTGCCCCGGACTTACCTTTGATTTTACAGGGTAATCTTCAATATCTTCAAAATAATCGGCGATCCAGTCCACCATTTGGTGGGCATGTTTTCTGAATTCGTCATTCTTCATCTTTTTATCATCAATTTAAATAAGGTCAAATGACTGACCCGGTATATTTTTACATGGTAACCCGAAAAACTGTCTGTTACGCAGATCTTCACCCAGGGATAAAATAATCATTCATTTTTGTATCCATGGGATTTTCACGGCTAGTTCTATAAACAAAACATTTGCTATGGATCACGAAATTAGTAAAATTCATATCATAATGCCTACCAATGAAAGAATTTTTGCGATCTTCTATCCTCAGATTTTTTTTCATTCATGACCACATTGAACCGGGAATAAACTGAATGTCCCTCCCCGCACCCTTTCCAACAAATGCATTGAGTGGAGTGAATAAGTTCCTGTGAAAACCATTGCTGCAAACCCGGCAAAATAAAACATGATCATTTTGGGGTTTTTTCTTTAAGTTTGTAAACAATTTTTGTTTGAATAAGCGTTTCAATTTCTGATAAGTCAATGCCTGAAAAAGAGCCCAAAAATACCGCACTGTTATCACCAAAATACCTCACAACCAATTTGCGATGGCCAGGAGGAAAATCAAAAATGACACGCATCCTGCAGGCTTTTATGCCCTCTGCCATTGACAATTATTTTGAGGTATTTACAGGCGGAGCAAGTGTTTTGCTTTTTGTGATGCAGAAATACAAGCCCAAAACAATATTGGCAAACGACATAGATCAGAACCTGGTGCGTTATTACAAATATTTACAAAGCCAACCTGAAGAATTGGTAGCGCAGCTGCTCAACATAAAAAATTCTTTCGACAGCGAGCAATTCAGAAGTGAATTTAAAAAACTTGACACAACTGATCCGGTGCAATTTTTCGTGGCCAATAAAACCTCTTTCTCAGGGCTTAATTACAACTATTCCAAGCTTGCCTATGAGAAAAACTTCACCCACCGTTCCATAGAGAAAATCATCAGGCTATCTGCAATCTTAAGTCCTGCAGATTTTATAAATGTTGATTTCATATCTTTTGATCAACCCCTCAAAGATTATTTCATTTACCTGGATCCCCCTTATTTCTCGAATGCACAAAAAGGATTATACGGAAAAAAAGGAACCTTGCATAAAAGTTTTGATCACGAGGCACTCAAATTGTTTGTTGACCGCTATGCAGCTGATAACAAGATCATGATCAGCTATGATGACTGCACCGATATTCGCCAAATTTACAGCTCCTATCATCATTATAAGTTCGATTTTGTTTACTCCATGACCAATACAGGGGGCAACAACTGCAAAACCGGTAAGGAGATCGTGATCACCAATTACAAGGTGAAAAAATAGCATAAACCGGATAATCTGACAGCGCAATTACCGAAAAATATGTTAATATCTTATAGCGCCCTAACCTCCTGAGAACAAATTTTTTAAAACCCTAACTGCATCTTAATTTCAATTTTGGTGGTAATTTTTACTTTTCTTCGCAAATTGTGATTATTTTTACAAATAAAAAGTAAAATTATTTTGTTAAATTATTACGACTGAACAATTAAAAGGCAAAGGGGAGGATCCCTGCTTGTACAATCTCTAAAAAGATAACAACAGTATGGTATCAGGAAAACAGGAAAAGGTAAATTCGCAAAAAACATTTGTTCTGGAACAGTTGGAGAGTTACTTAAGGGAAAACCTCCCGGAAAAACTAAAATCACCCTTACAAGATCAGTTGATTCTTGAATACAACAACCAGGATGATCTGATCACATTAATAACAGGCAGTTCGCAAAAACATCTTTATAGTTTATGCAATTTGCCGATCAAGATTTTCCCAGGTCCTTCAAACAGCACACTTCAAATAGAAACCGAGTTTTTACAGGAATTGAAACAGGTTCCGAAAGAAATAGATGATCTAATCGATTATATCAACAACAATTTGATACTAAACGGTATTGAGAATAACAATCACATTTCAGATGCAAAATATTCCTTTCACGCATATGTACAGGAAATAACAGAAAGGTTTTTTCAATACAATGCATACTCCATTTGCGAGATACACAGGGAAGAGGGATATAAAATACAGATCAAATCAATTCTTTTTTCTTATGATGATTTCTATGCAGATTTTTACAGGGAAAAACTTGCTGACTACCTGGCGGAACTTGTCCATATAAAATTCCATTTTAACAATATAATCTACTATTTTTTCAAACTTTTTGAGAATAATTTCATCACCCGTTTGCGTAAAAATCACATCAATCAACAAGAACTCCCCGTTGTCCGTGATATTATCAAAATAATCATGAAACTCAACAGCATTATTGAGGAAAATGAGGCAGAATTCAGAAAAACAAATCAGTTCAGGGTTCGTCCGGGTTATGGTTACGATGATTTCCATCTGGATCATGTGGATGGTTCAACCCG
>CAYMLS010000041.1:13435-23180 GCA_964390665.1 uncultured Bacteroidales bacterium | reverse complement strand
ATAGTGGATGAAGATTGGGTAATGTATAATGATGTTAAAACTAAAAACTTAACACCTTTTCCGTATGCCCAAAACCATGGGGCAACTTGCGGTAGTTCAGTTTTTTTCCTGGTTTGCCCTTTTTTCCATGTGGATTTACACTACTGCCGGCGTTACCAGTCATATTTATGATATGAAATTATCGGCTGCTGAAATAGAAGAATTAAAGCAGATCGCCGTTCAGTTAGACCGTCAGAATCAGGCTGAGTGGTTCGGGGAGTTAGACAGAATTCAAACCGAACTGGAAACTTACCAGCAACAGATCCTTTCTGGCAGTCCGGAAGTGGTAGCCAGTATGCGTGTAGTCAATTTTTTCAGAGAAGACAAGGGAGTTGAGGTTTCTGAAGGTTTGAAGCAAACTTTGTTTGAAATAGAAAAGGAATATAACAAAGGTGCCGACTGGGTTGGCGTTGCTTTTTCTGCTTATAACGGTTTTGCTGCCCTGCTGGCATTTTTACTACCCGTACTTGCCCGGTTTACCAACAGACGTATAACCCATATGATTTCTTTGATTGCCGGTGCATTAGGGTTTGTATCGATATACTTTATTACCAATCCGGTATATATTATTGTATCGATGCTTGGAGTGGGTATGGCATGGGCAAGCATTTTATCAATGCCTTATGCAATTTTAACAGGTTCACTGCCCTCTCACAAGATGGGTACTTATATGGGTATTTTCAACTTTTTTATTGTGATACCGCAGATCATGGCGGCCAGTATCCTCGGGTTTTTTGTAACAACCGTTGCCGGGGGTGAAGCCATTTACGCTCTCATTTTGGGAGGTGCATCTTTTGTTGTTGCTGCCATTACCATGTTCTTTGTTGATGATGAAGACGAAAAGGTCATTGCTGTGAAACAGAACGACTAAAACCATATTTCCGGATTCAACGTAATCAACGGAATGATATTTTTATTCCATTACGTGAAAAGCCGGATTAAACCTCATCTGAAAACAATTTTGTAATCACTGAATATAGTTTCGGTTTTTTAAAAACAAAACCGATAACGCGCTAATAAAAAATTATATTTATGAAAAATCAGGAACGATCAAGTGGAATTTTACTACACATAACATCCTTACCCGGAGAATACGGGATCGGTACAATGGGTATTGAAGCCTATAACTTTGTTGATTTTCTTGTAATGTCCGGACAAAAAATATGGCAATTGCTGCCTTTGGGACACACCGGGTATGGTGATTCACCCTATCAATGCTATTCGGCATTTGCGGGCAATCCTTTGCTAATCGATTTAAAAAAACTTGTGAAGGATTCTCTCCTTGATATGAAAGATCTGCCCGATAATGTTTATTTCGATGAAGAAAGAGTTGATTACGGTAAAGTGCATGAAATAAAATATCCTGTTTTACGCAAAGCTTATCGCAATTATCTTGAAAAGGAAGATCAACTCATGCAGGTGCGGTTTGAGAAATTTTGCCTGAAAAACACCAAATGGCTGGAAGATTATGCTTTTTTCATGGCTTTGAAAGGTCATTTTAAAGGAAAACCCTGGACCGAATGGGAAGAGGATATCAAAAAGAAAAAACATGATGCTTTTCACTATTATAAGGATCAATTAAAATCCGACATTGAATATTTTAAGTTTATTCAATACTTGTTTTACAAACAATGGCTGGAATTAAAATCTTATGCCAACCTCAATGATGTGAAAATTATTGGTGATATACCCTTGTATGTCTCTTTTGACAGTTCGGATGCATGGTCAAAGCCTGAATTATTTGAATTCGACGATGATTTAAACCCCATACATATTGCCGGGGTTCCTCCGGATTATTTTAGCGAAACGGGGCAGTTGTGGGGTAATCCCTTATATAATTGGGACAAGATAGAACAAGATAATTTCCAGTGGTGGATTGACCGGATAGAAGCCAATTTTACCCTTTATGATATGCTGAGGATCGATCATTTCAGAGGTTTGGCCGCTTACTGGTCTGTTCCTTTTGGCGAAAAAACCGCTATCAATGGTAAGTGGGTTGAAGCACCCGGTGGTAAAATGTTGCAGGCTGTTTTTGACGCCCTGGGCGACCTGCCGATCATAGCAGAAGACCTGGGTGTAATTACCGAAGATGTGGTTGAGCTGCGCATGAGGTTTGGTCTGCCCGGCATGAAGATTTTGCAGTTCGCTTTTGATTCGGGTGAGGAAAATGATTTTATGCCCCACACCTTTGAGAAAAATTACCTTGTGTATACCGGTACGCATGATAATGATACCACCCTCGGGCATTATACACAATCATCGGAAGCAGACAAACAGTTGATGCAGGAGTATTTTAACATTGACACAAACGACCCTGCATGGTCTTTCATCAAATTAGCCTGGTCTACTGTGGCAGATCTTTCCATCGCACCTATGCAGGATATTCTGCGTCTGGATTCTCAGGCAAGAATGAATTTTCCGGGCAAGCCATCAGGTTTTTGGCAGTGGAGATTTCTGAAAGAGAATCTTAACAACAGGCATGTTATGGATTTGCTTAGAATCACCAAGCTCTACGGACGGTTCTGATCTGTGCCTGTAAACCTGCCACAGTTTGCTTTTCTTTCAAAAAGCAGATACCCATTGGTAAACCTGGTTTCATTACCTGGACAATTAAAAAACCGGAGGGTTTATGTTTATGAACAAATTTTTATCCCGATATTCTTAGACTAATCAATTTTTTCAAAATACAACATAATCGTTTCAGAGAGAGCAGAATTGGCAAGGATGTAAACCTCTTTCAAATACATACGATTTGAATTATTTTACAGTTACTGTATAACCATGAAACTTATTCGCGTTTTATTTATGAAAATCAGTATTTTTGCATCGATTTGATTGTCAGGAAAATACAAATATGCTTCCTGATACTAAACGGAGGTATGTGTAATGCCCTGAAATTTATGGTTTTGTGGAATACGGACGTTGGATAATAAAGCATGTCATGCGAAGAATAATCGTTTTAAAACATACAAATATTTTTTAACCAGGAAAACCCAATAAATATGGAACAAGTAAAGACTGTACAAAGTGCACTGGAAAAACTAAATAATTATAAGGATTCGAATCATTTACTGGTCGGATTTGATGGTTTTATTGATGAGATCATTCACGTAGTGGATAAAAGGAAAAACCATGAAGAATACGAAAGAATTTCTGATATTGGGACGTATGCAGACAGGATCGCCAAAACTGCCGGATTAAGTGCAAATATTGAGTTGGTACCGACCCAGATAAAAATTGGCGGAAATGGACCCATCATGGCGAATGCTGTTATTTCTCAGGGCAACAAAGTAACGTACATAGGTGCCTTGGGTGATTCACAGATAAATCCTGTTTTTCAGGAATTCGTGGATGTATGCGAAAATGTATATTCATTGACCGATCCGGGTCATACGGATGCGCTTGAATTTTACGATGGCAAGATCATGATGGGAAAAATGAATAATCTTGTGGATGTAAATCTGGATAATCTTTTAAAAATTCTTCCCAAACCCGAACTCGAAAAGCTGCTTGGCAACACCGATCTTTTGGCTTTTACCAACTGGACAATGCTCTCCAACCTGAACAGCATCCTGGAGGAATTTGGAAAAATCATTGCCGTTCAGATGAAAAAGCCATTGGTGTTTATTGATTTGGCAGATCCTAAAAAAAGAACACGTGAAGATATTCAGGGAATACTCGATATTATTTCAGGATACCAAACCGATACGGTTTTAAGTATGAACCTCAGCGAATCAAGTATCATTTCAGATGTTTTGAATATAAAGGAAGAAGAGGTTGTGGAACGTGCCAAAAAAATCCGGGAAAAAATGAATATTTTCGGTATAGTTATTCATCCTACCAATGGTGCTGCTATTTCTACTGCTGCACAAAGCGGATGGGTTGACGGACCTTATACATCACAACCCAAACTTACCACCGGAGCTGGCGATAATTTTAATGCTGGTTTTTGCAATGCCTGGTTAGCCGGTCTTGAACCGGTTGAATCTGTTGCTGTGGGTGTTTGCTCCTCAGGCTTCTATGTGAGAAATGAAAGATCTGCTACCCGCGCCGATCTTCAAACATTTATGAAACAGTGGGTTGATGTTGACTGTGGCGATATCTGATCATTACGATGAATCGTGATAAAAAAACTGCCATTGCTTTTCATGCAATGGCAGTTTTTTTATGTGGTCATATAATAGTCTGCTATGGAGCGATCGGCTTCCATCAGATCAAAACATTTCAGTGCCTCTTTTTTGATCCATTTGGCATCAAGGTGGTCTTTCAGTTTTATCTTACCATTTTTATACCGGCAAATAAAAGGCACCAGGTCAATTGTTTTGTCCGGATACCTGTGATTGAAAACCGGTAATTTTTCTATGATTTCAACTTTAAGGGATAACTCTTCTTTGATTTCCCTG
This sequence comes from uncultured Bacteroidales bacterium, assembly GCA_964390665.1. Taxonomy (GTDB): domain Bacteria; phylum Bacteroidota; class Bacteroidia; order Bacteroidales; family UBA7960; genus SKVR01. The sequence continues at coordinate 18,738 of CAYMLS010000041.1, read as the reverse complement.
ACGACACACAATTCATCAGCTTCTCCGGGTTCTGTTTTACCGCCCGGAAATTCCCATCTTTTCACCCTCTGATCACTGCGGCATGCAATAAGAATATGATCTGATTTTTGGATGATGGCACATGTTACCCGTATAACAGGAAACCGGTTTGCGTTATTGGTCATCTGGTTTTTGATCTGAGGAATTCTCTGATTTTTTTTGTTTGGGTTTTTTATTGAAATAATTCATTGTGCGTTCAATGCCGATGGTGGCAAAATTCACGATCAGTTCAGCGCACTCTTCCATTTTCGGATCAACGATCTCCTTTTCTTCCGGTTCCCATTTGCCAAGCACAAAATCAACCTGCCGTCCTTTGCTGTATTGGTTACCTATCCCAAATCTCAGGCGCGGGAAGTTATTGCTTCCCAGTATACTGATGATATTGGACAAACCATTGTGTCCGCCATCGCTACCTTTGGCTTTTAATCTCAAAGTACCCAGAGGAAGCGCTATATCGTCAACAATAACCAGTAATTTGTCCTGGTTGATTTTTTCTTTGGTCATCCAGTAATGAATCGCTTTGCCACTAAGGTTCATGTATGTGCTGGGTTTGATCAGGATAAAAATACGACCTTTGTACCTGAATTGTGCTTTATCGCCATAACGGGCAGGAGCAAAATCACAATGATGCTTTTTTGCCAGATGATCAAGAACCATAAACCCAATGTTGTGGCGGGTGTTTTCATAATCGGGACCAATATTTCCCAGTCCTACTATTAAATATTTCACAGCAATCTCTTCTTTTTCGGTATGATGATTTTTGGTGCTGAAAAGTTTTTTCAGGAATTTCAACATATTTGATAAATCACTTAAAACAAGCAAGGCATAAAGATAAAACCTTTATGCCTCGCCATTAAAAACATGAAATCAACCGGTTGTCCGGTGTTAAATTATTCGGTTTTTTCTTCTGATGATGCTTCGCCTTCACCTTCTTCTTCACCTTCTTCATCTTCGTCAAGGTCAGCGCCAGCACCACGTATCATTTTCACCATTACAACAACAGAATTCAGATAATCAAGAAATTCAAGGCCCTCAGACTCTAATTCACCAACTTTTACCGAGTCACCAATATCTAATTTCGAAATATCGATATCAATTTTATCAGGAAGGGCATCCATAAGTCCTTTTACGCGGAGTTTGCGGATCTTGGTAATAAGTTTACCCCCTTTGATCACACCAGGAGAATTACCAATAACATTGATGGGTATGTCAATTTTGATCGCTTTTTCCGGAAACACCTGCAGAAAATCACAATGCACGATTTTGTCTGTTACGGGATGAAACTGTGCATCCTGCAAAATAACATTGTAAGATTTTCCCGCTATATCGAGTTGTACGATACAGGATTCGGGTGTGTAAATAATATCTTTAAAAGATAATTCGGGAAGTGTAAAACAAACTTGCTCTTCACCACCGTATAATACGCAAGGTACCAGCCCTTGTCTGCGTAAAGCTTTAGCATCTTTTTTCCCTACGTTCTCTCTTGGAGAACCGCTCACAGATACTGTTTTCATCAGATTTAAATTTTATGTGAATAATTGTTGAAATTTCTTTTGCTTTTACAAAAGTGGGTGCAAAGGTAATACTTTATTTCTGAATTAATTGACTTTCTTTTGCTGAAGTTTGTTTAAAACAACATTTTCACAGCATGTAAAGGCAATTTAGAGTCCAATCCGAAAACTCGTTTTCGGAAAAATTCGTGAAAATATCACGCTTATATTTATCTGAATGTCAGGTATTAAAAATAATGTCCATTCGTGTAATTCGTGGATAATATACTTTCTATAGTGGACTCAATATAAAAAAAGAGAATAAGAAGATGTATATCCTAAGGGGGCTAAAGTCCGGCAAATCCTGATGACAGAGGTATTGCTACAAAATAGCATTAAAACCGAAAAACGAACTGATAGATTCGTGATTTGTGACCCTTTTGATTACATCAGCGAACAGTTTTGCTGTGGAAAGTACTTTAATTTTCTCGCACTCTTGTTTCAATGGAATGGTATCGGTTACCACGATTTCATCGAATCTGCTGTTGTTGATTCGTTCGTAAGCTTTACCCGATAGGAGAGGGTGTGTGCAAACTGCTCTTACCGAACGGGCACCATTTTCATACATCATTTTGGCTGCACCCGTGATCGTGCCGGCCGTATCAATAATATCATCAACAAGAACAACGTCTTTTCCTTCAACGTCGCCAATTAATACCATTTTGCCTACTTCGTTTGCTTTTTTTCTTTGCTTATAACATATGACCATTTCGCAGTCAAGAAATTTAGCATAAACACCAGCTCTTCTTGTACCACCGGTATCGGGTGAAGCCATTACCAGTTTGGGTAGATGAAGGTTTTTGATATACGGGACAAAAATGGAAGATGCATACATATGGTCTACGGGAACATCGAAAAATCCTTGTATCTGGTCAGCATGCAGATCCATGGTGATCACCCTGTTTACCCCGGCAGCGGTGAGCAGATTTGCAATCAGTTTTGCTCCAATGGGTACCCGTGGTTTATCTTTTCTGTCCTGCCGGGCAAAACCAAAATAGGGGATAACTGCAACAACCTGATTGGCAGAAGCCCTGCGTGCAGTATCAATCATTAATAACAGTTCAAGGAGATTATCTGCAGGCGCAAAAGTGCTTTGTATAATGAAAACCTCGTTGCCTCTGATGGTTTCTTCGAAGGATGGTTGGTATTCGCCATCTGAAAATTTGGCAAAAACTTCGTTTCCAAGCTGTTGTCCGTATTCGTCAGCGATTTTCTGTGCCAGATAACGGGAGGATGTTCCCGAAAAGATATTGACCGAAGTATTCATGAAGGCAAACTGTTTTTGAGGGCGTTAAAATATAGACTAACAACTGCAAAAGTAGAAAATTAATCAGACTTATGCTCACAGAAAATTTGTTTTGCGATTTTTTTTTAGAAAAGAAATATTGTCTATCTTTGCACGCACCAAAACGATCCTGACAGAAAACAGAAAAGTATCATTTGCCCAGGTGGCGGAATTGGTAGACGCGTTGGTCTCAAACACCAATGATAGCAATATCGTGCCGGTTCGATCCCGGCCCTGGGTACCAAAACAAGACTTAGCTCTCTGATTATCGGAGGGCTATTTTTGTTTTCAGGCACATGCCTGGGCAAGTGCGCGCATTTCTGGTCTACTGCTACTTGCAGAATGGTCATTTGATTGCGCTTATTTTTACGTTCATAAGATTTCTCTCCTTGTAACCCACGCATAAATGCAACGGGAAAAACAAAATATTTCGTTTTTAATAGCAAATATGTAGATAAAATCCTATTTTAGCTACGGAAAACGAAATACATGAAGACACATCCCCTGAAACCCCGTAAAGCCCTTAACAAAGCCTTTCTGAAGGTGAAGCCCAACCGCAGTGATATGGAGCGGTTCAAGGCCCATTTGATTGCCTTGCTTGAGCAGACCAATGATACCGAAAGCGAAGAGTTTCACAAGAACCTGGTTTCGGATTTTCTGAAAGAAACCTATTACAGGCAGGGCCATTTTATCAACACCAAGGGACGCAATGACCTGGTGATTCACAACGGACCCAAGGCAAACAATACCGTGGGGGTGATTCTGGAAACCAAGAAGCCCACCAATAAAAGCGAAATGCCTGGTCCGGAGAAGCTCAACACCAAAGCTTTTCACGAACTGGTGCTGTACTATATGCGCGAGCGCATTGCACATAAAAACCTTGAAATCAAACACCTGGTCATTACCAATATTTACGAATGGTTCATCTTTGATGTGAGCGTGTTTGAGCGGTTGTTTGCCCAAAACAAGAGTTTTATAAAACAGTTTGAAAACTTTGAAACCGAGCGCCTGGCCGATACCAAAACCGATTTCTTTTACCGACATGTGGCCGGACCATTCATGGAAGGCATCACCCAGGAGGTAGAGTTTACCCACTTCAACCTGCAGGACTACCAGAAACCCCTGCGCAATGAAGACAAGCAGGATGATCGCAAGCTTATTGCCCTGTACAAACTTCTTTCGCCCGAGCACCTACTGAAACTCCCTTTTGCCAACGACAGCAACAGCCTCGACAAACGTTTCTACAGCGAGTTGCTGCACATCATCGGCCTGACCGAAACCAAACAGGGTGGCAAAAAACTCATAGAGCGCCATCCTGAGGGGCAACGCAATGAAGGCTCCCTGCTGGAAAATGCCATCCTGCAACTGGACAGTATGGACAAAATCGGCCGGTTGGACAAACCCTCGCAGTATGGTTCCAACCAGCAGGAGCGCCTGTTCTACGTGGGGTTGGAGCTGTGCATCTCATGGATGAACCGCATCCTGTTTCTCAAGCTCATGGAAGCCCAGCTGCTGAGCTACCACAAAAAAGACAAGAGTTACGAATTTCTCAGCTACGATAAAATCCACAACTACGACGCCCTCAACAAACTATTCTTCCTGGTACTGGCCCGCAAGTACGAAGACAGGCCAGAAAGCGTTAACCGCATTTTCCAAAAGGTGCCATACCTCAACAGTTCGCTGTTCGAACCCAACGAACTGGAACATACCACCCTGCTCATCAGCAACCTGGAAGACGATTACAACCTGCCCCTCTACGCTTCCACCGTGCTCAAAGACGACAAGGGAAAACGGCGTACCGGCAGCATGAACACCCTGCAGTACCTCTTTGAATTCCTCAATGCTTATGATTTCAGCAGCGAAGGTTCTGAAGAGATACAGGAAGAAAACAAAAGCCTTATCAATGCTTCGGTGCTGGGTTTGATATTTGAAAAAATCAACGGCTACAAGGACGGTTCCTTCTTTACCCCCGGCTTTATCACCATGTACATGTGCCGGGAGACCCTGCGCAGGGCGGTGGTGCAGAAGTTCAACGAAGCCAAAGGGTGGAACTGCCAGACAACCGACGAACTCTACGACAAGATTGAAGACCGGCAGGAAGCCAATACCATTGTAAACAGCTTAAAAATTTGCGACCCGGCCGTTGGATCAGGCCACTTCCTGGTATCGGCCCTCAACGAGATTATTGCCATCAAAAACGATCTGCGCATCCTGCAGGATCGCAATGGCAAACGCCTGAAAGAATACCTGGTAGAAGTAGTAAACGACGAGCTGGTGGTGACCGACGAAGAAGGACAGATTTTTGATTACCGCCCCGGCAGCCCCGAAAGCCAGCGGGTGCAGGAAGCCCTCTTTCACGAAAAACAAACCCTTATCGAAAATTGCCTCTTTGGGGTAGATATCAATCCCAACTCGGTGAAAATCTGCCG
>CAYMLS010000041.1:0-13335 GCA_964390665.1 uncultured Bacteroidales bacterium | reverse complement strand
TCGAAAATTGCCTCTTTGGGGTAGATATCAATCCCAACTCGGTGAAAATCTGCCGCCTGCGCCTGTGGATAGAGCTGCTGAAAAATGCCTATTACAAGGTAGGAAAAAACCTTGGAGGTTTCGAAAACCTCCAAGGTTTGATGGAATTAGAAACCCTCCCCAACATCGATATCAACATCAAGTGCGGCAACTCCCTGGTAAGCCGCTTTGCCCTGGATGCCGACCTGGGGCAGGCCCTGAAAAAAAGCAAATGGACCATCGACAACTACCGCATGGCCGTGGCTACCTACCGTAATGCCGAAAACAAGGCGCAGAAGCGGGAATCGGAAAGATTGATACTGAAAATCAAACAGGATTTTGCCACAGAAATAAGGATGAACAATCCAGCAAAAAAACGACTGGATAAACTGGCGAATGAATTATATCATCGATTTACAGGCACCTTTCTCTTTGAACCGGAAACACCCTATGGCAAATCAGAGAAAAAATTACAGGAGTTAAGGAAGAAGGAGAGAATTAAACTTGAAAAAGAAATTGAACAACTAAGTTCAAAACTTGAAGAGATAAAAAACAACAAAATCTACGAAAACAGCTTTGAGTGGCGCTTTGAATTCCCTGAAGTGCTCAACGAAAAGGGGGACTTTTTAGGTTTTGATGTTGTGATTGGGAATCCACCGTATGGGGTGAACTTCAATAAAGAAAATGGCGAAGCTTATGAGCGACTTTATGATACCTTTAATTGGAGAGGGGAAAGCTATGTATTGTTTATTGAAAGAGCTATTTCAATTTTAAAAAATAAAGCGAATTTTGGTTTTATTATTCCTGACACCCTTCTTAATCTTGGATTTACAGAAACCCTTAGAAAATATATTCTGAAGAATACGAAAGTGTCTGAATTAGTTATGCTCCCTTCAAATGTTTTTCATGATGCTACTGTTGATACAATACTATTGTTCTTCGAAAAGGGCATAACAAATGAAGAGTACAATACAGTAAGCATAAGGGTAAAAGTTTTTGATAAAAAAGATGCTCTCACACATTTACAAACTCCTGAACGTAGTTTTCTGGTTGAAAGCAAATATTGGTTTAAAGCTAACAGTTTTAATCTTCAAAGCAACCCGAGGGAGTTTGTACTTATTGATAAAATAGATAGTCAATTTCAGAAAATTGAAGATATTGCAGAAGTTTTCTATGGAATCAAGGTCTATCAAATTGGCAAGGGAATGCCAGCTCAAACCTCAGAAATTCGAGATACAAAACCTTTTACATCATCACATAAACAAACTGAGGAATGGTTGCCATTTTTTGATGGGAAAGACATTGGATATTATTCACTTTTATGGAATAAAAGCAATTGGTTGCATTATGGCCCTTGGTTAGCAGAACCACGATCCCCAGAGAAATTTGAAGGTGAGAAAATTTTAATCCGAAAAATTACCGGAAAAACCTTGATTGCCCATTACATCCCCTATACATCATACTGTAACACCTTATTGTTTGTTTTAAAACTTAACCCGGAAAAGGCTCAAATCACTTACAAGGCTTTACTTGGACTCCTTAATTCAAGTTTTATTGGTTGGTATTTTCGAAAGAAATTTCAAATAAATGATGAGGACACATTTCCACAAATAATGATTCGGGATATTAAGCAGTTTGCAATACCAAACATTAAAAATCAAACGACAAGATTAATAGAAGAAAAGGTTACACTGATTCTTTCAGCAAAGGAAACGGACCCCGCTGCCGACACCACTGCGCTTGAGCAAGAGATTGACCGGTTGGTTTATGGGTTGTATGGGTTGACGGAGGAGGAGATTGGGATTGTGGAGGGGGCCAGCTAAGCCCGAGGATGAATATATAAATATCAGCAGATAGTCCCTTTAGTTTTGAGTTAAATAGTGAGCAGTCCAGTTTCTTTGACAATGAAAAATGCTGACAAATCATGGCGAAAATAAAAGTAAACAATATCGAAATCACTGTCATTGCTTTTAACGAAGCAGATTACATATCCCTTACAGATATGGTTAAATCCATTGAGAATGGGCTTGCACTGATTGAGAAATGGCTGCGCAATAAAAACACCATTGAGTTTATAGGAATTTGGGAAGAAATGTATAACCCTGATTTTAATTCCCCCGAATTCGAGGGAATTAAAAATCAGGCCGGACTAAACAGGTTTGTGCTTTCAGTAAAACAATGGGTGGAAAAAACAAACTCCAGGGGTATTTTGGCAAAAGCCGGAAGATATGGTGGCACCTATGCCCACAAAGACATTGCTTTTGAGTTTGCATCCTGGGTTTCACCTCAGTTTAAGCTGTATTTGCTGAAAGAGTTTCAGCGCCTCAAGGAAGAAGAGCAAAAGCAACTGGGATGGTCGGCCAAAAGAGAACTTGCCAAAATCAACTACCATATTCATACCGATGCTATCAAGGAGCATCTGATACCACCGGAAATTACCCCACAGCAGGCAACCATCATTTATGCCAGCGAAGCCGACGTGCTCAACATGGCACTGTTTGGCAAAACAGCAAAGCAATGGCGGGAAGAAAACCCCGACCTGAAAGGAAATATGCGCGATTACGCACATATCAATGAATTGATTTGCCTCTCCAACCTTGAAAACATCAATGCAATGCTCATCAACGAAGACATACCCCAATCCGACCGACTGATAAAGCTAAACCAAATCGCCATCAGGCAAATGACCCTGCTGCAGAATATTGGAAACCGGGATTTGCTGAAATAGAAAACCTTGAAAAATGGGTGATGCAATGAATTTAATAGAAGTTGACCGGTTGGTTTATGGGTTGTATGGGTTGACTGAGGAGATTGGGATTGTGGAGGGGGGATGATGTAATGTTATAACAAAAAGAATTAAATATCCTAAACAGAACTAATTTGTAACGTCAGACCTCCTGATCTGGCGCAGTTTTCAATGTCGCATTATTTATAAACGAGTTTAAGTTTTGTACCTGGAAAGACCGCCTCATAATCGTTTAACGTTTGGTAAATCTCCCTGATAGCCGTATTGTCTCTTGGTGTAGCCAGGCTGTTTAATCGCACCGTAAGGATGTTTGTCTGATAATCCGGATATATATCCGCCTTTGCAAATATAATACTCTTTGCCAACCCTCTTATTTCATTGGTACTTTTCCGATAATATCCTGCCAGCAAATTAGCAATAGCAGTTTCCGCTCTGTAGCAGATTATCTTGATGATATTTTGTAAATGCTTGCTTTCCATTTTCAATTTGTTATACCTGATATCCTCGTGCATTTCTCCTACGCTTATCTTGTATGGTTGTTGCTTTCTCTTATCTATAAGTTCCTGTTCTTCTACTTCAAGTGATTCAATCTTCTGCCTGTACTCTGATTGATCCTCGATGTTCTTTTGGGTTTGTTCGAATTCGCCTTTAACGTTTTCTTCCATTAAGACGTAAAGTTTTGCCTGGCACCGGGCTTTCTTTTCTCTTAACTTTTTGAGTTGGTAGGTAGTATTGCTGTACTCCCGATTAACCACCATTTTAGTTTTATCTAATTCATCTACACCATATTGCATTATTCTGTCTATATCGTATTCCTGTCTCATATACCTAAAAAAATTCTCCTGCGACCACCTTGAGAACATATAGAAAGCTATCAGAGCAGTTGATATTTTATAATTGGTTGTAATCACGCTGGTTTGATGACCACTATCGGTAAGCCGGCGTACTTCCCGCAACTCAACGCCATTGAGTTCTACCTGTTTTTCGCATAGTTTCATGTCAGTCTCTACATCGGTACCAACTTTATGATCAGAAAAATCTTTCTCATCCCATTTGTCCTTTACATTTTTTCTGTAGGTGATTACCGCTATGCGGAAGCAATCCCATAACTGTTTGAAAAACGGAGGACTGTAAGCTTCTCTGTCAAATACAAGGGTGAATCGGGGTAGCGATTTATCGGTATCAAGTTCATCTTGGCTGACCCTGCCGTCGGTCAGCTCAAGCAATCGGGGAGCCAGTTGAGCGGTAATCATCTCCTGCAGCTTTTCATTAACCTCGCCGGTGACAAAGAAGTAGGGCATCCCGTTAGCATTATTAACCCAAAACTCCACCATCCCAGGCAAACATAGCTTTTGGCGGCTAACATGTTTTTTACCCAGATTGGCCAAGTGACCATGGTAAACCTGAACATGACCGTCTATATAATATATGCTCGTGTCTTCCTGGTTTATCCATTCCTCAGAAAGGTGGGCATTCCATTCGGAGGCCATTTCCTGACTGCATAACTCTTTGACGATACTTCTAAGGCAGCGAGCCTCGGGTATACTGTCAAGTCCCAGTAGTTTTCCTATTTCACCCGGACTGTGGTGTTTGAGTTGTTCTACGCTCTTAATCCGGCACAGGTACATGAACGCCAGGGTCAGTATTACGCTATCAAAATCATAATACCCTGAAAGCCTCTCTGAATAGTATTTCTTATAGCTCAATAAACCGTTGGCTAACAGCAAAGGAAGCAATAATAATACTCCTCCAAATTCAACGCTCTCACAGGAATCGAAAGAAATAACTGCGTTTTGAAGACCTGCCGCGGCAAACACCCGGTCTTCAACCCGGGTAGCTGCTACTCCCATCATGTTTGAAGCCAGTAAATCAGCAATATCGCGTTCCCGCGGAGTGGTGGGGGGAACCGGCCTGGAAATAACTACTTTTTTTTTAAGTTTCCTGCACTTATGTGGTAACGGATGGCACTTTCACTTACATCTATCGCTTTTGCCGTACCGTATTGGGAGTATCCCTGATCTAATAACTGCTGGGCCTCTTTCATTTTTCCTGGAGTGAACTTGTGGCATTGACCACGTGTTTCTTTCCTGTTGAAAAAGTGTGCCATGCCTTTTTCCCTTAAATCCTTGGAGTAACGTTCTACATTTTTTTTGTTAACCCCTAATGCTTCGCTTAGTTCACGATTACTGCAAAATTTATTATTCACAAGGGTCGCCAACACAAAACGATAACCGTTCTTATCCCCCGTCTGGTGACAATATACCGGCAAACCGTTTACAAAATAATGGACAAAATCGTCTATCTTCTTGAATCCAACCTGATAATTTACCATCTTTATATCATCAGGGAAAATTGGAAGTATCTGCTGCATATCTGATTTTTCCAGCAAATTTACGACATTTTTAATCTGCGACATAAATGGCGTAATTGTCTGGTTACCATGAACCAAATCAGGAGATCTGAAATTATATTTCATCTGTTCAAAACCCGGCTCAATCCTGGAACGCACTTACTATAGAGCCTTTACCCAAAAAGTACTTGTTAATGATGATCGGTACGCAGAATATGTAGCTTTGGCAAACCATGGTGAACTTTCACCTCACAGCACTACTTCATTATCATGGGAAATAAAATGGCCCATTAGGCCAGACGTAGTTTTTGAAGGAGGTAATCTCCTCAAAACCCCCGATGAAAGCATTTCCACACACGAGGATCTGGAATTGCTTTCAACATCCAAATCATTCCATATTAAACCATTTGACACTATTAACGCTACAAGTGCTGCTGTAGCACAGGCTTCCTGGTTTGCGGCTAAGATAGCTTATGAATATCCAAATGCCTGGCCAGAAACAATCAGGGGTTTGATGGTACATTCTGCAAATTGGAATGAGGCTATGAAGACCCAAATAAACGTTAGACCGGGAAACAGAGGTGATTTTAAAAATCTGCTGAAAGTATTTGGTTATGGCATACCAGATTTAAACAAAGCCCTTTACAGCCAGGAGAGTGCTTTTACATTTATTGCTCAGGAATACATGCAACCTTTTGGGTTTAATGACAAAAACAATCCTGAGTCTAACGAAATTCATTTTTACAATCTTCCCTGGCCAAGCGAGTTGTTGTTGAGTATGGGTGATGTACCTGTTAAGTTAAGAGTTACATTATCTTATTTTGTTGAGCCCGGTGCAGGAGAAATTGGATGGAAAGACAAATATCGTTACCAGTCTTATGGATTGAGATTTGACATTAATAACGTAAATGACACAGAAGACGTTTTTCGTAAAAAAATAAATGCCTCAGCACGTGAAGAAGATGATGAACTTGACGGCAATACAGGTAATGAGAGGTGGGCAATTGGTGTAAGAAGCAGAAGCAACGGTTCAATCCATTCTGACTATATGAAATTGACGGTTGCAGAATTAGCCAATTGCAATCTAATTGCAGTTTATCCGGTTATTGGTTGGTGGAGGGAAAGAAAGCATCTTGGAAAAGTAGAAACCAGAACACGTTACTCTCTGATTGTTTCGCTTGAAACCCCGGCAGAAGATGTTGAACTATATAAAACTGTCATGAATATTATTGAAATACCAATCGAGATAAAGACACAAGTATAAGAGGTGGATAAGTATCAATGATTCAGTCTAGATAATTGCACTTTTTCAAGGGTTTTTCTTTGCTGTAATTAACAGTTCAATACATTCTCGACTTCCCAAACCCTTTGCCCCATTTTATATGCACTTATTTTGAGTTTAACGCTTTCTTATTTTCAATCTCAAGCATTTTCAAATACTGCGCCAGCATAAAACTTCTGAATATATCAATATCATCTTTTCTCCTCGTGTCAACCAGAGCTTTGTAATACGCTGCTTTATCTTCCTTAAAAACATTGGCCAGCGGAAGGTTGCAGAACTGCTGTACATAATTCATCATCAGGCGTGAAACCCTTCCGTTGCCGTCTCCAAACGGGTGTATGGTCACCAAATTGAAATGTGCATCGAATGAAGTCAGTAAAGCTTCCCCGGGGTCAATAAAGGCTTTCAGTTTGCCGTTTACATCATCGCAATACTTCTCAACCAGGTCCGGCACTTTGGTATAATCCACAAACCTTGTTTCTCCGGTGTGTACATTGTGTAGTCTGAAATCTCCCTTGCTTGAATCAAAAGACCCCATAATGGTGTTATGAATACCTCCTGTATGCTCCATGGCTTTGGCTGTTATCTCTTTGATCAGAGATGGGGTGATAACACTTTTTTGATGGGCCTTTTCAACAACCAAAAGTAACGCTCTGTAAAGGTCTGACTGCATGTTGTGTTGCACGATGGGTTTACCTTTGGCGGTAAGGTTTTCGTCCAGCAACAGCTGTGTTTCTATTTCTGTTAAAGAAGCTCCTTCAATACTGGTTGAGTGATGAACAATCGTATAATAATTGTATTTTTTCCAATCAATAGATTCTCTTCCACCCAATTCTTTGAATTGCTCAATAAGGTTGAAGATTTGATTCAATGATTGTTTTATCCCTGAGCTCATGGCATGGTATTTTGAGAAAGTTTCACTCTAAAGCTGGGCGGTAACCCCTTTTCCTTGAACAAAGCTAACTTTTTTTCCGGTGCACATTCCGGAGGATACAGCTATCTTCACCTACCTGTGGGTTTAACAAATACTGAATCAAATGGATTAAAAGATCATCATAAAAAATAACATTAAACATTTACTGTCCTTTTTAGTTGTTATATTTGTAAAAACTTTACAAATAACAGCGCTAAAATGGTTTTAGAAATTAGAATAAGTAACTTTTTCTCCATTAAAGAAGAAGTTACGTTGGATTTCCGGGCAGCTTCCATAAAATCAGCCAATGCCAGGGCTTTATCAGACAACCATTTTGAATTTGATAAAAGTGAAGTACTGAAAACGCTGGCCATTTATGGAGCCAATGCCTCCGGGAAAAGCAATATCATCAGGGTCATCCGGTTTTGTCATGCCATGGTATTTGAGTCTCACCTGTATAATGAGAATACGGTGTTTCCCTTCAAACCCTTCAAATTTGATGGGTGGGAAAACAAACCCAGCTCTTACTTTATCCGTTTTGTAAACAACAACATCGAGTACGAATATGCTTTCTCCCTGAGCCGGAACAAGATTCTTACTGAAAGTCTGCACTATTACCCCAAAGGACGAATTACCAAAATATTTACCAGGGACGAACGCCTGGGTAAAACCAAAAAAGAGAAATACTCCTTTGGTGAGCAGATACGCCGGCCCATGGATGTAGCAGAAAACACCTCTGATAAATCCTTGTATATCTCACGAGCCAGCCAGATGGACAGGGATATTGCCAAGGAGATTTTTAACTATTTTCACCGTACTTTTATTCTGCAATACATCGGGTACAGCAGTGCCAATATTGAATATCTCACCAGCGCTAACAAAAAGCAAATTGTAGAAGCCCTGAAAATTGCCGACAGCGATATTGTCAATGTGAGCATCAAGGTATTGAAAAGACCGGTAAAGAATATTAATGCCGACCTGGATAATCTGACCCTCACGGTGGAAGATGTGGTAAAGGATCACTTGCAAATCAAAACATACCATAAAGCTGCCCCCACCGTACCCTTTGATTTCCTCACTGAGGAATCGCAGGGCACTATCAAACTGTTTTTCATCATGCTTACCATCCTGGATGTAGTTAAAAACAATAAAGTGCTCCTGATTGACGAAATAGAAGACAGCCTGCATCCCCGCATTATTGAATATCTTTTCAACCTGTTCCGCTCAGGTGATAAGGCGCAACTGCTATGCACCACCCACAATACCCGGTTCCTGGATTTGAAAAGATTTCGCAAAGACCAGATATATTTTGCCAACAAAGGCACCAATGGGGCCACCGACCTTTACTCTCTTTATGATTACAGCGAATTCCGCGATACCATGGACCTGGAGAAAGCCTACCTGCAGGGCAGGTTTGATGCTGTGCCATTTGTGGAAGACACCAAAGAACAACTAAAAACCTTGATCCATGGGGAGTAAAAGAGCAGCACCAAAGGGGAAAAAGATCAAGCCCACATTCTGGGTATTTTGTGAAGGAGAAACCGAAGCGGCCTACATTGCAATGCTTAGGTCGCAATATCGCATCCCCATTGAAATCACTACCAAAGTAGCAGGCAACAGTATTACCGAAAAATATATCACTAAATGTAAGCAGGGAAGGTTTACACACAAAAAAGACAAGGACTTCCTGGTTTATGACGCTGATGTTATCGAATTTCTGCAGAAACTGCATTCCATCAAAGGAGCGAAACTTATAGCATCCAATCCGTCCATTGAACTTTGGTTTCTGCTTCATTATAAAAATCAGACTGCATTCATCAATGGGAAAGATTGCATCAAAGAGCTTGAAAACCGTAATCGAAACAGCTACCATAAAGGAGCTATTGATAATCGATTGGAAGAAAAGCTTACAGCAAATCAGTCAAAAGCATGCGAACGAGGCAGGAAGTTGCCACTGTTCAAGAATCCATCCTCCAACATGTATGAGATGATAGAAGAACTGGAAAAGGTCAAGGCACAAGGCAAATCCTAAGTATCAGCAAGAATCCCTTTTTTCCCTCACGCCTCAACAAGTCCGGACAAAGCATCAGGGAAAATAGTGATTTACTCCATCACACAGAAAGTACCGGTAGGTACTCAGCAACAGTTAATGCGAAATATTTGGCAGGGTTTTATAAGTCGATCTTGTCCCAGGAGTTTTGCATTTCCTGGCTTTTGAATGCATACACTATGGCCAGGTATTTTTTTTAAATCCTTTTGTTTTACTGGGGCTCCCATTTCCTGAAGAGCCTGTAGATTGACACCCAGCATCAAGCTGTTGGTGATAAAGGTTTTTCTGCCAATGTGAAAACTAATGAAATCCTTTAAAGGGATGAGGTTTGCTCAATTTTTCTTCCCCTGGCCTTTTTAAAAACAATTTTTCTGTTAAAAAGATCTTCTTCCAGGTGGTTTGTGCCAGAATGCAAGCATCAAGTTAAGTAAAGAAATCAGGCTCTTTAATTTCAGGTTTTTCTTCTTGCTCTATGTTAAGCAGTTCTTTTAACTCTACCTCTATGGGAGAACGTTTCTCCAAAACGCATTCGTTATTGAGTCTGATAGCAGATGCATATAATGTATCTAAAAAATTATTGAAGTTAGCTATCTCCTCATATTTTGATGAAGTTTTGGGCGGGAGTTTTGCTCTTTCTTTCTTTTTATCCCCAAGGGTGGGTTTTATGAAACCGATTGATTTTCGGTATTTTTTTCTTTAAGCACCATTTGTGCGATTACGGGAACTTCGCCTTTTTTATTTTCGGCTCTTGACTTAAGGTAGCATCTGATATTGTTCATAGGTTTAAAATATGCGGGGGCATTATGGGGGCAACTATTTTGTGAAATACTCCGCAAACATAAACAAAACATTTTCAATAAACCGCGTAAAGTATTGAAAATAAGTTATATAGAATTAAAATTGTAAAATGATGTAAAACCTTGTAAACATAAAACTACCCCGGATTTGGGTACATCAGAACAAACATTCTATACCCTCTCAGCAAATTATCCGGGAGGGTATTTTTGTGTCACCTCTTTTCCGGGTTTATTTCCCTTTTTTTATTAGTTTTGCGCTTTAATATATTCTATGGCACAACAGGAAGAAGTATTATTGGGAAGAAGGTTAAAAACTTCCTACATCTCCACCGTGGTAAGCATTACATTGGTGTTATATGTGTTGGGTCTGCTGGGGCTTGTCATCATGCATGCGCATAAATTGTCCGTTCATCTGAAAGAAAACATCGGATTTTCGGTGATTATCATGGACAACACAGCTTTGCCCGAAATTGAAATGCTGCAACAATCACTTGATACGATGGTGGCAGTAAAATCCACAGAATTTATTTCCAAAGAGAAAGCAGCGGAAGATCTTACCCGGGACTTGGGAGAAGATTTCGTCTCTTTTTTAGGATATAATCCCCTTTTTCCTTCTATTGAAGTAAAATTAAACGCCAGTTGGGCAAATCCCGACAGTTTGGTTGTTTTTGAAAAAACTGTTTTGCAACGCGATGAGGTGAAGGAGGTCGATTATCAGAAGAACTTGTTGCACATTGTAAATGATAATGTGCAAAAAATTGGTGTTGTATTGCTTCTGTTCGGGGTTCTTTTACTCGTCATTGCTTTTACACTTATCAACAATACCATACGGTTAAGTGTTTTTTCCAAACGCTTTTTGATTAAAAGTATGCAACTGGTTGGGGCAACGCAGTCATTTATCCGCCAACCCTTTATCGTAAAAGGGATCTTTCAGGGTATTGTTGGTGCCATCATTGCCATTTCCCTGTTGATAGCATCCCTTTATGGAGCGCAGCAATCAGTACCCGAGTTGGTTGATTTTCAGGATACAACTATGCTTTCTGTTACTTTCGGCATGGTTACAGTAATGGGAATTATTATCAGCTGGATATCTACTTATTTTGCAGTAAAGAAGTATCTTAAAATAAAAACAGACAATCTATATTTCTATTAAAACAGAACAACATGGAAAAGAAACCTGGTCAAAAAAAGGATTCCAAAAATAATCCAACAGCGTTTTTATTTGATCGAACCAAATATAAGATCCTCATCGGTGGGCTCCTGGTCACGGCTTTGGGTTTTATACTCATGATCGGTGGAGGGTCTGATGACCCCAACGTATTTAGTGACGATATTTTTAATTTTCGACGTTTGACACTTGCACCCTTTCTGGTATTGTTAGGTTATGGGATACAGATTTATGGCATTATCAAAAAAAAAGACACACATCAGGAGCAGTAAATTTCTCTAAGTAGTGCTTGCAAGAAAACGCCCATTGCTGCGCTGGGTTCGCCTTCAAAACAGTCATCCCGTTATTTTTAACGGGACTCATGTTTTTCAGTCACCACCCGCCCTGCACATGACGCTTTCTTTATCAGGCACAGATAAAATCATGAGTTTTCTTGCTCACACTAAGTAAGGTTGTTTCATTGGCAAATTAAGGTAATATGAATTGGATCGAAGCATTGATTCTGGGATTACTGCAGGGTATGACAGAATTTTTACCCGTAAGCAGCAGTGGTCATCTTGAATTGGGAATGGCCTTTTTTGAACTTACAGAAGGAGAAAATCTCACCTTTAACATACTCGTGCATGGTGCCACATTTTTAAGTGTGGTGGTGGTATTTAGAAAAGATATTATTCATTTGGTACGGGAATTTTTCCGTTTTCAGTGGAACATGGAAACACAATTTATTACCTTGCTTATCGTGTCTGCAATTCCGGTTGCCTTTGTTGGGTTTGCTTTTAAAGACCAAATTGAGCAACTCTTTGAAGGCAACATTGTATTTGTCGGTTCTATGTTGTTGGTGACAGCCACCTTGCTTTTTCTGACCCGTTTTGCCCCGCATGGTACAAAAGGTATTACCCTGAAAAGCGCCCTTATCATTGGATTGGCGCAAACCTTGGCTATTTTGCCCGGGATCAGTCGAAGCGGAGCAACCATCAGTACTGCCTTATATCTGGGAATTGATAAAGTGAAAGCAACCCGGTTTTCCTTTTTGATGGTTCTCATCCCTATTTTTGGCGCTTCCTTGCTCGAATTGATTGATGTTGCTTCTTCCACACAAACATCTCAGTTGTCTGTTCCTGCTCTTGTGGCGGGCACCATTGCAGCATTTCTCTCTGGATTGCTTGCTGCCAGCTGGATGCTAAACATTGTAAGAAAGGGCAAATTGTACTATTTTTCTATTTACTGTTTAGTGGTAGGAGTAATTGCCATCATTACCGGAATAACAGGGTAAGGAATAAAAATGCATCCTTTAAGAGTATTACCAGATAATTAGCAGTTTTTATTTTAAAATCGGGGAAACGGAATTTTTGTCATGTTTCCTTACCAAACATTACTACTTTAAATTTGAAAACAAAAGAAGAATTGAGTGCTGAGTTTGTCAATGGAAAAACCCTCCTGATTGATAAACCTCTTGAATGGACCTCCTTTGACATTGTAAAAAAGGTGAAATCATTGCTTCGGCATCGTCTTGGTTTAAAAAAAATCAAAGTCGGACATGCCGGTACATTGGATCCTCTGGCAAGTGGACTTTTGATCATTTGCACCGGAAAGATGACCAAATCAATTGAAACTTTTCAGAGTCAACCCAAGCAATATACCGGTACTTTCTTTCTGGGTGCAACAACTCCCTCATCTGATCTTGAAACAGAACCTGATGTTTTTTTTCCGGTTGATCATGTCAATCCTGAAAAAATAGTGGCAGCCACTCTTCTTTTTAAGGGAGAGATCGAACAGGTTCCCCCTTTGTTTTCGGCAAAAAAAATTCAGGGTGAGAGAGCCTATTATCATGCCCGCCGGGGGCAGGAAACCTTGCTGGAAGCCAATACCATCAACATTCATAACTTTGAGATCACCGATATAAGGTTGCCTGAAGTTGACTTTTTAGTGGATTGCAGCAAGGGGACGTACATTCGATCGCTGGCACGCGATTATGGGAAAGCCCTGCAAACGGGTGCATATCTTAAAACAC
>CAYMLS010000040.1:1840-23214 GCA_964390665.1 uncultured Bacteroidales bacterium | reverse complement strand
ATACTGCCGATTCTTCTCAAAGCTTTCTGCTCAGTAATCTGATCAAAAAGATCAATCGCGATTTGCGAAACGAAAAAAACTGGGAGCTCTTCAACAATTACTTTGATGAAGTACATCAGGATTTCATCAACCGCCTGAAATCAGATTATGACGATCTCTCCCCAAAAGAACTCAGACTGTGCGCTTACCTGAGAATGAATATTTCCAGCAAGGAAATTGCCCCATTGATGAATATTTCTGTTCGGGGAGTAGAGATCAGCCGCTACCGACTGCGTAAAAAACTCAATTTGCCCCACGATACCAACCTCACAGATTTTATCATGAGCTATTGAAGTCTCAACAAAAAAAAATTACAACCCGGAGATTTTTCTTCAATCTTACTTCTGGAAAAATATTTGTAAACATTTTAATCTCCAGGAAAAACCTGTTTGCTGCTTTGAATGATCAATGGCAGGAAAAAAGGAAAAATAGCAGCGATCAACAAAATCATGATGGGATGACGATCTTCCTTCTGACATTTTGAAACATAACTTGTCTGACACGAATTACCAAATTGTGTCCTGTAGCACAACTTCACGCTGAAAACATGGTCTTCATTCAAAAAACCTGCCCGAAAATTCAGTGATTTCACATTTTAAACCACCTTTTTCTTCTCCACCCCCCTGTTGAATTAGCAGTTTTCAAAATAAATTTAAAAGGATACAAAAGAAAAGAAATTTTGGTGAAACAACACGTGTTGTGCAATCCAATTATCTTTAAAATAATTCATATTTTATTAATTTTCAATTGATTAAAAATCAAATGATGTAGTAATGATGTAGTAAATTTCTTTGATGTTGTATCGTTGATGAAATCAAATATTTGGTCTGGTTAAAGGTTTGCGTTTACTTTGTTACCAAATTATTAACAACAGGTGCGCAACATTAATTCAATGTTAACAACGCACACCATTAAACAACTAAATTTTTTTACTATTCAACCATTAAAATTTAAATTATGAAAAAGACCAAAGCACAAGAATTATTGAGGTATGCTATGTTTTTAGCAGCCATGTTCTCAGTTCCATTGCTTTTTAATTCCTGCGAGGAAGAAGAGGCTGAACCGGCAGAAGACCCTATTGCAAGTTTCCAGTATGAGATCAGCGAGGAAAACTACCTCGAAGTTAGCTTTTCTAACTTTTCACAAAATGCAGAAACTTACTCATGGGCATTTGGCGACGGTGAAACCTCAACAGAGGAAAATCCCGTTCATACTTATGCTGAAGCAGGCAATTACGAGGTAGTATTAACCGCTGTAAATGCCGATGATGTAAGTGTAAGCTTTTCGCAAACGATTGAGATCAAAGATCCCAACTCAGCAATTATTTTGCTTGCAGGAGAAATTTCTAAAACATGGAAATTATACCGCAACGAAACCAGTATGGGTGTAGGACCCGATGCAGCCGGAGCGCGCTCATGGTGGTCATTGGAAAACGACGGTTCACGCCCGTGTGTGTATCGTCATGAATTTACTTTCAACCGCGACGGTTCGTTTGTTTTTAATCACAACGGTGTTTTCTGGGGTGAAGAAGCTGTTTTTGGCGAAGGCCTTGCAGCAACTTGTTTTGAGGCTGTTGCATCCAATATGGTAAACAGTGAAGGAACAGATGTTAGCGCATGGCTGGAACCCACACACGCTTTCGAATACGAACCATCTACCAACACCGTTACCCTCAACGGCAATGGTGCATGGATGGGACTTCCTCAACTGGGCACCAACGGAGAGAGTATTGTCCCTGAAGCATCAAAATCTTTTACCATTTCTATCGAAGAATTTGAAGGATACGATCTCATGGTAGTTTCGTATGCTTATGCTGAAGCTTACTGGGACTTCACCTACGTAAGCTACTCTGATCCTTCTTTAGAACCTGAAGTGGTTACAGAGGCTGAACCTTTTGGTGAAGACCTTGAAGACATTACACCAACCGAAATTTTCGTGACATTTGCATCCAAAGATGCTGCCGACATGGCAACCATCGACACTATTTCATCCGGTTCTTCCGTAATATTTGGTGTGGATGATCCCACAGATGCAAACGCTGACAAAGTGGGTGAATTTATCAGAACAGAAGGTGTGGACTTTCAGGAACTTCAGTTCCGCGCAAGCCCAGACCCTAAAGATATTCAATTTGACAATTTCACCAGCGTGAAAATTGATGTATTTGTTCCGGAAGGTACTGACTTTTCAACTCTTGCAAGACACATGGTATTAGGTTTTGCAGATCAGAGCCAAACCGAATTATGGTGGAACAGCCCGGTACAATTTGTTGTGGAGGGTGAAGACCTTGTAGTTGGGGCATGGCAAACCTATACTTTTGACCTGGTAACAGATGTAAAAGAAAGAGTCGACCTGGATATGATCTATCTTGGACTTGGTGGCGGCGGACACGGTGCTGCCGGTACATTCTACGTACGCAATCTTATGTTTGAATAGTTGGTTAGTTGGTAATGATCGTTATGATCCTGCTCCGGCAGGATCATAACTTTTTCTTATACAACCAGGCAACCTTGCCTTTGTCCGCTTTAAAAACCCTTTTTTCAATCTTATGCATCCCTTCATAAAACCCGTTTTCTTTTTCATGTTTGTTCTCATAGGTGTTTTGTCTTCCTGCGAGGAACAAAACAACACCCCCAATAATGACCCTTCTGACCTTTCGGTGGAGGTAAATGTGGATGATAATGGCTTGGCGGCCATCCTGGCAACAGCAGAAAATACAGTTGAATATCAACTGCGCATCGGCACCAGTGAAGAACCGGAACAAACCAACACAACAGGAAATTTTGAATATACCTTTACCCAAACCGGTATTTATCAGTTAGATGTAAGGGCCTATGGTGAATCAGGAAGATTCATCCGGGAACTGATCTCGTTGCCTGTTTCTCTTGGCGATGGTGCTGTTTCTGCCGAAGACGGCTATACCACACCAGTCGTTTACGAAGGATATGAACTGGTATGGAATGATGAGTTTGAAGGTTCACAGATCAATACAAACAACTGGGTTTTCGAAATCGGTGATGGATGCCCCGGACTTTGCGGATGGGGAAATAATGAATTGCAATACTATCGTGAAGAAAATGCATGGGTGGAAGATGGTATTCTTACCATTGAAGCACGTCAACAGAATTTTGGTGGAAGAAATTACACTTCTGCACGCATGAAAACCCAGGGTAAAAAATCTTTTCAATACGGAAGGATCGACATAAGGGCGCTGCTCCCGAAAGGACAGGGAATTTGGCCTGCACTGTGGATGCTGGGCGACAATATAACCTCTGTAAGCTGGCCTGCCTCCGGAGAAATCGATATCATGGAAATGGTGGGTGGCAATGGACGGGAAAACACTGTTCATGGTACTTTACACTGGGACAACAACGGACATGTATACACCGGAAATGGATATACCCTGCCATCAGGCACTTTTGCCGATGAATATCATGTGTTTTCAATCATATGGGATGAAATTGCCATCAGATGGTTCGTAAACGATGTGGAATACGGTGTCCTGAACATTACTGCTTCTGACATGACCGAATTTCACGATTCGTTCTTCTTTCTTTTCAATATTGCCGTGGGTGGTAACTGGCCCGGAAATCCTGATGATCAAACGGTTTTTCCCCAGCAAATGAAAGTTGATTATATCCGCGTTTTTCAGCCTGTTTAAACCCTTTTTGAGCATCTTATGGAAAGATGACATCCTGACCAATCCAACATTGAAAAATCCCGGTTTTTGGGTCTCTTTTTTTCCGGGAAAAATCCATCTAAAAAAAATCATGGATAAAAAAAAGTGAGATCGTTTTTAATCTTACCAACGAATGCAGAATCAGAATGCTACTTACTAAAAAACTCAATTAATTATCAACTAAAAAAACAAAACATGAAAACACCCTACTTGTACTTTATTTTCCTGCTTACAGGATTATTGAGTATTCACCAAATTCAGGGGCAAACCCTGCAGGGGGTGGTTACCGACCGCATGACAGATGAATCATTGCCCGGTGCCAATATCATAGTAGAAGGCACGGCTAAAGGTACCGTAACCAACATGGAAGGAGAATATACCCTGGATCTGGATGCCGGAACCTACAATGTTGTATTCAGCTATGTGGGTTATACCCCGGAAAACATTGAAATTACACTCACGGAAGGTGAAACCACTACTTTAAATGTGGAATTACATCCTGATATCACCACTTTTGATGAATTTGTGGTAGTAGGATATGGTTCGCAGAAGAAAAAAGTGGTGACCGGTGCTATATCCAGCATTGATTCCGAAGAAATCAATGCGCAACCCATCGTAAGGGTAGATCAGGCACTGCAGGGACGTACCGCCGGTGTTCTGGTCACCAACCAGTCGGGACAACCCGGTGAAGCACCCACCGTAAGGATCAGAGGTGCTGGAACAACCGGAAATGCAAACCCTCTTTATATTGTTGATGGATTGGCTGTGGGAAATATTGATTACCTCAATCCCGGAGATATCGAATCCATGGACGTCCTTAAAGATGCTGCATCTGCTGCCATTTATGGCGCCAGGGCAGCCAATGGTGTCATCCTTATTACCACCAAAAGTGGACAGGATGGCGATATGAGGGTTACCTATTCAGGATATCAGGGCATTCAAAACGTAACCAAAACCATCGATATGCTCGATGCCGAACAATACAGAATGCTCATGAACGAAGGGGCAGCCAATGCAGGTCTTTCGGAACCTTTCGACCTCAATGAAATCCCTTTGCATAACACCAACTGGCAGGAATCGCTCTTTGAAACCAATGCTCCTATTCTTAATCATGATGTGAACGTCAGCGGCGGAAACGAAAGAAGTACCTACTCTTCATCTTTAGGATATTTTTCACAACAAGGTATCATTGGCGGCGACAAATCACAGTTCGACCGCATCACTGCCCGATTAAACACCACCCATCAGGTAAATGATTTCTTCAATTTTGGGAACAACCTGGCCTATTCTCACATCGAAACAAGAGGAATCGGGAGCAATACCTCTTTCAATGGGGCTTTCAGCAGTGCCCTCAACCTCGACCCCCTTACTCCCCTCTATGAGGAAAATGAAACCACACTCGGCCAGGCACCCTATGCCACCGAACCTGTGGTAACTTCTGATGATGGCAAAGTGTATGGCATCTCCAACCTGGTAGGCGCAGAAGTTGTAAATCCATTAGCACTTCTTGAAACCCAGACCGGCAGAACACGTGCAGACAAACTGATCGGAAATATATACGGAGAACTGGAAGTCATCGAAGGTTTAAAATTCAAAACATCTTTTGGTATCGACCTCTCTTATGTGATGTTTGATTCGTACCGCCCGCTTTTTTACCTCAACGGAGCACAACTTAACGACGATAAAACCTCGGTATCCAAAAATATCGACAGATATTTTACCTGGCAATGGGAAAATACACTTTCCTACAACCGGCAATTTGGCGATCATAATTTTTCTGCTCTTGCCGGTACTACTGCCAATAAATTTAATTTCGAAAATCTTTCCGGATCCAATGCCAAAGTACCCATTACCGATCCCAATCATGTATACCTGAACATGGCTACCGATACCGTATGGCAGGCTTCAGGTGGTGCTTCGCATGCATCTTTGTTTTCATATTTTGGAAGGGTCATGTATGACTACCAAAGCCGGTATTCTTTCAACGCAACCATACGCCACGATGGCTCATCGCGCTTTGGTGAGAACAACCGCTTCGGTACTTTCCCCTCTTTGGGTGCTTCATGGATCATCAGTGAAGAAGATTTCTTCCCCGGACTTGGCGCTCTTGAACTGGTTAAACTCAGGGCTTCATGGGGTATAAATGGTAATGAGAATATTGGTAATTATCAATTTATTTCTACCATGAACAACAGCAGAGGATATATTTTTGGCGCAGGTCGTGTAGTAGGCGCCTCCCCTTCTTTTATTGAAAACGCAGACCTAAGATGGGAAGAATCAGAACAAATTGATATTGCCATTGACCTGGGTGCTTTTAACAACCGACTTACCGCTACAGTGGATTATTATGTGAAAACAACCAGTGGGCTGCTCGAACGTATTCCCATCCCTGCTCATGTGGGTAACGAACCCCCTTTCGACAATGTGGGAAGTGTGGAAAACAGAGGTGTGGAATTATCTCTTAACTGGCGAAACAGTGCTAACGACTTCAGCTATTCCATAGGTATTAACGGTGCTTACAACCAAAACAAAATGACCAACATTGGTAATGAAGAAGGTGTTTTGCCCGGTGCTACATGGGCAGTGGCCGGAATGGTTACACGTGCTGAGATCGGCCTGCCCATCGCCTATTTCTGGGGGTACGAAACAGATGGCATCTTCCAGAACGAAACAGAAGTATTTCAACATATCGGTTCTACAGGAAGCCCTCTTCAACCCAATGCAAAACCTGGTGATGTCAGATTTGTGGATGTGAACAATGATGGTGTCATCAACCCCGATGACAGAACCATGATCGGTAATCCTACTCCCGACTGGACCTTCGGTATGAATGGTACGGCCAACTACAAAAATTTCGATGTGGGATTTTTGATCACCGGAACCTATGGAAACGACATATTTAACGGTATGCAGCGACAGGACCTGCGCTATACCAACCGCACCACCGATATACTGGAACGCTGGACCGGTGAAGGTACTTCCAACACGCTACCACGGTTTACCTGGTTAGATACAAACAACAACTACAGGGTTTCTGATCTGTATATCGAGGATGGTTCTTACGTCCGCTTGAAAAATATTCAAATAGGATATACCCTTCCTTCCAGCTTTTTGCAGCGCATAAAATCCAACAACTGGAGAATTTATATTTCTGCCGAAAATGTTTTCACACTTACTCGCTATAGTGGTGCAGACCCCGAAATTGGCGCTATGAGCTCTTTCGATATTGGTATTGACCGGGGTATTTATCCTCAGTCTCGTACTTTCAGGTTAGGCACTTCCATTTCTTTCTAAAACACAAAAAAATAAAACATATGAAAAAAATAATCAGTAATATAGCAAAGTCGCTCGTTTTTGTCTTGTTTTTTACTGCCTGTAATGAGGATTTTCTGGATCTGCAACCGCTCGATCAGGAAGTATCATCCAATTTCTATCAAACCGAAGATCAGGCTTACCAGGCACTGGTAGCAATATACGATGCACTTACATATCAATCCACACCGGGAGTTTCATGGTCACCGGCTATCATGGTTTCTGATGTTTTGTCTGACGATGCCTTTGCAGGTGGTTCTGATTCCAACGATGGTTTTAACTGGAACCAGCTCAATAACTTCGATATCCCCTCTACCAATCCCATCGTTCACTCTATGTGGATCAAAAACTATGTTGGTATTTACCGTGCCAATCTATTTCTGGAGGTCATTGAAGATATTGATGCTTCCGACGAATTCAAAACCCGCACCATTGCTGAAGCAAAATTTATGCGCGCATGGTTTTATTTTGAATTGGTTAGCTATTTCGAAAATATACCCCTGCTTACCGAAACCATCAAATCGACCTCCGAATACAAGCAAGAGCAAAACGACCCGAAAGAGGTATATGACCAGATCGTTCTCGACCTGGTGGAAGCAGCGGAAGACCTTCCCGAATCTGTCACCTCTGCTCAGGCAGGACGTGTTACAAAATGGGCTGCCAAAGGATTACTGGGGCGCGTATTTCTTTTCTACAACGGCGTTTACGGTGGAACCCTGGATGCCAATGGTACCAGTGTTGACCAGACTTTTGTGCTTGATCACCTGGAAGACCTGATCAATAACAGCGGACATGATCTTTTCGAAGATTATGAAACAAATTTTAGCCTGGATGGCGAATTTGGTGTGGAATCGGTATTCGAAATATCTTATGGCGATACACCACCATGGTGGGATTGGGACTATGTTCGCGGTGGAAATGGAAACCTGGCATCTCAAATGATGGGACCACGCGTTACTGGTTCTGATAACTGGGACAGGGGATGGAGTTTCGCTCCGGTGAGCCATGAACTTGCTCTCGACCTTGAGGATGACCCAAGATTCGAACATACAATTCTTACCCAGGAAGTTATCGATGGTAGCCTTTCCATAGGATATCAGCACACCGGATATTTCTCCAACAAATACAGCTCTGATGCTGAACACTGGGGATCTGACGGACAGTTCGAACTCAACAGAACAACCAACCACAGAGCGATAAGGTTTTCTGATGTGTTGCTGATGGCCGCCGAACTCAACAGCGCTTCCAAACAAGATTACCTCGACAGGGTAAGAGAAAGGGCAGGACTTGACCCTGTGCCGGCAACAGCCGAAAATATACTCCGCGAAAGACGACTGGAACTTTCTTTGGAAGGTCTGAGGTATTTTGATGTTCTGCGACAAGGAGTTGCCGTGGCCGAACAGGAATTTACAGATCAAGGGATCAGAGGACCCAACTACGAAGGTGACCAGGCTGTTTTTGATGTAACTTTTAACAGTGCCACAAAGGGATTTCTGCCCATACCACAAACAGAACTCGACCTTTCTGAAGGTGGTTTCCAACAAAATATTGGATACTAATTCATTTTTTGTCCGGTAAAAAAGACAGGAGCATGCTCTTGCCTTTTTTACCGGTTTTTTTTTTCCATTGATTTTTATGCATTCATAAAACAGATGTTTTTTTCATCTACGGGCCAGGGTATGCCGTTTCATGACCCTTAACCGTATGATCACACCTGCAAATACCTATGTCATGACAAAAAAAATGTATACCGTACTCATTTCCCTGATCGTTGCGCTGGGAGGTTTTCTGCTGGGTTTCGACAGTGCTGTTATTTCCGGGGCAACTCCTTTCTACCGCGACACCTTCGGCATGAATTCGGGATCTTTCCTGATCGGTTTCTCGGTGAGTTCCCTCATACTTGGTGCCATTTTGGGTAATATTATCGCCGGTAGATTAGCTGACAGGTTTGGACGCCGAAGGATACTGATGACCACAGCATTGCTTTTCACCCTGAGTGCAGTGGTTTCGGCACTGGCAAACGATATTTTTGTTTTTCTCATTGCCCGCATCGTTGGTGGATTGGGTGTAGGGATGGCCATCCTGGTTGCACCGATGTACATTGCCGAAATTGCTCCCCGTAAACTCAGAGGTACATTGGTCACCTTCAACCAGCTCAATATCGTGCTTGGAATTTCCATTGCCTATTTCTCCAACTATTATTTTCAGCAAACCATTGCCGAACCAGATATAAAATGGCGTATCATGCTGGGTGTGGAAGCAGTACCTGCCATTCTGTATTTTGTATTCCTGTTTTTTGTGCCGAGAAGCCCCAGATGGCTGATGCAAAAAGGATTGATGGAAGAAGCAAAGGGTGTACTGGTGAAAATCCATGGACTGGTAAATGCTGAAAAAGAACAGGCAGAAATAAACCGGAGCTTACACGAGGAAGTGAACAAAGACAAGGCAAGGTGGGCTGATGTATTCTCCAAAAAAATGAAAACCGTTTTGATCATTGGATTTGGCATCGCTTTTTTCCAGCAAATAACAGGTATCAACGCTATTTTTTATTACGCACCTATGATCTTTGAAATGGCAGGCGGGGGAAAAGATGCTGCTTTTCTACAGGCTGCCATTCTGGGCGTTACCAATGTTGTTATGACCATTGTTGCCATGTTTTTGATCGATAGTCTGGGACGAAAACCTCTACTCTATATCGGTGCCACAGGCATATTTATTTCTCTTGCGCTGGTCGGGCTTTCCTTTCACAATGCGAAATATGTGATCAATGAAAATTCCATGAGCGAATTGCTGAGCGAAGTAAATGCAATGGAAGTTAGCACTTTGCACCTGGAAAACTTACAAAACCTTAAAAAACTAAACAATCAGCCTTTCGAAAATGAAGTGGCATTTTTCAGCCAGGTAAAAGAAAATGTGGGTCAGCAAACCTACAACAGTTTTAAAGAGATCATTCTGAAACACTCCATTACCATTAACTCTTTGTGGGTGCTGATAGGATTGATACTATTTGTGGCTTCCTTCGCCATATCGATGGGACCTGTGATGTGGACCCTGCTATCGGAGATCTTCCCCAATAAATTAAGGGGTTTGGCCATTTCCATCATGGGTTTCTGGAATTCGATCGTGAGTTTTTCCGTAGCAACCGTTTTCCCGGTTCAGATGGAATACATGGGAAGCAGCAACACCTATTTCATCTATTCCTTCTTCGGGTTGATGGCATTGCTCTTTGTATGGCGCTTTGTGCCCGAAACAAAAGGAAAATCACTGGAGGAACTCGAATCGAAACTCATTCGGTAACAAATAAATCAATTCGTAGTTTACTTTTAGCTATGCATCACGAAAAAGGAAAAAAAACCAAAGGATATAACAACACTGTTGCTGCTAAAATCCGACCTATGGCATCATGATTTAAAACAACAAATATCAAAATACTAAAAAATAAAAGCATGAGAAAATTAAGAAACTTTGTCATCATCGTCTTTTTATCCGTAGGATTTCATGCCTGCAACAATAGCGATGAGGCTGAAAAAGAGGAAAAGACCCCCGGACCCTCAAAAGTTGAAGTAAAACAGACAGATGGCAGATATCGTCTGTTTGTAAATGGAGAATCTTTTTTTGTGGAAGGAGCTGGCTGCCAATATGGTCCATGTGAGGAAATAGCAGAACACGGCGGAAATGCTTTTCGTACCTGGAGTACGGGCAGCGAAGAACAAACCGCACTGCAGGCCCTCGATAGCGCACACGAGCACGGGTTGATGGTAATGATGGGACTGGATGTGGGCAAGGAAAGACATGGATTTGATTACAACGATGAAAAAGCGGTGGCAGAACAGCTGGAAAGACTGAGCAAAGAGGTGGAACCCCTCAAAGATCACCCTGCCCTTTTGGGTTGGGGTATCGGCAATGAACTGAACCTGCATTACGCCAATCCACGTGTTTGGGATGCTGTCAACGACATTGCACTGATGATCAAAGAAGTGGATGGTAACCACGTTGTAACCACCATGTTGGCTGGTATCAGTGCTGATATCGTAAAGGAGATTGAACAACGGGCGCCGGCACTTGACTTTCTGTCCATTCAAATGTATGCCGATATTATAAACCTGCCGCAACGCGTCAGGGAAGCAGGATACGAAGGGCCTTACCTCGTCACTGAATGGGGAGCTACAGGGCATTGGGAAGTAGCACTTACCGATTGGGGATCGCCCATCGAACAAACTTCTTCGGAAAAAGCCAATGCAATCAAAGAAAGATACCAAAAGGCGATCCTGGCAAATGACGAAAAATGTATGGGATCATTCGTATTTTTATGGGGTCAAAAACAAGAACGTACACCCTCCTGGTATGGTTTATATACGGAAAATGGTGAAAAAACAGAACCCATTGGTGTGATGCAGCATTTGTGGACAGGTGAAAAACCACAGCATATGGCTCCTCATATCCTCTCTGCAACCATAAAGAACAAAGGAGGTCGGTTTGACAATGTTCGTCTTTCCCCCGATCAGCAATATACTGTAAACATTGGTTTGGAACATGCCAGTAAAGAAACCCTGCAGGTAAGGGCCGAAGTGATGCCCGAACCCAAAGAACTCAGCGAGGGTGGCGATTACGAACCCAGACCTGCCAGTCTTGACGGCAAGGTTTTATCCACCAGCATATCCGAAATCATTTTTGAAGCTCCTGCTGAGGAAGGCGCTTACCGGATTTTGGTGTATGCAACCGATGAACATAACAATGCCGCTACCGTGAACATCCCTTTTTATGTTCAACCCTGACAAATAGGAAGTGAGATATTATCAACCGGATATAATTCTCGTCCTTCAACCTTCAATTGCGAGGTCTTTCGATAATGTTTATATTTGTTTCGCTCTTATAAAATAGTGATTTTGAAGAATTCCGTTATCTGAAAAACCAAGATGTATGAACACAACATCCTCCGAAAAAGAACCCCAAAAAGTTGCTTCCTGGCGAGAAAAGACACACAGAATCATTTTTGAGTCCGATACTTTTTACGGGCGGCTTTTTGATGAATTGTTGCTCATTTTCATTGTTGTGAGTATACTTTCTGTTATGTTTGAAAGCATAACAGAGATCAGAGAAAAATACAGTTATATCTTTTTTTGGATAGAATGGGTTATCACCATCACATTTACAGTAGAATACATTTTAAGGATTCTCAGCCATCCCCGCCCGCTTCAATATGTCACCAGTTTTTTTGGTATCATTGACCTGCTGGCAATTTTGCCCACTTATATCACCTATTTTCTTCCGGGTGTACATCCGCTTATTGTGATCAGATCGCTCCGTTTATTGCGCATTTACAGGATTCTTAAATTATATCGCTATATAAAAGCAGGGAACATCCTCGTATCTGCGTTACGCGCAAGTTTTAGCAAGATTTTGATATTCATGGTGTTTGTGCTGGTGCTGGTACTGCTACTGGGCAGTGTCATGTATGTAGTGGAAGGAGGAGAAAACGGGTTTTATTCCATACCGCTGAGCATCTACTGGGCCATCATTACACTTACTACTGTGGGATATGGTGATATTGTGCCTGTAACCGGCGTGGGAAAGTTCATTGCATCCTTTATCATGTTGCTCGGATACAGCATCATCGCCATACCCACGGGTATTGTTTCGTCAGAACTTACCAGAGAAAGAGAACACGGCG
Source organism: uncultured Bacteroidales bacterium (assembly GCA_964390665.1). Classification (GTDB taxonomy): domain Bacteria; phylum Bacteroidota; class Bacteroidia; order Bacteroidales; family UBA7960; genus SKVR01. The sequence continues at coordinate 10,516 of CAYMLS010000040.1, read as the reverse complement.
GGCAATCAGACGCTATTGTCTGCAAAACCTGTAATAAGAAGGGGCATGATAAGGATGCGGTTTATTGCAAACACTGCGGGGAGGTTCTTTCATAGAATTTTTTCCCGATGAATGTTGATAAAATCTCCAATAATCCAACCTACCGCTCAAATGCTGCACTTTATGCGTTAAATACAATGTAGTGGATCACCGGAAAAAGGTTCCCGGACAAAAAAAGGTGAAAACAACTCGATATCCAATGAAAAGAAAGACCATCGGCATTTCAGGTCAATCATCAATCCAGAAAGATGGCATCCATAGTACAAGATAAGATGCCTGGTAATTCTGAATGTTTAAAGATGTTTCCTACCTTACAGCAAATGCGTATCTTTGATTTTTGGTGAGAATATTTTTTACCATAACAGATCTTACAGGGTCTGTTCATTTCAACAATGAACTAAATTGTCATCGAATGAACCGAGCCATGACAATACTATTGACACACACGCGCATGATTATAATTCAGGGCATGTAAAGCATGCAGTACGGCTGTAAGCGAGCTCTCTCGTCGGAAAAAACGAGAACCGAATTAATAAAATTATAAACAGATGAACCGAGCCATGACAAAGATTTTGACACACACGTACATGATTATAAATCGCGGCATGTAAAACATGCAGGCAGACTGTTAGCGAGCTCTCCCGCATAGGCGGGACAGGCTATCTGACCTATTTAATAAAATTATAAACAGATGAACCGAGCCATGACATAATTTTTGACACACACGCGCATGATTATAATTCGTGGCAATGTAAAACATGCAGTCAGATTGCTGGCGAGCTCCATCTGACCTATTTAATAAAATTATAAACAGATGAAAAAAGCATTCATTTTTGTCATCATTGCCATCACTGTTTTCATATCCGGCAACTTCAAATCCATTGGTCAAAACATTAAAATCAATGAAATAATGTCGTCTAATGGTTCATTCCATGCTGATGAAGATGGCGATTATGAAGACTGGGTCGAGTTGTATAATGCAGGCAGCGAGCCGGTTAATCTTGAAGGATATGGATTATCAGATGATATTTCAGAACCCCTGAAATGGACACTTCCCTCCGTAACATTAGAACCTGATGATTATTTGTTAATATGGGCCTCGGGCAAAGACCGTAAACCTTCGGTAGAGGAAATAATCTACAGGAATGGATTGAAAAGAGACGTGTATACGAACATTACCGGAACCGCTGTTTCTGACCTCTGGAATGATCCAAAATATCCAGACAATCCGGAGTTTACCGAAATCCTTGATGGACTTTTTGATGCCCCTGTTGATGTTGCAGATTATTATGGACAACATATTTATGGCTATGTGAAAGCACCCCAAACAGGGAACTATACTTTCTGGATCGCCAGTGATGACAATGGAAAACTCTTTCTCAGCTCATCAACCTCACCAGAAGATACCACATTGATCGCAAACGTATGGGACTGGACCTCACATCTTCAGTGGGATAAACACCCGGAACAGCAATCAGAACCCATTTCACTGGCAAAAGATCAATACTATTTCATATCAGCATTCATGAAAGAAGATCAGGGAGGCGACAACCTATCGGTGGGCTGGCGTATGCCCGATAACACGCTGCAGCGGCCTGTCAGCGGTGAATACCTCTATACAGTAACCTCTGAATACCACACCAATTTCAAGATCAATAACGGACAGGAAGGGGTTTTTCTGAACGACCCGCAAGGAAACATCATTGACAGTATACCTGCAATAACCCTACCCTTAGATATTTCTTACGGAAAATTCCCCGACGGATCATCCCAAAATGTTTTTTTCAATGAGCCTACACCTGAAAATCCTAATAATACCGAACCCTTCTACAGCATTCTAGAAGAACCCGTTGCTTCAGCAAGTGCCGGATTCTACGCAAATGAATTTGAACTGATCATCAGCCACACCGACCCCGAGGCAAATATTTACTATACCACGGACGGATCAGACCCCGATACTTCCAACCTGCAGGGAACAACCTACCCTTACAAAAACAAATACCCCCGGGATCCTGATGATCAAACAGGTGATTTACTTTACAAAAATTTCACCACGCACCAGTACACTTCTCCCATCAATATTTACGATCCATCTGATGAACCTAACCGCATCAGTGACATTTCAACATCATTTGATCATCATCCCTGGTATTTACCTTCATATCCTGTGAAAAAGGGTATGGTCGTTAAAACCATTGCCTCAAAATCAGGACACCTGCCCAGTCCTATATCCACCAACTCCTACTTTATGAACAATGAGGGGTTGAATACGAATGAATTACCTGTTATTTCACTTACCACACAGGAAGATGGACTTTTTAATTACTACAATGGCATCTATGTGGCTGGCTATGAATTTGACAAATGGAGAGAAGAACATCCGCTCTCCGAAGCCAATGGAGGAACCCAGGCAAATTATCATTTAAGGGGAAGAATAACGGAAAAACGTACCCATTTTGAATTTTTTGAACCAGGAGAGTCAGTACCAACATTGAAACAAGACGTAGGAATACGTATACATGGTGGATTCAGTCGCTCATACCCCATGAAATCCATCAGGGTTTATGCCCGCAATTCCTATGGGAAAGGCGATATGGAATATCAATTTTTTAAAGACTTACCTTATGAATCGTATGATGTGTTGATATTAAGAAATTCAGGAAACGATTATTTCAAGACACTTTTGCGTGATGCGGTCATTCAAAAAACTGTTTCTCACCTTGATATAGGTACACAAAGCTATCAACCGGCAATCGTTTACATCAATGGCGAATATTGGGGAATACATAATATCAGAGAACGTATGGATGACAAATACCTGGAACGAGTGTATGGAGTAGACAGAAACAACATCGATCTGATTCAAAATTATGGATTGGTATCCGAAGGGAGCATTGATCATTACAATGAGATATTTAACTTTATTGAAAACAATACTTTAAGTAACCCGGATAATTATGATCACATTACAACTCAGATAGACATATCTTGCTTTATAGATTATCAAATTGCCAACATATACGCCTCCAATACCGACTGGCCTGGAAATAACATCAAATACTGGAGGTTACGTACACCTGAATATATACCCGATGCCCCCAAAGGGCATGATGGCAGATGGCGCTGGTTGTTATACGACACTGATTTTGGATTTAGTTTATATAACGACAGTTATAACCATAACACACTTCAATTTGCCACACAGGAAAACGGGCCGGGATGGCCAAATCCTGACTGGTCAACACTGTTTCTGCGAAAACTGCTCGAAAATGAACAATTCAGGAACCGGTTCATCAACCGGTTTGCCGATCTTCTGAATACTGCATTTTTGCCCGATCGTGTAAAAGCACTCATTAACAATGCAAAAGAGGACATAGAGGATGAAATGCCCAATCAGCAGCAACGCTGGACACAACCGGCAGGAAATATGAGTGAATGGGAAAACAACATCAACAGAATGCTCCGATTTGCCGACTATCGACCCGAGTATCAGTTTTCACACATAAGAGATCAATTTGACATTGATCATGAGATAAACCTGACAGCAGATGTGAATTTACCTGCAGCTGGAAAAATAAGGGTAAACTCGATCATGATCGATCCGCAAACACCTGGAATCCATTCAAACCCCTATCCATGGCAAGGTGCGTATTTCGAAGGTATACCTGTTCAGGTAGAAGCGATCCCGGCGCCAGGATATGCATTCAGTCATTGGGAAGGGCACAGCAGCGCTTCTCAGGCAGTGATCAATATCACTCCTTCATCAGATATTCATTTAAAAGCCCATTTTATTCAGATCGACGAGTCGGTATTGGTACACTACTGGCATTTTAATTCCCTCAATGATGAAGTTACAGAAGTAGTTTCAGACTATTCATCCTTTGGAAATCCCTTCATTAGATATCCGGGCACCGGCGATGGATATATGGATGAGCGCAAACACAGAGATCAGGACCCCGTCTCCAATCTGAATCTGCAAATGGAGCAACAACCTGATCAGGGAGCTGTGTTAAGAGCCAGAAACCCTTCGGATACACGTGAACTGATCTTCGAAACCCCCTCATCAGGATACAAAGATTTACAGTTTAGATATGCCACCACCCGTACCAACAATGGAGCAACAATGCAAACACTTTTTTACTCGCTCAACGATGGCGAAAACTGGATCGAAGCACTGCCTTCATATGAAACAAAAATTCTCCCAATTTGGGAATTGAAAACCTTTGATCTTGCTGATGTGCCACAAGCAGACCATAACCCTGATCTGAAATTCAAAATCACTTTTCAGGGGGAAAATGCCTCTTTGGCATCAGGAAACAATCGGTTTGACAATATAACCTTGTCCGGAATTCCGCTCACTTCCAACATAAACAGTCATCTTTCAAACAACCAAAGTTTTAAAATTTATCCTATACCCGCAAAAGATTTCATCTATCTCATCCCTGAAACGAACTCAACGACAATCTTACAACAGGTAAAGATATTTTCTCTCGATGGTAAAGTTGTAATGAATTTGCAGGCAGAAAAATCTATGGATAAAATTAGTGTAGATCATTTAGAACCGGGTGTTTACATCCTGCAACTGAGCACATCGGATGGAAAGTTAATAAAAAAACTGGTAATCAAACACTAATAAAACCAACAACAGGCATAAAGACGTAGATTCCTGATAAAACCTTTGTATATTTGCTATGTGAAATTAGCGTTAACAAATGGTTAACTCCCTATTAAACCTATGTTTGAAAACAAATAAATTACCTGCAAATCCAGTGAAATCCAAAAAAATATATATCCTTTTGCCCTTTATGATCATGATTTTTCCCCTGACTTATTTCACTTCGGGTAAAAGAATAACATACCACATTAGCTCCCAGGCGATCATTTATCCGAAATCAGAATGGATGTTGGAAAAGTCTGGCGAAGGCAACCTCATAAGCACCCTGAAAGACTACCAATTCAACAGCATTTCTGATTATTCTGTAAGTGAGTTTCAACGTGGTGATCATGCTGGGTTTGAACTATCACCGGAGATTTATCACCATCAGATAGTCAATAAAGGTGATACCATCGGGCGATTAATATCTCAATATCAAACTTCCAATCTTGCCTCTCTTCAAGATGAGCTGATGGTGCAAAAAAAACTGCTGGAGGTTTATCAATCAGGAGAAAAACCCGAATTGATTGATATTGCCAACGAAAAAAGAATCCTGGCCTTGCAGGATTTTGAAACACAACAACGAATTACGAACCGTAACAAACTATTGCATAGTGAAAGTTACATTTCAGACGAAGCATTTGAGCTCTCGCAAAATGAACTCAATATTAAAAGGCAAAATTTGCTCATAGCTGAGAGTGAATATGAATCCATGAAAACCGGAGCCAAGAAAGAGGAGGTTGAATACGTAAAAGCAAATATTGAGTCCATTGAAAACAGAATCCTCCAAATCGAAAATCTTTTTGATAAATATGTACTTACCTCCCCTATTGATGGGAAAATCATAAGGCAACAAGCATCAGCCACCCTTGAAACCCAAACTGTAATTAAAATTGCCGACACCAACAGGTTTGTGTTAATTATTCCGGTTGACACCTACAACGTTCAGTATATCACAACCGGCCAGCAAATATTTTTTTCAGGATCCTGGGGCAGTCAAACCTATAGTGCCAGAGTAACCTCTTTTGATAATTCAGCACAACGCATTAATGGCAGAGAGAAAGTATTTGTAACAGCCCTTACCGATTCACTACCCGAAGATCATTCTCTCTTCCCAAATATGCTTACCGATGTGGAAATACCTTCTCAACCTCTTTCAATTATTGGATATATCTCACGCCTGACCAATGAAATTTACAACAATTGAAAAAAAACTACGCTACGAAAGAAAATACCTTGTGCCATTCAGGCAACTTGGCAACCTGCGAGAAAGGATAATACCGTTTGTGAAAGCCGATCAATTTGGAGAAATAACGGATGACCCACTGCCCCAATACACCGTAAGAAGCATTTACCTGGACACACATAATCTTGATTGCCATGGAGAAAAGCTGGATGGAGTAAATTTGCGTAAAAAGTTCCGAATCAGAACCTATAATTTCCAGACGCCTGAATCAATGGTTGCTTACGAGATCAAGAAAAAAATTGAAAACCGAATCCAAAAATACCGGGCAAGAACAAAATATACCGATATTCAACCATTGATGCAAAACTGTGAGATCCACAGGTATTTCAACCCCAGGCAAGGTGAGAAGAACATACTGAGTGCCAGGCGCTTTTTCTACCACTACAAAAAAGAAAATATGCGTCCTACGGTATTGGTAAGTTATGAGCGGGAAGCATATTTTGGATTATTTGATCCTGGTGTTAGAATTACATTTGATAAAAACATCCGAAGTATGGTATACCCATCTTATAGTCAACTTTTTAAAGATGAAGGACTGAAGCACCTGTTCCCTTCGCATTTTATACTGGAAATAAAATACTTTACCCATGAAATGCCCACCTGGTTGCGCTCTGTGGTGCAGGATTTCAGACTTCGCAAAGACGCACTTTCAAAATACACCATAGGATACGATGTACACTTTAAAACCCATATTTTTAACTTTTAAAATAATATGATCGAAGATTTTCAAACCATATTTACATTTACAATATCTGCAAAAGATGTCTTTGCCAATATTTTGGTGGCCATGTCTTGTGGTTTTTTTATTGCCCTGTTATATAAATATACTTATACCGGATTGAATTATTCCGCTTCATTCACTGTTTCGTTGATCATGCTCACCATGATCACAGCGGTTGTAATAATGGTTATTGGAAATAATCTTGCAAGGGCCTTCGGTATGGTCGGAGCCATGTCTATTATAAGGTTTCGCACAGCTGTAAAAGATTCATCAGATATCATGTTCATATTTTTTTCCCTTGCCATTGGTTTGGCGGCAGGGGTAAAACTTTACTCCATTGCTATCATGGGAACGCTTTTCATTGGATTTGTCTATTTTATCATTTCCAAACTCAATTTTTCGTTACCAACCAAACGTGAATATCTGATGCAGATCATTGCTGATGAAGAACAAACCAACGACAATCCTTTTGGAAATATACTTGAAAAATATTGCAGGAAACATAAGTTGGTAAACCTGAAAACCATTGGTGAACCCGACAAAGAAATTCTTGAGTTTTCCTTCTATGTTACTTTGAAAAATGAACTCAAAGCACCCAACCTCATCAAAGAAATAAAAAGCGCTGGCGGTGTAAAACAAACCAATCTTTTCTTTGACGAAACCAACTGAAAAACATTTCATAACACAACAAAAGCTTACAATGCTGAATTTTTTTTGAAAAAAAATACCGCGGCACGGATTTTTTTTATACTTTTGCCATCTCTAAACAAAAAGAGAAACTGACCGATGGTGTAACGGTAGCACTACAGTTTTTGGAGCTGTCTGTCCAGGTTCGAATCCTGGTCGGTCAACAAAAAAAGACGAGATGCCTTTTTCAGGTGTTTCGTCTTTTTTTTTACAATCTCCGGATTATATACCTCCTCCTGGTCATTATTATCTCTCAAAAATATTCTGTAATATTTTTACAGAAACCTTTTTTCCGACCGCTTCCCGGAGAATTTTCATCTGTTTATAATTTGATTAAATAGGTCAGATAGCCTGTCCCGCCTATGCGGGAGAGCTCGCTAACAGTCTGACTGCATGCTTTACCATGCTGCGCATTATAATCATGTGCGTGTGTGTCAAAATATTTTGTCATGACCCGGTTCGTCTTAAGTTTGCTTGTTTGCGCATTGACATTCAATATATTGCGTTTCATTCTGTATGGCACTAGTTTGTTGTAATCTGTCATTTATTATCTCATTTTTGGTGTCATTTTTGGTGTCACTTTGGTGTCACTTTGGTGTCATTAATCTATAATCAATTACCTTTTAATTTTCACATGCCATGTGCCGACTCTAGCCGAACCCTTCCGTTCAAGTAAATTTGAGTCTTGCAATTTTTTTAGCAGTCGCTTGATGGTTTCAGGTGATTTTGAAATCTTTTCTGCCAATTGGGGAATAGTAATTCGTGCATCCCCTTCTATCAAACTTAATATGGTTATTTCATCGGGTTTAAGGTTATCGGGGTATTGGCTCTCCGGTGCAAGTACATCGATTTTGTTCAAAAGTAGTCCCTTTTGCTTCGCAAAATCGCCATGCCTGTGCAGGATGATAGTAAACATCCCCTCTGTTTTATAGCGAGGTTCGGGGAGATGGTGCATTTGCATCAGTTCTTTCATTCGGGGAATACCAGAACCAATCTTCTCTACCATGTTCATGCGGTGGAAAAGGCCAAATATCAAGGGGTTGCGTGAGAGACTTCTTTGTCCGAAGTCTTTCGCCACAGCTTCAAGCAAATCACCGGGATTGGATATCTCTACCCTGTCAATAAACATCTCTACGGTGGTGACAGCGCCCTTCTCGTAATAGTCGCGGTGCGAAAGGGCATTGATGATGGCTTCTTTGAACACATCCAGCGGTATTTCCCATACTTCCTTGCGAGGGCCTCCCATTTGCCCCTCAATCTGGTAGGCAACGTTGAGCTTCCCTTTGATCCAATCCATAGCACCCAGGTATTGATTATAAAGGTTTCCTC